>JAWKTI010000001.1:610072-915108 GCA_041399155.1 Zavarzinella sp.
GCGTCGGCATCCTGTATGAGAACGGAGAAGGCCTCGTGTTTGTCCGCTTTCCACTTGCTTGGCTTTTGGAGTAAAAAATGGACGTGACAACGCCAGAGGGCCATGCAACCTTTGCCCGAACATACAGAAACGCCCTCCTCAATGATGTGATACCGTTTTGGTTACATTATGGAATGGATCATGAACATGGTGGTTACCTGACAGCTCTCGACCGCGACGGAACAGTGATCGACACGGACAAGTCCGTCTGGTTTCAAGGTCGTGGTGCATGGATGTTCTCTACACTTTTCAACACGAGTGAGAAGAAATCTGAATGGCTTGATGCCGCGAAAAGTGGTATCGATTTTCTGCGCCAGCACGGAGCGTCTCCGACTGGCAAGTTGTATTTCACTGTTACCCGCGACGGGCAGCCACTGCGTCTCAGGCGGTATGTCTACAGTGAGGCATTTGCAGCCATGGCCAATGCCGCATATGCCAGGGCAACAGGCGATGAGCGAGCTGCAACAGATGCCCAGCATTATTTTGTAACCTACCTCGAATATTCATTTGGAAATGGTAAATCTCTTCCCAAGACAGACCCCACGACCCGCCCAACACTCGGTATTGGGCCATACATGTTTTGTCTGGCAACAGCGCAGGAACTGCGTGCCCACCTGGGCGAAGTGATTACCCTGCAGCGTACCTGCACCGAATGGATCGACTGGAGCATCGAGCAGATCGAAAAGCATTTTCTGAAGGTGGAATATGAAGCACTCCTTGAAGTAGTCGGTGCCGATGGTGAAGTGCTGGATCACTTTGATGGCAGACAGTTGAACCCAGGACATGCTCTGGAATGTGCCTGGTTTATCATGCACGAAGGCAGACACCGCGGAAATCAACATTACATCGAACTTGGCTTGCAGATCCTGGACTGGATGTGGAAGCGGGGTTGGGACGAGCAATACGGCGGAATTTTTTACTTTCGCGACTTAAAAAACAAGCCTGTGCAGGAATATTGGCACGATATGAAGTTCTGGTGGCCCCACTGTGAAGCAATCATCGCTACCCTGCTGGCCTGGAAACTGACAGGCCAGCCGCGATACGCGGAATGGCATCGCCAGGTTCATGATTGGAGTTTTCAAAATTTTCCCGACCCAGAATACGGGGAGTGGTATGGTTATCTCCACCGCGATGGGCGGATATCAACTACTTTAAAAGGCAATATGTGGAAAGGCCCCTACCACCTGCCAAGAATGTTGTGGTATTGCTGGCAGCTTCTGGAGCCAGCTTCAACCCTGGGAAACACAAAAACTATGGGATAACAAACATTAAGGCGTCTGGAGTGTCAGATTGCCGTACGCGTGGCCCACACCCGGCAATGATCCACTTCCCATCGGGGGAAATATCGATGCCATAAACGGGGCCGCGTTCTACATTCCAGGCCTGTAATAATTTGCCATCATTCACAGACCAGATGGCAATATGCCCAGTACCTTTCAAGCCAGGCCCTGAAGTGATTAATTTCGTCTGATCGGGCGTAAAGCGGATGGAATAAATCCCACCTGGGTGGGAGCGACCGGGATCACTCATAAAGTCCGGGTGCTGAAATTCCCGAATGACCGTGGCATCGCTTACCCGCCAGAGTTTTAATGTGCGGTCATTTGATCCCGAAGCTATTAACTGACCATCTTTGCTGAACGCTGCCGCAAACACCTGATCCTGATGCCCCCTGGGAAATGTCTTCGCATCAAATGCTTTAAACTCTTTTACCATGTTACCGTTAGTAGCATCCCAGATCTTCATCGTCTGATCGAGGCTGGTGGTCAATATCTGTGCTTTGCCAGGCACCCACTGGACACGGTAAATCGGCTGATCGGCTGGTTTTCTGTGGGCTTCAATCGTGCGTACATTGTTTTTCTTTTCCAGATCATAAATAAATAACTGGCCATTGTGCACACCCACCGCGATCTGCTTGCCATCTTCGGACCATGCCACCGTATCGACAATGTTGGGGTAGTTCAAATTCACCAATGGATCCATTGATGCCAGTTTCCACTGTCGTACTTTATTGTCCAGAGCATTGGTGAAAATGATACTATCGCTGGCGAACACTGCTGCTGCGAGTTTACCAGGGTGCTTCATGGTTTGCACCACCTTGCCAAAATTTGGCGGAGTTGGTTGATTGATTTGGAAAGCGACATCCCAGGCAATTGCCTGGTCATCATCGCCAATGCCAAGCAGCATCTGACCGTTCGGCGAAAACTGGATCTGTTTTGCTACCCAGGGTGTTTTCAGCAGTTCTTTGGGCTCAGGCACATTCACCTGATACATTCTCACCAGCTTTTCATCGCTTGCCACCGCAAGCAACTGGGAATTATTACTGAAATCCAATCCAGTAATTTTGCCAGGAATCGCTTCATACTTCCGATCGATATTACCATTACCTGTATTCAATTGATACGCAATTCCTTCACTACCCCCAACAGCTAGTGACGCACCATTACTGGAGATACTAAGTGCCTGCAGCTCTTTGCCAGACACCGCAATATCTCGAGTGAACAGATCCTGTTGAATGCTGATATTCCCTACTTTGTCTATGATTACCGCCTGGGGCTGGGTGGGGTGCAAAAATGCCTGCAAGTGATTGCTGTCAGTCTGATAACCCTGTCGAAACTGCCCCGTTGCAACATCGTATGCACTCACCAACTGATCGGCAGATTCTACGAGCAGCATTTGCTTATTGGTGCTGAATTGCAGTCGGTCAATTTTTGCTGATAACGCAATCTCAGCAACCACCTTGCCATCAGTCACCTGTGAAATGACCACGTTTTTTCCTTGAGCGACAGCCAGCAACGTAGCATCAGTGCTGATCGCAAACGCATCAGCAGCTTGTGGTAACTTTCGAGCAGGTGCCACCTCTTTCAATGTGGCAAAGTCCCATTTCTTGAATGCATGTTCCGCATCAATGGTGTAAACAAAGTTCTGTCCCAGGTGCAGGCCAACGTGGGGCGTGCCCTGCTGGTGCGGCACCAGGGCGGCCATGCCGGGTGTATCAAACGACCACTGTTCTTTATTTGCCAGACTGACATTTAATGTGCGGTTGTCTTTCAGCCAGTGCACCGCGGAAATCGGCATCTGCCAAGTGCGTGCTGCCTGCAATTCCCCCACCTGAGGTGAAATTGCAAAGACCTGTAAGTGATAGTTCGCACCAGCCTGGGATACTACCGCAGCCATTTTGGCATCCGCAGAAATTTTCACATTGACGGGACTTCCCAACACTTTCCAACTCGTTTGCGTCTCGGATGCTTTCCAAAGTTGCACTTCGGCATCATTCCAGGCAGTCACCAGGTGATCATTCGCTGTGCCCAGGAAATCAACGATTTTCCCAACGGTTTTACCAGAATATTCCGCTACCTGCTTCGCTGTGGATATTTCCAACAGATGAACTTTCGCATCATCGCCGGTAAAAGCAATACGATCGGAATTGGCACTGATCGCTACAGAACGAATTGCTTTTGTGGAGGAAGTCGCCCATTTTAATTGTGGAGACCACATCTGCACCTGCTTATCTGATGAAGAAGAAAGGAGCCGCTTGTTATCGAGATGAAAAACCAGATCAGTTACTGGCTTGTCGTGGGTAAAGCTTTCCAGATACACCAACGCCTGATCCAGCAACATTACTTTGCCATTTTCCAGACCGATGCTGATTCGTTGCCCATCTGGCGAGATGGCGCAGGATGTGATCTTTTGCTCCAGGGTTTTCGTTGCAAGCTGCTTGTTGGTTTCCACTTCACGAACAATTACTTGTTTGTCGGAAACAGCACACAGCAACTTGCCATCTTTCGAAACTACAAACCGTTTACATCCAGCAACAGTATCAATAGATTTCACGAACTTCAAATCGCTACTTTGGTGAATACGTACCACCGCTTCGCTATCACACAGACAGAATAACCAGTCGTTGCTGCCACCACGAATCAGTGTGCGAACTGGTTTATCCGCAATTTTGGCAGATGGCAATTCTTTGCCATCGCTCAATTTAACCGGGTAGATATTCCCATCATTGCCACCAGCAAGCACCGTCTGGTTGTTGGCACTCCAGGTGATGCTGGTAATCGGCACTTTTAATGAAACTGGTGGCAGATCTTTTGCGCCATCACGGAGATTGAGCACCCCATCATCCGTGGTGTAGGCAATGCGATTTCCATCAGAACTCACGGCAAACGTGCGGATGGCGGCCTTTGCGGTCAAAAGTGTCTGGGCACTGGGATTGTTTGTCGGCCAGGTGCGGATCTGTTTATCACTGGCTACAGTCCATATACGGTTGCCATCGGCCGATATGACAAGCATTTCTACTTCGGATGCGTGGGCAAATGTTACAGGTTTGGTGGGTGGCATTGCCCATACCTTCAAAGTGCCATCTTCGCCACCTGTCGCAACCACCTGTCCATTTGGTGCACTGGTGAGTGCGGGAACAATTCCCGTGTGGCCATCAAAGACCCCCACCTGCTGGCTGCTGTTGATATTCCAGACTTGAACACGACCATCGGGGGTGGAAGTCAGTATGTGTTGATTATCGCGATGCACAATTGCTGAAGTGGGCTGCAACGTCAGGCCAGTAAACTGTTTTTCCACCGCACCCGTGCTGGCATTGCACAAACGGACAATTTTGTCTGTGCTGCTGATGACCAGGCGGGCATCGTCTGGTGTATAGCTGGCTGTGGCAGGCACAGCGGGTAGTGCTACTTTTTTTTCTTCTTTAGGAATATTCCAGAGGCGGATTACTCCATCTTTGCCACTGCTGATGAATTGGGTGTTGTTTGTCTGAGTCTGCAGGTACTGCACCGCCATCGAGTGACCAGGCCATTTCGCAAGTAACTGTCCGTTGGAATTGGTCCAGCAGTACAGTACACCAGCTTCATTGCCAGCAATCAGATAGCTGTTGTTTGGAAACACTGCCAGTGCGGTGCAAGTGCCTTCCAGCCCGGTGTAGGTTCTTGCCACTTGGCCATTCGTCAGGTTGATTTGTCGCAACGTGTTATCTTTGCAATATGCGTAGAGGGTATTGCCATCGGTACTGATGGTGGCATTGGTAATCCCATTGCCGGGCACCAGATACTCTTTGTTAATGTTCGTGCGATATTGCCAGAACTTCACATGTCCATCCGCACCAGTGGTATACACAATCGGCTGACTGGGATGGATTTTTGCAGCATGTAACACCTGCATATGGGCATGCCACACCGCTAACAGTTTTGCATCGGCGATATTCCAGAGCTTCATTTCGCCGGCAGCAGTAGCTGTCAGCAAGATCGTATTATTCATGTGCAGGCATTGAATTGCAGCTTGATGTGCCTGCAGGTCGATCAGGCTTTTGCCATCGGCTACCTGCCAGAGTTTGACCTTTCCCTGTTGATTGCCCACTGCCACCAACTTCCCATCGGGGCTGGTCGCCACGGTGGTGCCTGGAGCAGCCATATCCCATTCCTGCATGGGGGTTTCCCTTGGGAAATCCCAAATCATCATTCGATTATCAGAGCCACCGGTAGCCAGGCGATCACCCGTATGGTCAAAGTCGACAGCCAGCACCAGGCTGTTGTGGGCCTTGGGGCCGGAAAATTCACGCACCAGGCGACCATCGGTGGTATCCCAGATATTGACCTTGTGGTCGAAACTGGCTGTGGCAGCAAATTTTGCCTTGGGATGAAAAGCAACCGCATAGATTGCTTCTTCATGACCGTGAAATATTGTTTTGGGCTGCGGGGCTGGTTTGGCTTCTTCTGAATAGAGGATAATGCCAATGCCCAACAGAACCAGGGTGCAGCAAAGAAGGCGGGTCATGTTTGTTGATCCTCCAAGGTGAGTGTTTGCGGAAGTCCCGCATTATCGCATGATTAGAGACGTCATTCAACCCTTAATCAAAGGAATCTCAATAAGTTCCTTAAAGACCAGCAAATGTGCTATATCAATTGGAATGGCAGCAAGAGGCCAACGTAAGCGATTGGAGCGGAAATCGCTTCAAATCCACTTTTGAGACTTTGCTAAATCGAGAGCATTCGGAACAACGAGGTATGTTGAAATGGTCCCATATAAGGACTTTACTGTGCATCCGGAGGACCTGCGTTGGGGGTTGGTTGCTGCCAGCATCATCGACACGGTATTGTGTCGGAACCCATTAACTCGATACCACACTTACCGGCCTAATTTTCTGCCAGGTTTAGATATTGGGAAGATCGACCACGGATCTGGGGATGAGGTAGTATGCTTCTTTGATGAGCAACATGGATTTCTACTTAAAGGCTTCGATCATGTATCCTCAATGAGCCCACACAATCGGGATGAGTTTCAAGTGTGGCCAGGCATAATGGATGAAGTTCCTAGTGGATTGTTGGCTCTCTTGGAAATAGAAGAGTTTTGCCGCGAGGAGACCACTTTTTGTATATGGCGAACGAAAGCAGACAATCAGTGGTGGCAGGGTGATGTAGACGACTCGGATGATGGTGAATGGTCTTCTTACCTGCTTCAAAGTCATGCATTCACTGATGCAAAGTCGTATCTGGATTGGGCCAGGGAGTATTACACAAGGAAAGATATTCCCGCCGGACCAGTCGAGGCAATCTTCGCATCGTGTCAAGTAGATGAGGCAGTTGTTCGGGCAATCAACTCGAGTGTGGATGTCGATATGATCCGGAATGAATTGGCAAAGCTGGGTGTCACTCTCAGGTAAGACACGCGAAAAAGAAGTAAAATCTGATAGCGCCACGACGTTAAATCAGATTAAACTTTCCACGTCTTGACGGAAAAAATGTTCCGCTGTTGAAATATACTATTTGTGAATAGCTAAAGAAAGCGATTGGAGCAGGAATCGCTTCTTTTCAGTTATGCGATTCTGCGGATTCGCTTCCCCAAAAACCAACTTCGTAAATTTTTTCACTTTTTTCTGATTTTTTTTCATTTTTCGGGTACGATGGTGGGCAGTTGAACCCCACCGGAAGGCAATTGGCAACTCATGAAGAAGCGAACTCTCCTGGCCTCTTTGTATACCCTGCTGTTGATTGGCGTAGCCACCGTGCTGGCACAGAAAGAACAGCTTTTCTCACAAAAAATTAATGTTTCGATCCCCAGCATTCGGGAGGCGAAGAACATCGCCTACGATTACGACATTGTCTACGTGCGGGCCCCACGTGCGGGCGATGAGATTCATAAACGGTTCTTCGCCGATTTCTCCGCACCGGTGACCATGGAACCCGGGGCCGATCTGATGCTTCTGCACCCCGATGGCAAGGAAGAACTGCTGGTCGCAGGTGGGGAAGGCTCCATTACCGATCCGTTTGTCTCTTTCGACGCCCATTGGGTCTATTTCACCCACATTTATTACTTGAAGAACGCCAGCCAGTGGAATCCACCGAAGCAGGGGGCGGATATTTTCAAGATTCACCTGAAAAGCAGAAAAATTGTGCAGCTGACCAACCAGCAATTTTCCCCCAATACGGGCATCGCCCCATGGAGCACCACCTTCCGCAGTGGGGAACCAGGCACCTCCTACATTGAAACGGGCGTTTACAACATGGGTGCGTGCCCACTGCCCGGTGGCAAAATTGCCTTTACTTCCAATCGGGATGGCTTTCGGCCAGCGAAAGGCTATCCGGCGATTGCCCTGCAACTATTTGTGATGGATGACCGCGATACCAGCATTGGCGAAACGGAAACCCCCGCCAACCTGGAAAAGATTGGTCATTTTAATCTTTCTGGTGCCTTGCACCCGGTGGTGCTGCGGGATGGTCGGCTGATGTTCAGTTCGCTGGAATCGGAAGGGGCCCGTGGCGATATCCTGTGGGGCATCTGGACGATCAATCCCGATGGCACCAACTGGGCACCACTGGTCAGTGCGTTCGACCCAGGTGGGGCACCAAACGGCTTTCACTTCCAGACCCAGCTCAGCGACGGAAGTGTCGTGGTGGAAGAGTATTACAACCAGAACAATAGCGGTTTCGGTGCGTACATCAACGTGCCAGTGAATCATGAAGAAGGTTACCCCGCTTTCGGGCCTGCCGCGATGAATGATCCGAAAAACCCACTCTGGCGCTATGGCAGGCACTACAATGCCAAGCCGCACTGGTATCAGATGCCGTTCAAGCCGTTGAAATCGATTTCGATGACCCCATTTACCCACGGCCGGGAAGGGCCTGCCGATCCATCTATTGTGGGGCAGAAAGAATCGCCCGCAGTGGGCAAGTTCACCCACCCATCGGCAGCACCGGGTGGCACAATGCTGACATGCTATTCCCCAGGTCCGGTGAACCACCAGTACAAGCATCTGCCACAGATTGACGGTGGGATTTATCTTTTTCCCAACAAAAAGGTGATTGAAGAGCCTGCGGAACTGTTTCTCATTAAAAACGACCCAAATTACAATGAGTGCTGGCCTCGGGCGGTGGTGCCTTACAAAGCGGTGCATGGCATTGCGGAACCGACAAAACTGCCCACGCTGGCCAACGATGGCACGAAATCGCCCCACCTGCCGAAGGGCAGTCCCTATGCTCTGGTGGGCACTTCCAGCTTCTACAAGCGGGAAACTTACCCGAACGGTGCCGTTGCAGAAGGGAAGGTTACTGGCAGCTACGCAGGTAAAAACGATCGCTGGAAAGGGCTTGATGCCTTCACCAGCCACGGCAATGGTATGCCACTGAACTGGCACAACCAGGGGTCTGATGCTGGGCTTTATGAGAATTCGGACATTCATGCGGTACGAATTCTGACGATGGAACCCACCACCGATCGAAAAGGCGTGGTATCGGGTCGGCAATTTTTCAACCACGCACAGGAACGCCTGCGGGTACTGGGGGAGATCCCGCTACGAAAGTTTGTTGAAGGGCAGCAGCCACTGGACCCGGATCAGAATCCGGATACCAGCTTTTTGGCGAAAATCCCTGCCGATACGCCATTTACGTTTCAAACGCTGGATCGGGATGGTATGGTGCTGAACATGTCGCAGACATGGCACCAGTTGCGACCGGGCGAAATCCGCAACGATTGCGGTGGGTGCCATGCCCACAGCCAGAAGCCGACTGATTTTCAACTGACGCTGGCGGCGAAACCAGATTACCAACCGTGGGATCTGACCCAGAAAACGCCATTATTGACCTCAAACCGTCAGCCGAACGAGCCACAGTGGGACACAGACAAGTCAACCGGATTGCGATTTGCACCCCACGCCGAGGATGTGGAATACCACCGCGACATCAAGCCGATTCTGGCCCGTAGCTGTATCGCCTGCCACAATACCGGTGATGGGAAGGAACCTGCGGGCAACCTGAATCTGGATGCTGATGCAGAACTGGTTTCCGTAGAGAATCGTGGGAAGTTCCCTGGAACTTACTATCGGCTGGCGCAGGATGAGCGGGCAAAATTTGGCCACAAGCCACCCACCTACGATAGCTGGGGCTATCCCAATGCCTCTCGGTATGTGCGTAAGTTCCAGTCTCGTCGAAGTTTGCTGACTTGGAAAATCTATGGCAAACGGCTGGATGGTTTTTCGAATGACGACCACCCTTCCGAATCGAAACCGGGTGCGGGTGATCTTGCAATCGCGGGTAAGCCGGTGGACAAAGAAAAATTCCGCAGCCACTACGATATCGACTTTGTGGGTTCCATCATGCCTCCACCTGGTGCGGTGCAGGCAGGGAAAGTAAAGCCACTGAGCGATGAAGACCGCCGTAGATTGGTGCGCTGGATTGATCTGGGCTGTCCAATCGACATGGATAGCCACGATCGCGCGCGGGATGCCAAAGAATATGGCTGGTTTGGTGATGACCTTCGACCCACATTAAGCGTGACACCGCCAGCGGATACAACTGCACCACTTACTGAGATTGTGGTGGGGATGTTCGATTACGGCACAGGTATCGAACCGGGCAGCCTGGCGATCACTGCCGATTTCGCCATCGATGACATCCCACCTGGGACCAATTTTGCGAAACAGTTGACTGGCAAAACGCCCGACATTATGCGTTACGAACTGAAAAAGCCGATTGCCGACCTGCCCAGTGGGACAATTTCCGTTTCGGTGCAGGACAAACAAGGGAATATTACCCGCGTTGCCCGCACCTATCGCCTGGGGAATGTGAGGAAATAATCATGAAAAATCTCTCACGAAGACAGTTTCACCACGCGGTGTTGGCCTCAACATCATTCGCTGCACTACCGACATTGACAAGTGCGGCACCGGGCTGGCAGCCACGCTATTTGCTGCCCAGTTGCATGTACGGGTACGCACCGCTGGCAGAAATATTGCCAGAAACAGCCAAAATCGGTGCGGTGGGACTGGATATCTGGCCCAAAGTGCATGGCAATCAACGTGAACAACTGGATGAAATGGGGGTGGAGAAATTTCAGGCGTTGCTGAAGCACCACCAGGTGAAACTCGAATGTATTACCCAGTACAAGCTGGGACCGTTTGGACTGACCAACGAGATGAAACTTGCCAAAGAATTGGGTTGTCGCACGATTGTCACGGGGGGTGCGGGCCCCAAAGATCTGACTGGCGACAAGTTGAAATCGGCCATTAAGGACTTTCTGGGCAAAATGGCACCCCACCTGAAACAGGCCGAAGACCTGGGCATCACCATCGCGATTGAAAATCATGGCAATAATCTCATTTTCAGTCCCGATTCGATTCGCTGGCTGGCAGAATTATCGCCCAGCAAGAATCTGGCGATTGCTCTCGCACCTTATCATCTGCCACAGGAAGAAAAATTACTGGTGCAGATCATTCGTGATTTAGGCCCACGGGTGGCAATGTTTTACGCCTGGCAGTATGGGAATGGGTGCATGAAAAAGATGCCCAAAGATCAGGAACTGCAGCAAATGCCTGGGCGTGGCAAGCTGGATTTCGGCCCAATCGTTGCGGAACTGGCCAACAATCGCTACTTGGGGTGGGTAGAAATCTTTATGCACCCCACCCCACGTGGGTTGCCAATTCTGGATACAACGAAAGAAGTAACCGCCGAAATCAATCTGGCCCGTAACTACTTACAGAAATTGATTCCCACCTGATGCAACCTTTCAGACGTGCTGGGGTTCAATCGGATAGAAGGTTTCCCCACTGATACCCGGAAAAGTGCTTCGGGACAGTGGCAATTAATGAGAGGATTTTCATATGCGTTTTCTGATTTGTCTGATGCTGGCAGTTGCAGGCACCACCGCATACGGTGCGGATCCTGCCACAGGCGACTGGCCGGGCTGGCGTGGCTCTGACCGGACTGGTTTGTCGAAAGAAAAAGGGATTCTGAAAGAATGGCCCGAAGCAGGCCCGAAGCAACTCTGGCAAATCAAGGGGCTGGGCACGGGCTACTCCACCCCATCGGTCAGCAATGGCAAGATCTTTGTGATGGGCTCCAAACCAACCGAAGCCCCACCTGCAGAACAGGGTGGCAAAAAAAATCGCGGCGGCAGTGGCAAAGAATTTATCTTCGCACTAAATGAAAAAGATGGTTCTGTGGCTTGGGAAGTGGAAGTCGGCGTTACCGCTGGTGGCTACCCTGGCCCACGTTCCACACCCACCATCGACAATGGTGTGGCTTATGCCATCAGTTCCAATGGCATTCTGGCAGCAGTGGCCATTGATACCGGCAAAATCAAATACACCGTGGACTTTAAGAAAGATTTCAAAGGCAATTCCGGTGGCTGGGCTTATACGGAATCGCCCCTGATTGATGGCGATCTGCTGATTTGCACCCCAGGTGCCACTGATGCAACCATTGTTGCTTTGAAGAAAGCTGATGGCTCGGTGGTCTGGAAGGCTTCCACCAAAGACCTGGTGGGAATGAAACGCAGCTACGGCACCGCGGGTTATTCATCACCCATTGTCGCCACTATCGCTGGCGAAAAACAATACGTGCAATTCGTTTCTGGTGGGGTGATTGGTGTATCTGCAGCCGATGGCAAAGTTCGCTGGCACTACGATAGCCCTGCGAATGGTACCGCCAACTGCTCCACGCCGATCGTGCGGGAAAACTTCGTGTTTGCCGCATCGGCTTATGGTACCGGTGGTGGTCAGGCACTGATCAGCAAAACGGGCGATGACTACAAAGCAGATGAGAAATATTTCATTAAAAAGTTCCAAAACCACCACGGTGGCGTGGTGCTGGTGGGTGACTATCTTTACGGAACTACCGGTGGCAGCTTGATTTGCGTCGATTTCAAAACGGGTGAAGTTAAATGGGATGAACGCTCCGTTGGGAAAGGTTCTGTAGTTTACGTGGACGGCCACCTGATTGTCCGTGGCGAAAACGGAGGCATTGCCCTTGTGGAAGCCAACCCCGCAGAATATGTGGAAAAAGGGAAGTTCAACCAACCGGAACGCAGTTCCCAGAAAGCCTGGCCCCACCCTGTGGTGGCCAATGGCAAACTGTATATCCGCGACTGGGATATCCTGCAGTGTTACGATATTACCAAGAAATAATCAGTAACGGACAGTGCATTTCTTACCCACAGTGATTTCTGAAAGTTTGATTTTTCAATCACCTGCAAACGCTGGATTCGTATCAGACGTGGTAGTATTCTTTGATCCGTTCAACCAGATCAGGTGGGGTATACGGTTTGTGCATGTAGCCGATGATGTTCCCTTCCGATTCTTCATCAATCTCTTCAAAGGAATACCCGGTTGTGATCAATACCTGAACCTTCGGGTTGATTCGACGCATGTTGCGGACTGCCTCCGCACCGCCCATGATGGGCATCGTCATATCCAGCACCACTAAATCGATCTCGGTGTGGTTCATTCGGTAGAATTCGACCGCTTCCGCACCATTAACCGCCATTTCAACGTGGTGGCCAGCCCTTTGGAGAATGGTTTTGGCAAGATTGCGAATGATGTCATCATCTTCCACAAGCAGAATTCTTAAGTTGCTGGTAGATTTTCGAGATACGGGTGGCTGTTTTTGCTCTTCCAGTTGGGTGGGAACATACGTTTTCGGCAGGTAGAGGTCAAAAGTGGTGCCCGCCCCAGGCTTTGTTTGAAATTCAACCCAGCCATTATGTTGTTGGACAATCCCGTACACCATCGCCAGACCGAGGCCAGCCCCACTGCCAGGTGTCTTGGTGGTGACAAATGGTTCAAAGAGGCGAGGTTGGATTTCTTCCGCGATTCCGCTGCCTTGATCGGTAATCCGAAAACGAATGTACATGCCAGTGCGTCGATTTGGTGTTTGCGCCACATCCTGAGCACGCAATACTACGTTTTCGGTCGATATCTGAATTACTCCACCTTTTGGCATCGCTTCAACAGAATTATGAAGCAACTGGGTAACCACATTCATTAAAGAGTTTTCCGAACCGGAAATCTCCCACAGGCTTTTGCTGAAATCTGACCGAATGACTAGTTGATCTGATAATTTCGGCCGCTCAGCAATCAATACTTTCTGGACAAGATGATTAAAATGGGTGATTGCGAAGGCTGTTGGTGATCGTTGGGCGTACCCGATCAGCTTTTTGGTCAACTCGGCCGATTTTACTAACGCTTGCAAGCATTTCTCGATATCTGACACCGTATCCTGTGGTAAGGCACTTCTCTGCAATTGCTCCCACAGCGTGGATTTGACAGCCATGAAGGTATTGTTAAATTCGTGGGCTAACTCGCTGGTCAGCCCGGTAATCGCATCCATTCGTTCGGATCTTGTGGCCCAAGTCCATTCCTGCTGGCGTTTCGTAATATCCCGTCCCACGCCCATGATGCCGACAATCTGCTTGTTCGTGTCGTATACCGGTGTCAGATTCGTTTCAAGAAGAACTTGATCTGTGCCCACCTGATGGATCTTCGTCACCGTCAGTTTTTTGCCGGTGCGAGCAACCTGCTCGTCCTGAAAGGCAAATTCCTCTGCCGATTCCTGAAAAAGGTCTGACGTCCGTTTACCAACCAATTGTTGCTTGCGAACGCCAAAAAAATCTTCGAATGCTTGGTTACAGGTTAAATAATGCCCATGCAGATCTTTAACAAAAACGATTTCAGACATCGATTGGATGACCATCTGGAACAGATAGCCCGTGCTATCGTCCCAGGTAGCTGAGTCGCGTGTCGACGTATCAGATTCGGTCATCATAGAATGAGTCACCAGACGCTTTAAAAAACTTTACCTGCTCAATCCAACTGGTATTACGTTTTAAATATGTAATGTGAAATCGGAAAATAAAGCTAGTGGACTGTTATTGTGGGCAAATCAAGAAAAAAATTCGCATTTTGTCAAACGTTTCCGATTAAAAGTACAGTTATGCCAAATGACTATTAAGTTCATCATTGTAGTAGTGTAATTGCCTAGTAAGCCTACTAAATTAGTAGGCTTTTGGCGTGCCTACCACCCACCGTGGGTAATTCATACAATATTACCTTATCCTGACTGTAGAATATTACACTAGAGTAATCCATGGACGATTCTTCCGCACTTTCGGCATTATTGGAACTCGAACGCGTCGCAAGTTCTGAATTGACAGATACTTGCGACGAAAGCTCCCTCCGGCAGTGGCACACCAGGTACTTCGGCGACAAAGGGATGGTTAACTCCCAACTGCGGGAAGTTTCCAAGTTGCCTGCTGACCAGCGAAAAGCGTTTGGGATGGAAGGTAATCGCGTTAAAACTGCCCTGTTGGAACGGTACGAAGCCGCACTGGCACAAGCGAAAGAGGCGACTCTGCTGGCCAGTCTGAATGAAACGCCATTGGATGTGACGTTGCCTGGTCGGTCCAGCACCACTGGGAATCTGCACGTCGCCACCCAGATGATGCGGACGATTCAGCAGATTTTCGCCGACATGGGCTTTCAGATCTTTCGCACGCGGGAGATTGAAAGCGACGAAAATAACTTTGAATTACTGAATATGCCTGCACACCACCCCGCACGGGATATGTGGGACACCTTCCACACTACCCAACCCGGGGTGCTGCTGCGGACCCATACCTCGCCCGGTCAGATTCATGCGATGCGGCAACATGCACCGAACCCGATCCGTGTGATTTTACCTGGGATGTGTTACCGCAACGAAGCGATCAGCACCCGTAGCGAAATTCAGTTTGAACAGGTGGAAGGACTGGTGATCGGCCCCGCAGTCACGATGACGGAACTGATTGGCACAATTACAGCATTTGCCCGCCGACTGTTTGGTCAGGAACGGCAGATTCGGATTCGTTCGAGCTATTTCCCCTTCACAGAACCCAGTATCGAAGTTGATATCGACTGGCCGAAAGAAGATCCCAACGCCGACCGACTGACCAAAGGCACAGGCTGGCTGGAAATTATGGGTGCGGGCATGGTACACCCCACCGTGCTGAAAAATGGTGGGTATGATCCAGATGTGGTGAGCGGCTTTGCTTTCGGCCTTGGCCCACAGCGGATTACCATGTTGAAGCACGCCATTGACGACATTCGCGAATTCTGGAAGAATGATCTGCGATTCCTTGGTCAATTTTAACGCAGGGCGGCCATTGTGGATGCTGAATTTCTGGCAAAAGTGCGGCAGGCAATTCTGAATCAGGATTTTGATGCTGCAGAATCTCTACGGGATGGGCCGGTGAAAGAACACTTGCCGCAACTGGCAAGCTGGCTCCCACTGTATCGCACGTGGGATGAACGCGATTTCCTGGTCCATGTGGTGCAGGATCATCCCGATCCATGTCTGGAAACATTAATGAGAACCTGTCTGGATTCTCCCACCGTCGAAACGCGGGCGGTGGCGATTTGCCATTTGCGGAACAGTTTTGAACTGTTTGACGACTTTCTGAATGAAAGTGGCTGGGTGGAAGAAGAACTGGTCGATCAGGCAATTGCCACGTGGCGAGCAGAACAATGATCTATTTGTTGTCTGATGATTTGATTGACAGTAGCCGAATCCGAGGCTTTGGTGCGGCACAGGGCGAGTCGATCACTGTCTGCAAGACAATCGGGCAATTATCAGAATGTTTAAAATCTCAGCCCGGTCATCTGATTGCTGATCTGACCCACCCGGAGTGGGATGGGGAGCAAATTCTCTCACAAATTCCAGAAAATTACTTCCTGATTGGTTTTGGCCCCCACGTGGCAGCGGAATTACTGCGAAAAGCACGTCAGGTGGGCTGCAAAAAAGTAATGCCACGCAGCCAGTTTTTTGAAGAACTTCCCACACGACTTGCGGAATGGTTTCAGGTCTGAACCATTATTCATTAAAGAGTTTTCAGATATTCAATCACGGCCAGGCGTTCTTGTTCCGTCAGGTGGTCGCCGAACGTGTGGCCCTGGTTCGATCTGCCGGGTAAGCTGGTATCGTAAATCTGCCGGGTCGCACGTGGGGTGGCAGGTTTTTCCGGCCCCACTGGAGTGGTTTTCCAACCTACTTTCATGAAATCGTAATCTTCTTCCCGCGTCTGGAAGGTGCGGGTATACCGTTTCGGCCGTTGGGTGCTGTCCAGCACATCCATTAACGTGGGCACGCTGCCATTGTGAAAGTAGGGTGCGGTGGCCCAGATTCCATCCAGTGGTGGTGCCTGATAGCCCACCGTTTTGATTGCCGGAAATGCAGTGGGCGATTCTTTGGCAAACCAGGTTTCGTTATAATGCTGCCGATAGCGATCTTCCAAACCACGGTGTCGGTGTGGATCGGTACCAATTTTTTCCAGTGGCACAATTTTGTTGGGATACTTCCCACCTGCACCGTACGTGCCATGGCAAC
Organism: Zavarzinella sp.; assembly: GCA_041399155.1. NCBI lineage: Bacteria > Pseudomonadati > Planctomycetota > Planctomycetia > Gemmatales > Gemmataceae > Zavarzinella > Zavarzinella sp. Next base: position 626,746 of record JAWKTI010000001.1, read on the forward strand.
TGGCACAGTTTTGCGAAAAGAGTTCGTTCCCGCTCGCTGCCAGTTTCTCATTAATCGGTTTTGGATATTTCGGTGCCTCCATACTCATGAGAAATTCATGAATATCCTTGAAAGCTGCTTCGTGGCGATCAAACTCCTTGCGACTGGTCAGTGGGGACATCATAAACTGCATTTTGGACCGGATGGAACGAGCATCCATCCCACCGTCGCAATACATGGTGCTCTTTTTCTTCAACAGCCACCACGCAGGTGGGTCGAGGCACATATCATCATGCAGACCCAGGTTTTTGGATTTGCTGGTCACCTTTAATTCTGCGTCGCGAAATGAAATCAGGTACACCGCCAGTGCAAATGCTTCTGTGGTGCCACGTACATTGCCAAACTGAAAAGGCAGCTTACCCGAGCGACCATCGCTGATGCTCAAATCTTCAAACAGTCCCTGCAGATCGATACTGGTGTTTCCCAGGCCGACATAACTTTTGCTAAACAACGACCCACCGTGGCAGATCATGCAGTCAATCGCAATCCCTTTGGCAAAAAAGATTTTTCCCGCCCGCAGACCCATCGGCAATTGATCGTTCTCATAAGGTGCGGTGGGCAAACCGTACCGCTTTTCAATTTCCAGGACATAGTTCTCCGGCTTTGATGTTACCCCTGGCCAGCGTTTCCACAGATTTTCATAAGCGTTCGTGGTCCACGATGCGGGGATAAATGCCGTTTCTGTCAGTGCTTTTCGCCCACGTTCGACAGATTCCTGCCCATTCACGCTCATGAACAGGGAAAATTGTAGTAAAATTGCCACGATCCATGGCTGTAAGCGGCCTTTCATGGTGTTCATTCCTTATTCATCAATCGTTTCTGCACCCCAGAGCTGGCTGAGTTCCACAATCACCCGCACGGCCGACTGCATTTCTTCCAGGCAGGTCCATTCCAGTGGGGAGTGAAAATTATGCTCAGCCGTAGACAGGTTCGGCGTGGGGAGTCCTTTCGCTGTCAGTTGAGAACCATCGGTACCCCCACGGATGGCTCGCTGGTGCACTTCCAGCCCAGCCCGTTTGGTGGCTTCAACGGCAAATGCCATCGCACGTGGTTCACCCACCATGCCGTCCCGCATATTTCGGTATTGTTCGTGGATATCGACATCAATTCTCGACCCAGGATACATCGCTTCGACTTCGCTGGCGATGCTCCGCAGCAGGTCTGCCTGTTGCGATAATTTCGGCGTTTCGAAATCCCGCAGCAGCATATGGAGTTTGGTCAACGCCACCCCACCTTCCAGCACATAGGGGTGCACAAAGCCTTCACGGTCTTCGGTGGCTTCCGGCGACAACTCCGGTGGCAATTTACTGATGAACATTCCAGCCATGCGAATGGAATTGATCATTTTGCCTTTCGCCAGTGCGGGGTGGATATTTTTCCCATGAAAGGTGATCAGTGCCTTATCCGCAGAAAACGTCTCCCCTTCCACTTCACCTTCCGCAGCACCATCCAGCGTATAGCCCACGATGCAGCCCAGTTCCTTCGGGTCAACGTGCACGACACCTTTGCCGATTTCTTCGTCGCAGGTAAAGACCACCCGGATTGGGCCGTGGGGAATTTCCGGATGCCGCATCAAATACGCGGCGGCTTCGGTGATTGTTGCCACACCCGCTTTGTTGTCCGCACCCAGCAACGTGGTGCCATCGGTGGTAATAATCGTTTTCCCTTTGCATTTCAGCAAATCAGGCGATTCTGCCACCCGAATCACCTGGGAAGGGTTGCCCGGCAGCACAATATCTTCCCCATTGTAATTGTGGTGCACGATTGGCTTGACACCATGCCCACTGGTTTCCGGCGAGGTATCCAGGTGGGCAATAAATGCAATCGTCGGTGCATTATGCGAAACGGTGGCGGGTATCGTCGCGGTGACGATGCCATAGTCGCTTTGACGCACTTCCTGCAGGCCGATTTCTTCGAGTTCGTTCACCAACATCCGCCCCAGGTCGAGTTGGCCGGGCGTGCTGGGATAGGTAGGAGAGCCTTCTTTGGCCTCCGTATCCACCTGAACATACCGTAAAAACCGTTCCAGTAACGTGGGGGTATCAAGCGACATTCATTGACTCCTTTTACCAGTTAGGATAGCCACTGGTGCGGAAAAGTAACCACATAATGTTGGCAGGTCGACTGGGACAATTCCTTTGCCCACGGGAGCGAAGTGGAGGAAAGAATCCTGCAGAGTCCCTTGAATACTCAACACCCACACCGCGAAATTCTGACAAAAATGAAAGAGAATTCATTTTTCGACGGGTATGTTTTGTGAGCCGACGGTTGAAACCCCAAACTTGCCAACAATCCCAAATTGGCAACCGATTGTGAGCCGACGGCGTTAGCCGCGGTTGAAAACCCAAACCGATCAACAATCACAAATTGGCAACGAAATTCCGATATCATTTGCGATACAACAATTGCGAATGGTGACATCCTCTTTCAAACCGCGGCTAACGCCGTCGGCTCACAAAACAATAAATCCAACCGCGGCTAACGCCGTCGGCTCATAAAGCATTGTTATCAATTCGGGCTGGATGGCGGGTTTGCTTTTTTAACCGGTAACGCCGTCGGCTCGCGAAACAATAAAACAAACAGATACGATTGCAAACCAGCAACCACGAAAAAATGAACGCCGTAGAAATTGAACAAGCAGTCTCTGAACTGGCGGAAGCCCCCTTCGATCCCGTGAATTTTCCCTATGCCTTTCTGGAAGCGTTTGGCAATAAACCTACCACCATCAAAATGTTGAAGAACGGCAAGTCCGGCACCGACATCGACGGTGCAGTGCTGCAACGCAACAACATCCACATCAAAGTGTGCCAACCTGGGGAATTGGATAGCACGCTGACAGCGTTGCGGGAAAGCAAAGCAACCAAAACCAAAAAAGCCCGTTACATTCTGGCGACTGATGGCCAAAACCTGGTCGCGGAAAATCTGCTCGATGGCGAAACCGTTTCTTGTGCCTACAAAGACTTTCACAACCACTTTGGCTTCTTTCTGGCCTTGGCCGGCATTTCTACGGTGCGGCAGATTCGGGAAAATGCGTTTGATATTAAAGCAACCGGTCGACTGAACCGCCTTTATGTTGAACTGTTGAAAACCAATCCCGATTGGGCCACCGATGCCCGACGGGAAGAATTAAACCACTTTTTTGCCCGGCTGATTTTTTGCTTTTTCGCGGAAGACACCAGTATTTTCCGTGGCGCGAATCTGTTTACAAAGACCGTAGAACAGATGAGCGATCGAGATTCTGGCAATACCCACTTCGTGATCAGCGAAATCTTTCGGGCGATGAAAATACCATCTGCGGAGCGAAAGGCTGCTAATCCCAAACTACTCCCTTCGGCTGATCAGTTTCCTTACGCCAATGGCGGGTTGTTTTCCGGCTCACTTGAGGTACCAGTATTTTCCAAAACGGCTCGTTCCTACCTGCTGCACGTGGGCAGTCTCGATTGGAAACAGATCAACCCGGATATTTTCGGCTCGATGATTCAGGCGGTGGCTGCCGATGAGGAACGGGGCGATCTGGGCATGCACTATACCAGCGTGCCCAATATTCTGAAGGTGCTCAATCCGCTGTTTTTGGATAACTTGCGGCAACAACTGGCTGATGCGGGGGATAATAGCAGAAAACTGCTCAATCTGCGGAATCGCCTAGCACGCATCCGCGTGTTCGATCCGGCGTGCGGTTCCGGCAACTTTCTGGTGATTGCCTACAAGCAGATGCGGGAAATCGAAGCGGAAATCAACCAACGCCGGAAAGAATTTGACCGCCCTTCGGATATTCCCCTGAACAACTTTCGCGGCATCGAAATTAAGCACTTTTCCTGCGAAATTGCCCGGCTGGCGTTGATTATTGCGGAATACCAGTGTGATGTGCTCTACCGTGGAGAAACTCTGGCAACCGCCGATTTTCTGCCATTGAAAGATAAAAACTGGATTACCTGCGGCAACGCCTTGCGGCTGGATTGGTTAAGTCTTTGGCAATCAGAGGGGAAAAGCGTAAAAAATCATCCAATTGATTTATATAGCTTACAGTTACCTCAAGTAGAAGTTGCATTCGAAAATGAAGGTGGTGAAACATACATATGTGGAAATCCTCCTTATAAAGGCAACGCTAGAAAGAGTATCGAACAAAAAGAAGATTTGAAAATTACTTTAGAACACAAATTTCGCAAATGGGGTTTGCTGGATTATGTCTGCGGATGGTTTTTCAAATCATTTGAATATTCTAAATATACTAAAACAAGGTTTGCGTTTGTTGCAACAAATAGTATTTCACAAGGACAGAATATTTCAATTTTTTGGAAGCCACTTTTTGAAGAAGGTTTCAAAATAGATTTTGCAGTAAGATCTTTTAAATGGAGTAATTTGGCAACAAACGAAGCTGGTGTAACTGTAGTGGTGATTGGAGCTGGCCATCCAAGTGGGCTTCCAAGTATTTATGATGAAGGAACAAAAATCGACACTTCGAATATTAATCCTTATCTGATGCCTCACGAAAACTACTGGCTAGAGAGTATCAGCAAACCTATATCACAAGTGTCCATTATGATTAAAGGGAATTACTACGGATTATCAGATCACTTGTTGTTTGATCGCAAAACGAGAGAAGCATACTTAATCGCTGGTTTTCAAAAAAATTCGCTCCGAAAGTTCTATGGGTCAACTGAAGTCATACATGCTAAACCAAGATATTGCTTTTGGTTTGAAAGTGCTCCAAACAAAGAAATGCTTGCGTGCTTAGATTTACAAGCAAGAATCTCACAAGGAATCGTAAACAGGTCAAAATCTAAAGATGCAATATCGAATGGTATGCTGTCGCGTCCTCATCAATTCCGCGAGATGCGGAGTGCCAAGAAAAGTTTGTTGGCGGTTCCAGTTGTTTCCTCTGAAAATCGCGAATTTTTACCAATTGATCTTTTATCAGCAGAGTGTGTTATTTCAAATAAGTGTTTTGCCCTCTACGATGCCCCGCTATGGAATATGGCTTTGATCGCCTCGCGTCTACACTGGGTCTGGATTGGCACTGTTTGTGTGCGTCTCGAAATGCGATTTTCCTATTCCAATACCCTGGGGTGGAATACCTTTCCGGTGCCCACGTTAACGGAACAGAACAAGCAGGAATTGACCCACTGTGCGGAAGAGATTTTGCTGGCTCGCGAAGCCCACTTCCCCGCCACGATTGCCGATCTGTACGATCCGGAAACGATGCCCGCCGACCTCCGCGCCGCCCACGAACGGAACGATGATACGCTCGAACGGATTTACATCGGCCGCCGCTTCAAAAACGATACCGAACGCCTGGAAAAACTGTTTGAACTATACAGCCAGATGACGAGCAAACCCAAACGCAAATAAGTGGTACCCCGCTTTGTGAGCCGACGGCGTTAGCCGCGGTTGGTATTGTTGCTTTGTGAGCCGACGGCGTTAGCCGCGGTTGGTATTGTTGCTTTGTGAGCCGACGGCGTTAGCCGCGGTTGAAACATTGATGTCACCCGTTGCATTGTTTGTATTCGATTGTATGCATTTGTGAGCCGACGGCGTTAGCCGCGGTTGAACCCCAAACCCGCAATCTATCCCGATTGGGGTTCATGTTTTGTGAGCCGCAGTTGGTTATTACCGCTTCGTGCAGCAATATCAATCTTGTCGGTTTAAGACATAATCAATCACTTCTTGCAAATTTTCTTCTGTATCGATCCACTCGATGTCACCACCTTTCGTCCATACTTTCCTGTCATGAAACACAGGAAAATGTTCACGCAAATATCGAGTGGCATTTGCTTTCAATGAATCTCGCACGAATTGGTCTGAGTGAGTCGCAGTTGTGACTACCACATGTACGTGGTTTGTTCGGACATTAACCGCCCATAATTTCCATTCTTTGAAGTGGCACACTCGAACGATTTCCTCTTTAACTAGCGCTCTCTGTTGTTCTTCGAACAGGAAAGTTTCATGTTTTAGTCGTTCTTCATGCCAAGCAACAAGTTTGGGCTGAGGTTCACAATTACCTTTGCCGCGTTTTCGCCAGCCACGGTCATCACCTTGGAGATGTGTTGCGTATACAGTCCAAGTGATGAAGTATGCCAAAGGAGTGAACGCAAAAGCGGACATTTAAAGTACCAAATTATTGTTAGCCGCAGTTAAAAACCCAATCCGATCAACAATCGCTAACAATAGGATAACATCAAGATACTACCAGATCAATGTGCTATCCGGTGACATCAACTTTCCAACCGCAGCTAACGCCGTCGGCTCACAAAATCGATTACCATTTCGGGTATGTTGATTGGTTTGGGTTTTCTAACCGCGGCTAACGCCGTCGGCTCACATACTGTATAATTGCCCCATAGTCCCGAAAAAGGTACCTGCCATGCGCGACCGCAAACTGACTCCCGAAGAAGCGGACAAATACAACACCATTCGTGCCCAGGTTGACCAGGAAATGCCCGAAATTATTGCCCGACACCAGGCTGCTGCCCCTCGCACCGTACCGGCAATTTCTGTACAGTACGGGCACGAAGTTACTACGAAATGGCCGGATGAACTGGGTATGCGGGAAATGCAGGCCCGTGTCTGGAAATATCGTGGGGAACAATATCTGCTGCTAAAGGCCCCACCCGCTTCGGGAAAAAGCCGGGCATTAATGTTTGTGGCACTGGACAAATTGCACAACCAGAAATTGCGCCAGGCGATTATTGTGGTGCCGGAAAAGTCGATTGGTTCCAGCTTCCACAACGAACCCTTGACCAAATACGGTTTCTGGGCAGACTGGGTGGTAGAACCAAAATGGAATCTGTGCGATGCACCCGGTGGGGACAATGGCGGCAAAATTGAAGCGGTCAGAAAGTTTCTGGACAGTTCGGACACCGTATTGGTTTGTACCCACGCCACCTTCCGTTTTGCGTTCGAAAAATATGGCGTGGAAGCGTTCGACGATCGGCTGATTGCAATTGATGAATTTCACCACGTTTCCGCCAATCCGGATAACCGTCTGGGCGAACAGATTCGCCAGTTAATGGCGAGAGACAAAGTGCATTTGGTAGCGATGACCGGCTCTTACTTCCGTGGTGATGCCGAAGCGGTGCTGCACCCGGACGATGAAGCCAAATTTGTCACTGTGATGTATTCCTATTACGAACAACTCAGCGGCTACCAGTACCTGAAAACGCTGGATATCGGCTACTTTTTCTATTCCAACAGTTACACCGATGATATTATGCAGGTGCTCAATCCATCTGAGAAAACAATTGTTCACATACCGAATGTCAATTCGCGAGAAAGTACACGCGACAAAATCAAAGAAGTGGAGCACATCATCCACGAACTGGGAGAATGGCAGGGGATTGACCCGAAAACAGGCTTTCAACTGGTAAAAACTGCCGATGGCCGCGTGCTCCGCATTGCCGATCTGGTGGATGATGATGCTGCCAAGCGGGAAAAGGTTTCTGCCGCACTGAAAGACCCCACCCAGAAGTACAATCGCGATCATGTGGATATTATTATTGCCCTGGGGATGGCCAAAGAGGGTTTCGACTGGATCTGGTGCGAACATGCGCTGACAGTAGGCTACCGTTCCAGTCTGACCGAAATTGTGCAGATTATTGGCCGTGCCACCCGTGATGCCAAAGGCAAAACACGTGCGAAGTTCACCAATTTAATCGCAGAACCGGATGCTTCCGCGGAAAACATTGCTGAAGCCGTGAATGATACGCTGAAAGCAATCGCAGCCAGCCTGCTGATGGAACAGGTATTGGCTCCACGCTTCGATTTTCGGCCCAAAAACATCCAGAGTGGCCCGGAAGCCGGCCTGGACTATGGCCCGGATGGCTACCAGGAAAACAAAACGAATGTGGGTGTCGATCCTGCTACTGGACAAGTGCATGTGGAGATTAAAGGACTGGTAGAACCAGTAAGTGAAGAAGCCCAGCGGATTTGCCGCGAAGACCTGACAGAGCTTGTTACTGCCTTTTTGCAGGAAAAACAGGTTTTGGAACGTGGGTTGTTTGATGAAGAGACCGTTCCGGAAGACCTGACGCAGGTTTGCATGGGGAAAATTATCCGAGACAAGTTCCCCACGTTAAGCGATGACGACCGCGAGGCAATTCGCCAGCGTGCGGTTGCATCGTTTACCCTGATTCAACAGGTGAAAGCAGTACAATCCAGCGGTGGCGGACCTGTCAGCAATACTTCTTTGCTGGATGGGGTGCGAAAATTTATCCTCTCTGTGCGGGAACTGGATATCGACCTGATCGACCACATTAACCCATTCAAAGAAGCAATTGCGATTTTAGCTAAAACACTTACTTCCGAACGCTTGAAGCAAATAGCGGAAGTGATTTCTGCGAAGAAAGTGAACATGACTCTGGAAGAAGCCCGCGAATTGGCCATGCGTGCGAAACGCTTTAAGCAGGAAAAAGGACGGCTGCCATCGATTACGGCCCACGATCCGTGGGAAAAACGAATGGCAGAGGGCGTAGCGTATCTTCAACGGATGGTAAAGGAAAGCAAGAATGGCTAAAAGGAAGGAACAGGTTACCGACGAGGATTTGGAACTGCTGGGCGACCTGGGTGTTGAAACCGATCTGGAGGAAACCGACAGCCTGACCGCAGTGGAACAACGCATCATTGCTGGCTTTCAGGAAATTGAACGGTTCGTTGAAGAACAGGGACGATTGCCTGAATATGCCGATGGACGGGATATTTTTGAAAAGCTTTATGCGGTGCGACTGGAGAAAATTCGCAATACCCCCGATTGCCTGAAGGTATTGCAGGGACAGGATCGCCTGGGCTTATTGACCGGATATGAAGCTGCGGAAATTTCCCCACCGACACCAGATGAAGACTTGCTGGCAGATTTAGGTGTAGATGAAAGTGAAAACGAGCTGGAAAAACTGGTTCATGTTCGGTCGCGGGAAGAAATTAACGCTGCTGAAAATATCGCCCAGAGAAATCCATGCAAGGATTTTGACATATTCAAGCCACTGTTTAAGTTTGTTCAAGAACAGCTTGCCAGCGGACAACGTGAGACAATTCCTTTTCGCGATAACGCCAGGGTGAACGTGGGTGATATGTTCATTTTGGATGGGCTGATTGTCTACGTGGCCGAAAAAGGAGAACTTTTTACCAACGAACACGGCCATCGGGACGCAAGGCTGCGGGTGATTTTTTCTAATGGTACTGAAAGCGACATGTTGTTGCGATCTTTGCAACGGGCCCTGAACAAAGACAATACCAGCCGCCGAATTCGGGAAACAGATCATGGTGGGCCACTTTTTTCAAGTGAAAGTGAATCGGACGATGAAGAAACCGGTTCCATCTATGTGCTGCGAAGCAATTCTGTTGATCCGGTAATTCAACAGAACCGCGAATCTATCCACAAAATTGGTGTTACGCGAAGAAACGTCCGCACCCGAATTAGCAACGCCAAAAAGAATACCACGTATTTATTAGCGGATGTGGAATGCGTTGCGGAATATCGGCTGGCAAACATGGAACCGGAAGGTTTAGAAGATTTGTTGCACCGTTTCTTTGCAAATGCCCGCCTGGATATTGCCATCAAAGACCGTTTTGGTGCCGATGTGGAGCCCAAAGAATGGTATCTGGTACCACTGACAGCAATCGATGATGCCATTGAGAAAATCCGCAGCGGCACGATTGAAAAGTATCACTACGATTTAGCTACTGCCAGCGTGGTCAAAAATGTTTGACGTTATGCATGTGTGGGCTGTAGGTTCACAACAACAAAATACAAACAGTGGCTAACGCCGTCGGCACACAAAGCGAAGCACAAAAAGCCCCCCTTTACGACAGAATCCCGGGGGCGGCGACTTTGATCCCCTTGAAGGCCATTTTCAGTTTCTCGGGGTCTGGGGCGAACTCCAGTGCGGTGGCTTTGTCCACGTCGCCACGTTCCACCAATTGACGCAGGTTTTCTGTGAAGTCCACCATCCCTTCCAGGTAGCCAATCCGGATGGCGTCGGGCAGCGAGCTGTCGCGGCCTTCCGCAATCAACTTCCGAATGGTGGGGTTCACAATCATCACTTCATTCGTTGGGCAGCGTGGCTTCCGCAACCCTTTGATCAGCTTTTGTGCCACCACGGCCTTCAAGTTGTTTGCCAGTGCCTGACGAATCGCATGGTGCTTATCCGGCGTGAACAAGTCGAGAATACGGTTAATCGTGGTGGCCGAACTGGATGCGTGGATGGTTCCGAACACCAAGTGACCAGTTTCCGCAGAGTGCACGGCGGCTTCGAAGGTTTCGATATCCCGCAACTCACCCACGAGGATGACGTCCGGGTCTTGCCGCACCGCATCTTTGAGGGCTTTGTGCCAGTCCTTCACATCCAGGCCAATTTCCCGCTGGTTAATGTAAGACAGCTTATCGGTAAAGGTAAACTCGATGGGGTCTTCCACCGTTAAAATGTGCAACGGTTCGCGGGACGCCACGTAATCGAGCATCGACGCAATCGTGGTACTTTTACCGGAACCTGTCACCCCCGCCAGAATCACCATCCCTTCCGAGAAGTGGCATAGTTTTTCGATACTTTCCGGCAGGCCCAGGTCTTTGAAGCTGGGGATAAAGTTATTCACACGTCGCGAAACCAGCGAAAGCTTGCCACGTTGTTTGAACAAGCTCACGCGGAAGCGGCATTCGTCTTTGCCGATCACCCACGAAAAGTCGACCCCACCTTCGTTATCCAGGATCTCGCGGTGCTGTGGCTTCAAAATCGGCAACAGTAACCGCTCCAGGTCTTCCTGGCTCAGTGGTCGCATGTCTGTTTTGCGAATGTCCCCACGCAACCGCATCATGGGTGGTTGGCCCGCCTTCAAGTGCAAGTCGCTGGCCTCCATCTTCATGACCATGCGAAAGAGTTTGTTCACTTCGGGCTCTTTCACACCTTCTGGAAGTTTATCGAGCGGTGGCACCTTTACTGGTGCAGAGATATCATCTGGAATTGCAACTGCCATAATGCTAATCCTGTCCTAATAACCAACGACTGAAAGAAATGTCATCCGAGGCACCACCTAAAGGGTTGGAATCCGCACGGCGATGCCATGATCCCGAAGATAAGCTTTCGTTTCGGGTATCGAATACTCATTATAGTGGAAGATGCTGGCAGCAAGTGCGGCATCTGCACCGATCGCCAGAGCCTGGCGTAAATGTTCGGGGTTGCCGGCACCACCACTGGCCACCACGGGAATGCCCACGGCGTGCACGATCGCTTCCAGAATGGGCAGGTCGTAACCGTTTTTGGTGCCATCAGCATCCATGGAAGTCAGCACAATCTCGCCTGCACCCAGTTCTTCCACTTGTCTGGCCCAGGCCACTGCTTCCAGTCCTGTGGGCTTTCGCCCACCATTGATGTGGACTTCCCAGAACTCTTTGCCGTCTTTCAGCACCCGCTTGGGGTCGATATTCACCACTGTGGCACATTTGCCGAACTTGCGGGAAACTTCCCGCACCAGGTTGGGGTTGGTGACCGCAGACGAATTGATGCTGACTTTCTCTGCACCGGCGTTAATGATTTCTGTGGCATCAGCCAGCGTGCGAATGCCCCCACCCACGGTAAAGGGCATGAAGATTTCGTCTGCCACGCGACGGATCATCTGAATCAGGTGCGGGCGATTTTCGTGCGTCGCCGTGATATCCAGAAACACCAGTTCATCGGCACCTTCGCGTTCGTAGCGACGTGCCACTTCCACGGGGTCGCCGGCATCCCGCAGCCCCACAAAATTGGTGCCTTTGACCACGCGACCGCGATCAACATCCAGGCAAGGGATAATCCGCTTGGTTAACATGTACAACCACTCCTACCACGATCATACCGAAGAACTCCCACGGGTGCAACGGTGAGGGTGCCTGCCCACAAGGAAAAGCGAGCAAATTCATCAAAGCCCCACGGTTGGCTGACTGGGGCTGGGGTGCATCCCTCTCACATTACAATACGAACCTGCCTTGCGGGCTTCATGACACCACGTAAGAATGAAATTTCATCCAATAGATATTTATTCCCAGAATTAATCTGCAACAGGTATTACAATGTATGACATTATTGGGGATTTGCATGGTCATGGCGACGAACTGGAAAGGTTGTTGCACCTGCTTGGCTACTCCCAGGTGCGTGGGGTGTACCAGCACCCGGAACGAAAAGTAATTTTTCTGGGTGATTGGATTGACCGTGGGCCAAAAATTAAAAAAGTATTAGAAATTGTCCGCCCAATGGTGCTGGAAAACCGTGCGTTGGCGATTCTGGGCAACCACGAATGGAACGCACTCGCCTTTCACACGGAACACCCCCATCAGGCGGGGGAATTTCTTCGCCCGCACCACGAAAAAAATGTGCGGCAACATTCCGGCACCCTGGAACAATTGTCGCCCACAGAGCTGAACCTCTATCTCGATTGGTTCCGTACCGTGCCTTTGTGGTTGGACCTGCCAGAACTGCGGGCAATTCATGCCTGTTGGGATAACGATGAGCGGAGCAAGATTGAGGCACTTTGGTCCCCACAGCGGGTGATTCACCACGAATTACTGGTGCGTGGCAGCGACCAACAGGATCCCATTTTTGCAGCCATTGAAGTGCTGCTGAAGGGCAAAGAAGTGCGGCTTCCGGGCGAGTACCACATTATTGATAAAGATGGCATCCGCCGGAAACGCACACGCACACGGTGGTATCTCTCCCCGCATGGGTTGACTTATCAGCAGTATTTGTGGGATCGGGCGGATTGCACGGAACTTCTTCCAGCAGAACTGGTTACGATCGCCCAACCTTATCCGGAAGATGCCCCACCCGTATTTGTGGGGCACTACTGGCAGTTTGCCCCCACCCCCAGTGTGCTGGCACCCAACGTGGCCTGTCTGGATTACAGTGTGGCAAAAGGTGGCTTTGCCTGTTCCTACCGGTGGGGTGGCGAAAAAGTGCTACTAAATGATAATTTTGTAATATTGCAATAAGCTGAGAAGCATACTCTATTCGGGTTTCTGGATTTCTGTTTTTACATCATCCGCCAGAAAATAAACCCACAACATGCCACCCAAAGGGCAGAAAAGCAGCAAACCTAACAGCAAACCGAGGAAGATTCCCAACCCCACCTGACGTTTTGGTGGGGCGTCTACTTCATCCCGCCTTCTTCGGCGTGGACGGTCATCGTCCTCGTCATCCTCTTCATCCCGCCTTCGTCGGCTGCGTGGGGCTGCATCATCCTCGCGGTCTTTCCCACGTGCGGCTGGGATCGATCGTTTCCCACGTGGTGCATCGTCTTCATCCTCGTCATCATCATCTCGACGAGAACGTCTTCGGGGTGGCTCCGGCTCATCATTGTCTTCATCATCCCGACGCGATTTTCGCGAAGACTGCTTTTCTTCCAGCCGATCAAACAACGATGAAGAAGATTTCTCTTTTTTGGGCTTTTCATCGCCCTCATCGGCCTTTTTTTTCGGTCGGGAAGATTCCTCATCATCGTCGTTAGTGTACCTGCGTTCTTTCTGTTCGCCATAACCACGTGGTTTATCACGACCATAGGATGGAGATTCCGAATCTTTTCGATCTTTTTTCGGCAGTTCCGGTGGCCCAGATGGTTTTTTCTCTGGCTCGGGTGGTTCATCATCGTCGAAGCCGTATACAGGCTCATCGGGATCCGGGCGTTTCGGCTTGGTATCTTGCTCATCATCGGGCAACAGATCATCTGGCATTGTGGGTCCCCATCCATTTCAGAATTATCATTCATTATAGAAACGAAAATGAACAAGCGGCCTGAGAAAGTCGTTGAATTGAATTGGCAGACAAACGAGCAATATTGTTGCTATTTGTTGAATTTTACTTCCGTTTAGTGGCATGGATGGTGCCATTATCGTGCCCACTGTAAATCCATTGGCCGTCCGGGCTGATGACCACGGCATAACCAGGTGATTTGATGCGGTGGGACATGATTGGCATCGCGCCTGCAAGATCCCACTGGGAAACCAGCCCGGAATAGCCAATTGTCGCAACTGTTTTGCGGGAAGAATCCAGCGAAATTCCAAACAGATCATCAGGAGTGGGGCCACTTTTTTTGATTTCTTTGCCCATCGTGGTATCCCACTGCCGGATTGTGCGGTCCTGACTGGCCGAAATTAATGTGGTATCAGTCAACCAGGCGATTCCGGTCACACCCAGTTCATGGCCTTTCAAGTCTTTCAGCAGTTTCTGGCCAGGAACATCCCACAGTTTAATCAGGTTGTCTGCACCGCTGGAAGCCAGGATTTTACCATCGCTGGTAAAGGCTAACGCATAAACCGAGCCACCGTGGGCACCCAGATTTTTGATTTCTTTGCCATCAGCAACGTTCCAGAGCCGCACCGATTTTTCGACATTTCCTGCCCCAGTCGCAATAATTTTCTGGTCTGGCGAAAAACAGACCACATCCACGGCATCGGTGAAGCCTTTCAGTTCGAGTTTCAACATTCCAGTGGCAACTTCCCACAGTCGCACAGTTTTATCGAGGCTGGAACTAGCCAGCAATGTCCCGTCATTGGTGAAGGCAACCGAATAAACAGGTGCGGTGTGGCCGGTCAAGATCTTCTTATCAGTGATTTTGCCTTCCCCCACGTCAAAGAGCTTGACCTCTTTATCAAAGCCAGCCGAAGCGAGCAATTTACCATCTTTCGAAAGTGCCAGCGAATGGACAATGGCTGCGTGGGCCTTCAATTCGGTCTGGCTAAAGCAAGGCACGGTGTTACCAAAGAAACAAATGGCGAGCAGGCAGGGTGCGACAAAAAGTGATTTCATGGAGTGTCCTCTCATTGATAGGTCGTTTTTATATCAGTCCAAAGTACGGACGGTCCGAGTGGGATAAAAAATCAATCGAATCTTGTCTGCCTGCTTTTAAACCTCTCCTGCGAGGAAAAGCGAAGTCGGGGTTCAATTTGACTGATCTTCTATTGGCGACAAATATTACATGCTGTTGTTCACTACTTGAATTCCATGAATTGAGCTGGCTGGATAAGAAACACTCTTTGGCCCAGAAGGGGCCATTCTGTCAGCCCAGGGTGAGCGAAGCGAGCCCTGGGTAACTGGTACAAAAAATCTTCGGCCCTGTAGGGGCCGTTCAAATCCGAAGCGATGAACCTAACAGATTTAATCAGAACACAGACCCATTTTGAACGGCCCTTACAGTGCCGCGGCTATGGTAAATTCTTTTCCCAGGGCTCGCTTCGCTCACCCTGGGCTGACAGAATGGCCCCTTCTGGGCCAAAAGGCAATAAGCCTTAAACAGCCATGATCACAATTACTCAAAACCTGCTCTAAAACGTGGAAGCATGGCTTTGCGCACGCGGGGCAATGCACAAAAATCATCGAAGTACAACCAATAAGCTGATGCTCACCAGAATCGTCATTCCCGCGAAGGCGGGAATCTATGCCTTCACATATTGCCCTCATCCCGGCTTCGCTACACCTCTCCGCATGAGAGGAGCAAGGTAATTGTCCTGCAGTTTGCAATGATCTTCCATGCCGGGATGTACTGCCATCGATTTCATGCAATAATCGCGAACTGAAATTGGACCTTTGATGATGCCTTAGCTGCTTTTGGGTCGGAAGGCCTGGATTACCTGGGGGTTTACTTCCAGAAATGGCCCTTCGATCAGGTCGATACAGTATGGCACGGCGGGAAAAATTGCCTGCAGACAATCGCGGATGGCGGCAGGTTTACCTGGCAGATTCACAATTAAACTATTCCCCCGGATTCCTGCCGTCTGGCGTGACAGAATTGCGGTGGGTACTACCTTCAGCGATTCAGCCCGCATCAATTCGCCAAAACCTGGCATCATGCGATTGCATACTGCTTCTGTGGCTTCCGGGGTGACATCGCGTTTCGCCGGACCTGTTCCGCCGGTAGTTACGACCAGACAGCAGTGTTCCAGATCGCAGAGTTCCTGCAGATGCTGTTCGATGAGTGGTTGTTCATCCGGAATAATGCGGTGCACCGGTTCCCACGTGGAAAGCAGGTATTCCTGCAGGCAAGTAATGATGGCGGGGCCACTTTTGTCTTCATAAATGCCGGCACTGGCACGATCAGAAATGGTTAATATGCCGATGCGAATCATGGCATCCCCTTTACTTTTTGCCGGTAAATAACAGAAAACTGGGCAGCAATAACAGGGCCATCCATGGGAAGATGACCGATGGAATGGCGGCAAAATAGGGCATGGCAAACGGAATCAGTGCGACATGACCAATGCACAACGCGAAAGTCAGAATGATGACACCCAACGCCCGCAATCGTGGGTTCTGGACGGTGCCACGCACCATCTGCCATCCCCAGAACAGCAAAATCAACCCCAGCACCCCTGTCAGGAGCAGTGGCTTCAGTGCCACCCCCGCTGTCAGGTGAAGCTGGTCAGAAACTTCCAGTGATTCCCGCAGTGAAATCTGCAGGGTTTCAATTTTGGTTTCCAGGTGCATGGTGCGGTGGATCAGCCAGGTCTGCTGCTTGGGGCTGTAGGTAATACTTTGTGCTAACAAATTGATGGCCACCACCAGCATGACGGCACCGTAAATCATCCAGCCAATACCACCCAACTTCTGTGGTTTTCCCAGATTCACTTTTTCAACAGCTGGTTGTGGGGGCCATGTATTACGATCGCGCAATAACATAATACAGGGATATACAAACCCCACTAGTGCCAGCGTTGCCCACACCACTGCGGGGGAATACTCCAGCCGGTGGTAATGTTGCACCGCACTGAACAGGTATAACCCACTGAATAGGAGGCACACTGCAATGCTTTGCATCCGCGTACGTGGGCTGTCCGTCCCAAAGCGGTGAGTGGTTCGCCATGCCAGCAGGCCGCTGCTCAACAGCACCAACCAGCGAAACGGACGTTCACCATTCGGCCCAGTCAGAATCCAGGTGGCAGAAAAGTGATCGTTGGTAAACGCAGCCGGCTTGGAAAAGATTTTTTTCGTGGTCAGGCGTGCCCGTTCATTAAACATGTCCTCCACGCTGATCCAACCAGCATAGCAAAGGGCAAAAATGCCTGCGAAGCGAAGAATCAGGAGAGCAAAGGCACTGCGGTGGGGTAATTGCTGCATAAATCCACTATCAACTCAAGTTCTCTATTCAGGATAGCAATTCCCACCGGAAAGATGCCAACCGAAGCAGATCGACTGAAACCAGCAAGCACTTGGTCGACGATTCCAGAATCTGACACTCAGGCTTCGAATCAGTAACTGCGCAAAGTGGCACCTGCTTCTAGCTGGTGTTCATGTTAATTCAGCGACAGGATGTCGCTGCCACCTTGCGCGGACCGGATGATTGGTTTCCAGTACCGTTATGTACTCAGATCACCGGTTAAACAGGAAGTGACAGATGTCGCCGTCCTGCATGATGTATCCTTTTCCTTCCGTGCGAAGTTTCCCAGCCTGGCGGATTTCACGTTCGCTTTTGTATGTTTCCAGGTCTTCCAGCGAATAAATTTCCGCTCGGATGAAGCCTTTTTCAAAGTCGGTGTGGATCACGCCAGCTGCCTGGGGTGCGGTGGCTCCCACCGGAATGGTCCAGGCACGCACTTCTTTTTCACCCGCTGTGAAGTAGCTTTGCAGGCCAAGCACTCGGTATGCCTCGCGTGCCAGTTTCGGCAGCACCGGTTCGCTAAGTCCCACAGACGCAAGCATTTCCGCACGGTCTGCTTCATCCAGTTCTGCCAGTTCTGCTTCCAGTTTGGCACAAACAGGGACGACCGATGCCCCCACCTTTTCTGCAAATTGCCGCAACTGCTGCACCAGTGGGCCGGTGCCTTGCAGATCATTTTCATCGACGTTGGCAACATACAGAATCGGCTTGGCGGTCATCAGACCATAGCTGGAAACGGCTTTGCGTTCCGCTTCATCAAACGTCAGCTTTCGCAGTGGCTCTTCCTTGGCCAGTTGTGCCTGACATACCTTGATCACATCGACCCGCATTTTGGCTTCTTTGTCGCCACCCTTTGCCGCACGTTCGGCACGTGGGAGGGCGTTTTCCAGAGTCTGGATGTCGGCCAGCATCAGTTCGATTTCAATTGTCTCAATATCCGACAGCGGGTTAACCTCACCCGCCACATGCACCACGTTGGGATCTTCGAAGCAGCGTACCACCTGCAGGATGGCATCCACTTCGCGAATATGGCTGAGGAATTTGTTCCCCAGGCCCTGCCCTTCACTGGCACCTTTCACAATTCCGGCGATATCAACCAATGTCAGTGCGGTGGGGATGATTTTTTGCGGCACAATGTACTGGCAGATCCGTTTCAGCCGGTCGTCTGGAACGCTGACAATCCCTTCGTTTGGTTCGATGGTGCAAAAAGGATAGTTGGCACTTTGTGCCGCTTTCGAGCTGGTTAATGCATTAAACAGTGTACTTTTCCCTACGTTGGGCAATCCCACAATCCCGGCT
Organism: Zavarzinella sp.; assembly: GCA_041399155.1. Lineage (NCBI taxonomy): Bacteria > Pseudomonadati > Planctomycetota > Planctomycetia > Gemmatales > Gemmataceae > Zavarzinella > Zavarzinella sp. The sequence continues at coordinate 645,187 of JAWKTI010000001.1, forward strand.
TTCATTGTCGCATCGATCCTTGGCTGGCGTTCGGTGCGGTGCGTCTTCTGCTCTGCACCACGTGGCTATTCTACGGCCCAGGTGGGCAATATGCCACGTTACCAAATTGATGGAAAAGAAAGCATGAACCAGTTCAGGAAAAGAATTGATTAATGAAAACTCATTCATTTTCCTGGCTTTGTCGCACCTGACAATAGGTGAAAGTGCCCAGTTGCACAGCGCGGTTTGCTGACGTTGGTGCTTCGCACCTGGGTGGCTGAAATACCAAATACAGCGGAGCAAGACATTGAAATGAGAATTTTCTCATTCTTCGGACACGAGAACCAAATTGTTGTCTTCAGAATTGTTACATTCCGTTTTAAGAATTATTTTTTCACGGTAAAAGAGCCTGCCGATGTATTGGCCGAGTCGTCCTGCGGTCAAGATGACAACAGCTAAAGTCAGCCCGATACTGAAGTAGTTAAGGAATCGCGTATATCGATCGATGATTCCAACGGCACAAAACAGCAGCAGGATTATTGCTGGCAGGATCGTTATTGGCAGTCTGCGTCTGTAATTTTTCCACGCGACAAGCATTGCACCCAGAGAACAATTAATTGCAACGATGCCCGAGATCAGCACCTGTTCATGCCATGGAATATCACTGAAATCCTGCCAATTCCAGCCACGAAACAAATAATCACTGAGAGCGAGAATGAGAAAAATTGTGGGGCCAAGGGCAAAGCCAAGCATAAAACCCAATACACCCGCGGCAGTGATGCAAAATTTTCTTTTCATAATTTGCTCCTGCCAGTTTGCCGATGACTTCTTGGTCAGATCGAAGTTAATGAGTGGCTTCTCATCTTTCTGATTCCATTATGCGGTCGCCCTGGATCACGTGGTAGCCACGGGTCTCCATCACAATGGCGTCGCCGAACGCTTCCATCACCAGTGGGGCCAACGTATTCACCTGCTTGGTCACCAGATAAAATCGCCCACCTGATTTCAAGAGGGCTTTTGATTTCCGGACGAACAGTTCGGCGATGCTGCTGGCCGCATAATAAGGTGGGTTGGCCAGAATCACATCGAAATGACCTTCTTCCAGATCGGCCATGCGGGCAGAAAGGATCGTGGTGTAGTTGGTCAGGCCATTCGCTTTGGCATTCAGTTCGGTCAGGGCAATGGCACGGGCGTTACTATCCACAAACGTAATCGGTGCGTCCAAACCGGTGCGTTCTGCTGCCAGAATGCCCACCGCACCCACTCCACAGCCCAGATCGAGAATGGTTTCGTTGGGGCGGATATCGGCACATTCCAGCAGGGCACGGGCACCATCATCGAAACTGCCGTAGCAGAACACCCCCGGGCGGGACACAAATTCCCGTGAGGGTATATCACCAATGCGTGCCCGAAAGGTCATTTCGTGCCGCCGACGTGGGCGGTCATCTGTGCGGACACTCCAGAAGATGCTGCCTTTCTTGTTGGCGGGGGCTTCGCTGCATTTGCCATACAGTTTTTTGTGTACTTTCGGCAGCAAAGAATCCTTGGTATATTCCGAAACGGTAATACATAGCCCTTTCGGCTGCAGCACGTGGTAAGTCTGTTCCATCAGATCCAGTTTCAATTCCCGCTCGCCGTGGGATTGAATTGGCACAATGGCGGTCTGGAAGTGGTTGGGCAAATCCCAGATGTCTGCCGTGACCCGCACTTCGGTGCTTAGCCCCACTTCGGCCAGTTCCCGTTCCAGCCGTTCTGCCTGGTGCACATCCATCTGAAAACAGACCGTGGGGAAGTCTGCAACAACAAGCGCACATTCCGCAGCCACACGCGGAGAACCACCCACAATAATGATGGGTGGCTGAATTTTCGGATAAACGGTTTCTAATAAATGCTGCACATCAAACATGAGTAAATTGTACAGCCTGGCGAGAGAAGTTCCAAAGAAACCAGGTTCAGGTGCGGCGGATTTGCAGCACCTGGGCCCAGTCGGGCGTGTCGAGGTGCAGTTCCAGCTTTTTCACTTCTTCAGGTGCCAGCAGTGCCAGCCCCAGCAGGATCGGCTGACTGTGCGTCTTGGCGGGGCCTGCCATTTTCAGCCAGCGGGATTTTTTCTGGGCACCATCAGGATTGGGCACCAACCGATGAAAAGTGGCTGCGAAGCCCTGCAGGCTCATTTGTGGGGGCCAGATGACAATACGCGGATTGTCGGCAGCAATCTGCCGCGAAATCCCACGCAGCACATCGTCTAAGAGGTCTTCTGCCTGATCCGCCCGGATTGGCTTGGGACGTTGCCCTACCGGTGCGATGATAATCAGTCGAATTCGTACTGGCACCCCATCGGCAAACAGTTCGGAAACCTCTCCGGCAGGTGGGGGTGGAAAGCTCGAGAGATCTTCGTGTAGATTTCGCTGTAAGTCTGGAATTTTCTTGTTCTTACGTGCGATGCCGCGAAGCACGATCAGCACCACCAACAGCCCCACGCCAATAGCGATCGGTAGCCAGTATTGTTCGATCCCACGTGCTTTGTCGAGAATCTGATCGGCCTGAGCCAGTAACATGTCGTTCATGGATGGTACCCAGCGTAGGAAGTTATTCTGTTCATCAAGTGGGGAAAAGCAACTGAATCGTGGGAACAGATTTCACCCACCCTTCGACAGAAAACAGCAAATCCCTACAATGTCTACTAAATCAGTAAACATTAATTGATTGTGAGAATCTGCTGGTGATCAAGGTAGCACAGCGTACGCTGGTTTGTATTCCCCCCACGCCACTGGTGGGGATTGTTTTGCCCCCAGACGACTTTCCCGTGTGGTGCAAATTAGAATTTCTTAATACAAGTGGGTCCACCAAGGATCGGATTGCACGTTTCATCCTGGGGAAAGCGTATCGCAAAGGGATTTTACGCACCGATTCGGTGGTTGTGGAAGCCAGTAGTGGCTCCACCAGCATTGCGATGTCGATGGTCTGTGCCCAACTGGGGCTGCGATTTCTGGCGCCTTCACTGCAGAACAACCAGAAAATTCAAGGATTTAGTAATTCTTTGACAAATCTTACATTCGACATTGAAGATGATCAATTAGTTATCAAAGATTTAGTTCCTGCAATGAGCATGGCCCCAATTACGTATCGCCTTATGGTGGAGAAGGGGAAATCACAATTGACAATCCGGAAAACAGTAATTCACCAGCGAAACTTTACATTCACTTCGTCAACACTCCCTCTGAACAGAAACTGGAAATATCCCACCAGTTAGCGAGTGCAAAGACTTAGCAGCCACCAGAGACAGGTGGAATGATTTGCAACTTTGTGCCAGGTGTTGCAGGCCAGAATTCTTTGGCATCAACCTGGATATTATTGACACATAGCAGCACCGATTTTGCGACAGCACCTTCGGAAATCAGCAATGAACCTAATTGTGGGTAGATTCTCACGGTTTCTTGCACAATATCCCCCACAGTGGGGTTACCTGCCACTTCAATCGTCAGTTCAGGTTGCCCCACCAGGCGTTCAGCAGGCCCAAATAATTCAACGGTAATGTTCATCATGAAAATTGGCCAGCGACGTTTGTTCACTCGCTCGTTCTGGTACTCGTTGCGATCATTTTAGAATCCGGACACTGTTGGTGACTTCTCAGTTTTTATTTGATTGGTTAAACGTAGCACGTGCGTCCCGCCCGTGGGAAAAACTCATGGGCGAGACGCCCATGTTACGCAGTGAAGTAGAGACTTGATTGGTTAGACGCAGCACGGGCGTCCCGCCCGTGGATAAAACTCATGGGCGAGACGCCCATGTTACGCATGCAGTAGAGACTTGTTTGGTTAGACGCAGCACGGGCGTCCCGCCCGTGGATAAAACTCATGGGCGAGACGCCCATGTTACGCATGCAGTAGAGACTTGTTTGGTTAGACGCAGCACGGGCGTCCCGCCCGTGGATAAAACTCATGGGCGAAGCGCCCATGTTACGCAGGGCGGTATATTCCAACAGATCAGGTAGATGGCACATGTTACCAAAAATCTAATTGCAAAGTGGCGTGCGGCGTGACATAGTGATGAAAAATTGATGAGGAGACTTGCATGAACCGCCTCTGCTACGCGTTGATCGTCGGAACGTTGTGCACCACTTGTGCGATGGCAGGTCCCTGGCCTGCCTGGCGTGGGCCCGGTGGGCAGGGGCATACAACGGAAACCGACCTGCCATTGGAGTGGGGGCCAAACAAGAATATTCGCTGGAAAATGCCACTGAAAGAGTTTGGTAATTCCACGCCGATTATCTGGGAAAACAGTATTTTTTTGACTGAAGCCAACCGTGGTGGCAGTAAGCGTGGCCTGATCTGCATCGATCGCACCACTGGCAGGGAACGCTGGCGGCGGGATATTGAATTTGCGGAAACAGAAAAAGCCTGGAACCCAACGTTCTATGCCTCTGCTTCGGCAGTGACCGATGGCCGCCACGTGGTGGTCAGTTATGGTTCAGCGGGGATGTACTGTTACGATTTCAGCGGCAAGGAGTTATGGAAACGGACCGACCTGGGGTTGTGGACGCACCAGTTTGGCAATTCCGCCTCTCCCATTATCTATGGCGACACCGCAATTTTGTGGCTGGGGCCGGATAGCAAAATCAACAAGTTGCTGGCGGTGAAACTGGCCACTGGCGAAACAGTCTGGGAAACCGGCGAACAATCCGGTTCCTGGAGCACCCCGGTGGTGGCGAAAGTGGATGGAAAGGATCAGTTATTGCTGGGGATGTCGCGGTTTTTCAAAGGATACGATCCGAAAACCGGTAAAGAACTCTGGCGGTGCGATGGCCTGAATGAACTCTGTTATACCTCCGCACTGTTTTCTGAAAAACATGGCATCGCCGTTGCGATGTCTGGCTACAACAAAGACGCACTGGCGGTGAAACTGGGTGGCACAGGCGATATTACCGCGAATCGGCTGTGGCACCACCCACGCAACACACAGCGGGTGGGATCGGGAGCCATCGTTGGCGACTATGTTTACATGCTGGAAGAAAGCGGCGTCCCCCACTGTTACGAATTGAAAACTGGCAAAGAGGTCTGGCAGGTAGATCAGCGACCAGCAGGAAAAACCTGGAGTTCGATAGTTGTCTCGGGTGATCGATTGTACGTGGTCTGTCAGGATGCTTCTACGGTAGTCTTCAAAGCAGCCCCCAAGTTTGAACTGCTGGCCCACAACAAGATGGGAAAAGGCGAACGGAGCAATTCCTCGCTGGCAGTCAGTGATGGGGAGATTTTTCTTCGCACCAGCCAGTTTCTGTGGTGCATTTCGCAGAAAAAATGAGTGAAACCGACCCGAATCGCCATTGAAATAAGAAAGCCTTAATCCCCCACGGTGATCATGGCTTTAATAACCTGGGCGTCGGGTTTCATTAAGTCCGGGAAGCGGTTGGGGACATCCTCAAAAATCACTTCATGGCTGATCCAGGGCTGGGTATCAATTCTGCCCGCTTCAATCAGTTGAATGATTCTGGGAAAATCACCCGGCAGTGCGTTGCGGGTGCCCATCAGGGTCATTTCCCGTCGGTGAAACAATGGGTCGGGCAAGGCCACGTCGGTGGAGACAATTCCGACGTAAATCATTCTGCCACCGAAACTTACGTATTGGAATGATGTAGCCATCGCCCCCGCGTTACCAGTGGCATCAAAGACGCACGAAAACAGCTCCCCACCAGTAATCGATTCCAGCTCTTTCAGCGTCGTGGGCAGATCCCGCAGTTCTACCACGTGGTCGGCCTTCATCACTGTGCGGCAAAATTCCAGCCGGGCCGGGTTCATATCCAGCACGGTAATTTCTGCCCCAGCCACGCGGGCAAATTCCAATACGGACAGGCCAATTGGGCCCGCACCGACAATCAGGATTTGCTGTTTTGGCTGCAATTCCCCACGATCAACGGCGTGGCAGCCAATCGCCAATGTTTCCACCAGTGCCAGTTGGGCCAGGCTGAGCTTGCTGGATGGGTGCAGCTTTCGTGCGGGAACAATCACAAATGGTCGCATCCCGCCATCGGTATGCACGCCAAGCACCTGCAGGTTCTTGCAGCAATTGGGTTTACCGGTGCGGCACTGCATACAATGCCCGCAGTTGATATAGGGCTCAACGGAACAACGATCCCCCACCTGAATGTGGGAGACGCCATCGCCCAGTTGCATTACTTCCACACCGAGTTCATGCCCCATAATTCGCGGGTAGGTCATGAATGGCATCTTGCCCAGATACCCACTGACATCGGTGCCACAAATGCCCACGCGGTGCACGCGGACCAGGGCATCACCAGGCCCCGGGTGGACAGGCTGCGTCGTCTGCTGAATTCGAAACTTTTTCGGTTCTTCCAAAACTAACGTTTTCATGGTTGACTCGGGAGAGAGAGTTATCCAGTTGACTATATGATTTTTGTAGGAAAGCAATGCGGACAAGATGTTGGTGGTTCCAGGGTAACGTTGCCACGATGCCCCCTCCGGTCGCTATTCGTCACCTTTTGCCCGGCCAGATTTGAGCTTCGGTGCCATATCCTTTAATGTGGGCACCATCGACCGCAGACGTATCAACTCGGCGGCGTATTCCTTGTTCTTAATCTGGTTCGTCCACTCGTGGGGGTCTTTCGAGTGGTCGTACAATTCTTCCTCATCATCGCGGTAGCGGATATAACGGAACTTCTCTGTACGGATGGAAACGTACCGATCGCCCCACGAGGTGATGGCTGTACTTTCCCACGGAGCTTCAGGGTTCTTGAGCAGTGGCACCAGTGACCGCCCTTCGACGTACGTAGGGGCCTTCAGGTTACACAACTCTGCAAGGGTGGGATAGACGTCCTGCAGAGACACGAAACGCTGACACACAGTTTTGGATGATGTAGTGCCTGGCACACGGAACATCAGGTTACAATGGGTTGCCTCTTCCCAAAGGGTGTTTTTCTGCCAGTGATGCTTCTCGCCAAGATGGAAGCCGTGATCGCTCATGAAGATCACAATTGTATTGTCCCGATAGTCGCTTTTGTCGAGAGCATCCAGAACGCGACCCATCTGGGCATCCACATAGGCAGTGGCGGCGAGGTACGCCTGCACGCCCTGCTTGTGAACGCCGTTCGCGATCACTTGATCCACGAACTTACCTTTCGAACTCGTGACGTCCCGGCCAATTGCCGGAAGGTCGTCGAGATCGTTTTTGAGGATCGGTGGGAGCTTCACATCCTCCAAAGGGAACATGTCGAAGTATTTTTGCGGCACATACCACGGCATATGCGGGTGGAACAGTCCACATGCGACGAGGAACGGTTTGTCGTGCTTCTTCTGCAACTGGGCGATGGTGGCATCCGCCATTTTGGTGTCGTTCATCTGCTCTTCCGTCAAGTGCGTCGGCCCCCAGTCCTGTTCTCCGCGTGTGAAGGGCAGCAAGGGTGCCTTGGGCGGTGCGGGATCGCGCTTGTGGGGGAGATCGTCGTCCCACACATTGCCGAGTCTCCAGCCGTGGCCGATTTTCCCATACGATGCCGTGAAATAGCCGGCGTTCTTAAACAATCCCGGAAGCGATGTGGCCTTGTTCAGCGCGGCACTTCCTGAAGAGTTGAGGCCGTTCATGTATAACCCGGACTGCCACGGCCGAACACCAGACAGGAACGCCGTGCGTGAAGGGCAGCAAACCGGGCTGGCAGTGTATGCCTTCCAAAAGGTAATCCCGCTATCGGCCAGCTTCTTGATGTTCGGCGCGACTACCTTGCCCGCATAGCGGTCGGGGTCGCCGAGCAGCCACGTGTTTAAGTCGTCGGCAATCAACAGCAGCACGTTCGGTGGCTTCTCGGCCGCGGCTGCTTCCGAACAAATGAAGAGTACGACCAATGGCAGTGCCCAAATGCTAGCGGATATTTTCATGATTTTTCCCAATTGGTTATTCCTTCGATTTTCACCATGGCAACGAAGTTCCCCCAATCCAAGTTGTGCCACTATTCCTTCACTCGGAATCCAGGCTTGAGTTTTTTGAACGTCTCAAAATGCTTCTTGTACGCTTCCATTTCGACCCACCTTTCGCTGCGCTGGGGCTGGATTACCCGTCCTTCTGGGTAATCTTTGCCAGCCGCACTGGCTTCCACCGAAAGGGTTAACTTCTGTGCTTCCACCTTCATCGTTTGGTATCGCCCGGGGTGCGTGGTGGCTAAGTCTCGGGTTTCGCCAGGATCATTCTTAATGTCGAATAGTTCCCATGGCCGGTTCTTCCCTCGTCCGATGCTGACCAGTTTGAAATCCCCATCGATCAGGGCGGTCCCTTTCGCGGTGAACGGGATGGCGTGCGTCCTCTTCGGGATTTTACCGTCAAAGAGTGGCAGGATACTCTCACCATCATGGACCTCAAGCATCGAGTCTTTGGGCAGGCCGAGCAGATCAACGACTGTGGGGAAAATGTCCATCGTGGAGGCGGCGAAATCTGTGACAACTGGCTCGATTCGGCCAGGCCACTCGACAATGCCAGGAACCCGAATCCCGCCTTCGTAAAGGCTGCCTTTGTGACCCCGCAGTTTGCCCACCGAATCGGGGTCTTCCGGCAGTCCGCCATTGTCGCTGCAATACCAGATCAGCGTATCTTTCTCAACGCCCATGTCCCGCAGGCCCTTCCGCAACGTCCCGATGCTGCGGTCGAGGGCCACAATCTCTCCAAGGTGGTTGGCGAGCCTCCCTTTCGTTCCCTGGGGCAACCCACGGGTGTCGTCAGCGGCGGCGGACCAGGGGAAGTGAGGCGACCCGTACCAGATTACCGCGAGGAACGGCTTCTCGGTTTGCTTCTTCATGAAATCGAGGGCTTCGTTCACAATCACCGTGGAAGAGTCCCCCTTGAGGGCGACAAATTTTCCATTTCGCCCCATCAACGGATCCATATCGAAATAGTTGGTGGTAGAGAGCCACTCATCGAAACCGTAGTGCCCTGGGTGGTTCGGGTCGTCGCCCAGAACAGGCATTCCGTTGCCTTCGACGCCATTCAGGTGCCACTTGCCAAAGTGAGCGGTGACATAGCCTGCTTTCTTGAGTGCCTGTGGCAGGGTTTTCTCCTGCAGGCACAGTCGATTGCCAATCGCAGGTACTCCAGTTCGCTGGGGAGTTCGTCCCGTCAGGACGGATGCCCGCGTGGGGGAACAGGTCGACGCGGCAGCATAGAAGCGATTGAAGCGGATCCCCGCCGCCGCCATCGCATCGAGATTCGGCGTCTTCAAATGGGGATGGCCGTTGTACCCGACTTGGTTCCACCCTTGATCATCGGCCATCACGAGGACGATGTTGGGCTTCGGTTTTTCGGCGGCGTAAAGTACAACCGGACCTACCTGATAGAGCAGTAATCCAACGTGGGATATCCAGCGAAAGAGTGTTACGGCCATTTCCGTACTCCAAAACAGGTTTTCAGTATCACGTACCTACGTCCTTTACATTCATGGTAATCAAAAACCTGCTTTTATTGCATATTGAGATTCTCAGGGAAAAATTATCTTGGTGTTCGGCAGCGAAGTTTTGAGCGTAGCCCAGCTTTCCCTGGGCAGCGAATTGCAATATCTGAGATCCAGGGTTCTGAGCGAAGTCAATTTCTCGATGCCGTTCAAGTTTTTCAGCGCCTTGCAACTGCCGAGGTCAAGGGTTGTGAGCGAAGTCAGGCCCTGGAGGACGTCCACGTTTTGCAGCGACGAGCAATTGTTGAGATCCAGGGTTCTGAGCGAGGTCAATTTCTCGATGCCGTTCAAGTTTTGCAACGAATCGCAATCGTTGAGATGCAGGGTTTGGAGCGAAGTAAGTCCTTTGAGGCCGTTCAAGTTTTGCAACGAATCGCAATCGCTGAGATACAGGGTTTGGAGTGCAGTCAATTTCTCGATGCCGTTCAAGTTTTGCAACGAATCGCAACTGCTGAGATACAGGGTTTGGAGTGCAGTCAATTTCTCGATGCCGTTCAAGTTTTGCAACGAATCGCAATAGTAGAGATACAGGGTTTGGAGCGAAGTCAATTTCTCGAGACCGTTCACGTTTTGCAACGACGTGTAACCACCGAGAGAAATGGTTTGGAGTGCAGTCAATTTCTCGATGCCGTTCAAGTTTTGCAACGAATCGCAACTGCTGAGATACAGGGTTTGGAGCGAAGTCAATTTCTCGAGACCGTCCACGTTTTGCAGCGACGAGCAATTGTTGAGATCCAGGGTTTGGAGTGCAGTCAATTTCTCGAGACCGTTCACGTTTTGCAGTGAATCGCAACCACTGAGATCCAGGGTTTGGAGTGCAGTCAATTTCTCGAGACCGTTCACGTTTTGCAGTGAATCGCAACCACTGAGATCCAGGATTTGGAGTGAGGTAAGTCCATTGAGGCCGTCCACGTTTTGCAGTGACCTGCAATCACTGAGATCAAGATTTCTTAATGACTTCAGACCATTGAGGCCGTTCACGTTTTCCAGCGAAAGGCACTGCTTGAGATCTAGTGTTTGGAGCAAGGTCAGACCCCTAAAGCCTTCCACGTTTTGCAACTTACTGCAACCTCTGAGCTCAAGTTGTGTGAGCGAAGTGAATTTTTCGAGGCCGTCCACGTTTTGCAGCGACCTGCAATCACTGAGATCCAAGGTTCTGAGCGAGGTCAGTTCTTTGAGGCCGTCCACGTTTTGCAGCGACCTGCAATCACTGAGATCAAGGGTTCTGAGTGAGGTCAGTTCTTTGAGGCCGTCCACGTTTCGCAACGATTCGCAATCTCTGAGATCCAGGGTTTGGAGTGAGGTAAGTCCATTGAGGCCGTCCACGTTTTGCAGCGAAGCGCAACCACTGAGATCAAGGGTTGTGAGCGAAGTCAGTCCATTGAGGCCGTCCACGTTTTGCAGCGAAGCGCAACCACTGAGATCAAGGGTTTGGAGTGAGGTAAGTCCTTTGAGATCGTCCACGTTTTGTAACGACATAAAGAATGGAGGGCCATTGAGAAACTGATCGCGATCGCGCCTGCTGAGATCAAGGGTTTGGAGTGAGGTAAGTCCTTTGAGGCCGTGCACATTTTGCAACGCCTTGCAACCGCTGAGATCAAGGTTGCGTGGTTTCAGTCTGCGGAAGGCAGCTTTGAGGTGATCCAGTTTTTTGATGCTTCTGCCTTCTTCTGTACCGACGGTAATTGTCGATGTCGATTCATTCCAGGTGAAACCCGCATTTGCGAGATGTTCGATCGCCCGCTGCTTCTGCACCCAGGGAAAGATGAAAACAAGCCCGATCACAAGGACTGTAGTGGTGGGAGCGAGCCAAGGTCGCACAATACGCCAGAAAGTTCGATGCATGCCGTCGAGCACCCGCTCGATCAGCGTGGCCAGAAAGTCGTGCGAGATCTGGAAGACTCGTCGTCCATGGTCGGCGGCATCTGCACTGACACAGCGTACGAGACCCGCATGGCCGAATTGTTCGAGTTGCACATCCAAAGCAGTCGTTTCGAGACCTGTTTCCTGGGCAATGTCCGAGACGGAACGAGGTCGGGCCGTGTGAAAATCCGTTAGCAAGGCACGCAGAACACGACCGCGTTCTTCTTTAATTTCATCGCCCAAACAGTCACGCACATAACCTCGGAGAAGGTCGTCGGTTCGTCGCCAGAGCAGCGGGTGATTCGACATTCGTTGGAGGATGAGGCCCAGAAAGTTGGCGACGATCGGTCGCATTACAACACGACTACCTTCCTGCCGTGCAGCTTCATGAAGAACATGCTTCATGCGTTCTTCTGGCACATTCAGGCCAGGACACGATCGCAGAAATTTTGCGGCTGTTGCAAAATCGAGTGGTTCGATCGTCATCCAGTTCTTCCCCTCTTCCCGGACGGGCAATTGCAGCGGGGCCAAAAGGCGATGATGGTCATCGCGATAAGAAAGAAGAATAGTAGTTCGCCCGGGGGGATTAGTTAGAAAATCTTTGAGAAAATCACGAATGGGAGTGAGTGTCGACTCGTCGATGATGATGGTTGTCTCAGTCGAATTCAATGGTTGATTTTCCCCCCGTGCAGCGCTACCGCGGAGCAGAAAGTACTCTTCAAATTGATCGAAAGCGATCAAAAGCCGGCAATCGGCAGCGAGTTGGCGTTCCGCACGACGCAGAGCAGCCATCGGCGTCAGATCTGCATAGTCGTCGGGTTTTTTCTTCCAGAGCACAAGCAGTGCTTCTTTCAGCGAGGCTAAAGGATCGTTGTAGCTGCGAATCGTGAGGAGAATTGTCTTTTGTTCGAGGCCCTCCGCTGCGAGTTGTGGCTTGAGATAAGCGCCCAGCAGTGAAGACTTGCCTGCACCGGACAAACCTGTGAGATAGAGCAACGGGGCCTTTGGTGAAGCAGCCCACTGTAGAAACGGTTCGTAGCCGTTGGCAAAAAACTTGTACGGATCATCCTCACGTGGAGCCGTCGTAAAATAGCCGGTTTTACCGAGCCCCGTCGGACGCAGACTACGTTCGCGGCGACGCCGCGAAGCAGGAAGAAGGTTAAACAAAAATGCGAGAAGGAGCGGGAGCAGGAGGATGCCTGCAATCGTATAGATCGCAAGATTTGCCTGTTCATCCTTTTGGGCAATGAACTCCTTCCAGATGGCCACCAAACCAACCAGAGCAGTCAAGTAAGCTGTTACAATGCCAAGATAGAGCATTGCGCTTTTAAAGAGTGCAAAAAACCATGCTGATTCTGGGGCGGCGGCGGCTTCATCCGTAAGAGTAGACGCAGGCGTTTTATGCTCAGGGTCATCAAGTTCGATTGTTGAATCTGAATTCATGGAGACTCCCAACAAGGCAATTAACAAGCAAATCGATAGATAGAAATTTCACAACGGGTTGGCACAGAACCAGGGGTCAGCGTCCAGACCAAACAGAACTTAAGGCAGACACGGTCATTTTTACTCTCCAAAACAGGTTTCCAATATTATAACCACATCCTTTATATCAACCGTGCGGACTTTCAGATCTTTGAACAACTCGATATCATTAAACTTGCTGGTTCGAGTAACCTTGCCTTGAACCGCTGACTCGGAGTATCACTTCTTCTCGTCAGATTCGAGAGGACGTTCGCCTTTGAACGGTCCCCAGAGTTTGATGATCTCGTATTGTTTCGCCTGGGAGTATACCGCCGCGTCGTAGTTCGGATTCGGCTTCGGAATCCTTGCACCGACCTCCTTGAAATAACGCATCATCTCATCGTGCAATTTCCGATGTACCTCCGGCAACTGGTCGGCGATATTTTTCACCTCCCGTTCGTCGCTCAGATCAAACAACATGGGAACATCAGGTGCCTCGTAGAAATGCATCACTTTTCGGTTGCCCGAAACGATAGCCGAATGGGGCATACTGGTGCGATAATGCGGATAGTGGAAGTAGAGGAAACGGTCGCGGAACGTCGACTCTGTTTTGTCTCCACGCACGATGCCGGCAAGACTGACACCATCGATGTCTTTGAGTTTCCTGGGATCACCTCCGGCCCATTCCACGAACGTGGGAAGGAAATCGTAATTCACCACATTATCACTACAGACCGAGCCGCCCTTGATGCCAGGGCCTGTGACGATCATGGGCACACGTAATCCCCCTTGCCACGTCCACCATTTCGCCGCATGCAAGGGTTGCTCCAAATTGGGAAAGAACGAGTGCCGGTAGCCATTGTCGGCAGTTACGATCACATACGTGTTGTCACGAATGCCGAGCTGTTGGAGTTTGTCCAGAATTGCACCGATCCGACCATCGAGGTCTTCTCCCATCCCAAGCCAGGTCGCGGGGTCGTTTTTGAGGGACAGTTTCTTAGTTTGGGTTTTGTAGTAAGCCTGGAGAGTCGGATGTTTGGCGTACTTCTCGCGAGTTTCAGGCAGGCAATCTCGGCCTTCGTGCATTGCATAGTGCGAGATTTGCAGATAAAAAGGTTTACCAACTTTCGATTGAGATTCGATGAATTCGAGCGATCTCTTTGTGACACTGAACATCAATTTGGGGTCGCCGGGGAGATTTTCATTTCCAGGCTTATTTGATGTATCGCCGTCATGCGCAGCATAGCCTTCATCCTCGGGGTTTCCACGCATGTGCCATTTGCCGAAATGCGCAGAAACATAACCCAGGGGCTTGAGTGCCTCCGGGATCGTGATTGCATCTTTGTCGATCGTGGCATCCGAGGTGCATGGAATAACGGGGAACTGTGAATACGTTTTGTTGGTATCGAAGATCGCATCGCCTTTTGGCGGGGTCATAAATACCGTGAATCCGTTCCGAGCCGCAGATCGGCCAGTTTGCAGACAGACTCGAGAAGGCGAGCACTGTGGTGCACCGGCGTAAGCGTTTCGAAACTTCATACCGTCACGGGCCATTTTTTCGAGGTTCGGCATGCTTAGGATCGGCATCTGGGAATTCGGCATGGAGTCGTCCATCCGCACGGGTGTACCGTACCAGGCCCAGTCGTCGACAAAAATCATCACGATGTTTGGCTTCTCTGCCGCGTACGCAAGATTCGCCAGATTCAGAAATAAAAAGAGTGCTATTCGTAATGTTGTCATTGTCAGAATCCTCCTCGTTTTGTTGCAGTCGTTGAGCTTGATTTATTTGTCGATCCGGGTTTTCGGGTTCAGTCCCCAGTTGCCCAGTGCCATTTTCCGACCATCTCCTAAGTGCAGCCGACCGAGATTGCCAAAAGCAATGTCAAGGTATGCACATGTTTCCTTCGGAGAAGCAGGTTGTGAGGTGTCACTTACCCACATCGTTCACATCGACGGTGCGGATCTTCAGATCTTTGAACAATTCGCTATCAGTAAACTTGCTGGTTCGAGTATCTTTGCCGCTGGTCCATAACGGTGTCGTTGTCCCGTCCAGGTGGCGGATGCGGAGATTGTCGATGTAGACGGTGAACGTGCCCGGGGTGCCACCGGGAAATACCACACCGTGTTTGCCCAAGGGACCAGGTGCCGTGCTCGACAAGCCAATGATCCGGTGTTCCCAGGTGCTTTTGCCATCAGCGATGCCAGGGCCCGTGCTCTGGTCGCGGCCGAACTGGTCTGCTGCAGTCCCAGGCTTGAACAGTGGGCCGAATGGCTTGGAATTATTCCCTTCCAGCGTAGAGAAGTACGGGTGCCGCTTCGGAGTGCCTGGTGAAAAAGCGATGTCGAACTCGACCCAGTCGGTAGCGAATTGCGATGCAGCCCAGTTCGCCACAGTAACGGCAAGGCGGTCTTTCGGCTTGGCTTTGTCGGTAATGGTCACCGTCACGGCCAGCACCTCCCCAGATGGGGCCGGTTTGGCGTGATACCTGGCTGGGGCCGGTCGATGACTGACCGCAATACCCATCGAGTCTGCCCATTCATCCATCCTGGCCGTAAGTTCCTTCACCACGTCCGGGTGGGCATCTGCAACGTTCCTGGCCTCCACCTCATCGGTGGTAATATCGTACAACTCAAAGCGGTCAAAAAAACGGTGCAGCTTCCACTTGTCCGTGCGAAGTGCGTCTTCGTCCCGCCAGATGAAGTAGTAGTTTTCCACTGGGCTGGGCTTGCGATCGCGGAGAGCAGGCCACACATCCTTCCCGTCAAGTGGTCGGGTCTTCGGCATGGTGGAACCAGTCATCGAGATCAGCGTTGGGAACATGTCTAGACCACCACACAGGCCGTTCCACTTCGTCCCGCCAACAAGACCACCCTTGGGCCAGTGAATCACTGTTGGCAGTCGCACCCCGCCATCGTAGATGGTGTGCTTGTGCCCACGCAGTGGCAGGCTGCTGCCTTCGGCCATCGCTCCATTGTCGCTGGTGAATACCAAGATGGTGTTGTCGAGCAACTTCAGCTTTTCTAGCTCCGCCACGATGGCAGCGACATTTTTGTCCATCGACTGAAGCATGGCGGCGTGGATTCGCTTGTTCTCAGCGGTTGCTTTCGCGTTTGCCGCTGGAAGTTTAGCAGCCTGCTTTGCATCGATGGCAGCGAGGTCGTTTTCCTTCGCCTGAAGCGGGGCATGGGCAATATGAAACGGAATGTAGCAGAAGAAGGGCTTCTCCTTGCTATCTCGGATGAAGTCGATGGCATACTTCGTCACCAGGTCGTCCGTGTAGCCTTCATCCTTTTCTCGGAACTCGAGGTTGTGCCACCAGGAAACGGGCCCACGACCCTGTACTGTCTTGCGGGTAAAGTAATCCGCACCACCACCGTAATACACCCAGGCTTCATCGAAACCGTGTGCGTTCACACCGTGTCCGAAGTTGGGCTTCTTGTTCGGCATGTTCTTGAAAGCCTCGGCAAACGCAGCACGATACTCAGGCGAGTCCGGGTCGTTGCCGTTGTGCCATTTACCGAATACCCCCGTGCGGTAGCCATTGGCTTTGAACCCTTCGGCAATGGTGGTTTCTTCGAGTTCAAGTTCACCTCCCACTTCCGGGCCAGTGCCCACACGAATCGGGTGGCGGCCAGTGAGAAACATCGCACGAGTGGGCGAGCAGACGCACCAACCCATGAATTGGGTTAACTCCAAGCCCCGGCGGAACAGCTTATCGATATTCGGTGTCGGTACACCCCCACCGTGGACGCTGAGGTCTCCCCAGCCCACATCGTCCGACAGGATGTAAACCACGTTCGGCTTATCTGCGGCAAAAGAGTGCCCATATATGGCGAGCAGGAGCAAAGCAATGAGTGAGCGACGGATACTGTGGAGCATAGCCTGTTCCTCGGGAAATAAAGAGTAATGGTTTAAACACCCAAAAACCAGATACGTTCCGCCAGGGAAGAAAAACACACAGTTTCTTCGCAATCTTCATCTTCCAGTCAGGTCATTGTGGGCGATGAAGACAAAAGCCAAACCGAGGCGAATGCTGGCGGGTCACAAAGACATTTTCAGTTTCTGGGGCACTTCACCACATAGCGACACATGTGTAGCGGTGCTATAGATCAAATCCAAAGCATGGAATTATTTCCACGCACATATAATATATCCTCGAGTCTGACAAATTTGACATTTTTCTCTCGCTGGGACGATTTCTGGTGAAAGATTTCTGTCGCAACTGCTTATTCAGTAACAAGTTGCGTCGAATCACACTTTTTTGTGAATTTTTGCAAAATTGATATCACCCCACTGGCTTGATTTGCCAGAAAGTGTCGTTACAGGTGGGGAATTTGGTTTGCAGATGTACATCTTTGATCTGAATGTTGCAGAAGGGGAGTCCCGACTGTACGACAGGCAGATACTGTTGATCCTCAGACTGTAGCAGGTCGCCTGGCTGCAGGAACTTCGAGGGAATCCAGCCCTGATCTTTCACATAAAACGGATGCTCGGCCGTGGTGCGGATGATCCTGCCACCCACATGTAGATTAGGATTGGGGCAACGCGAATGAATACTTCTTCAACAGCTTTTGCTTCAATGCCGCCGTTCGGATCGAATTCGTCTTGCGAAAGCAACAGATCGCCAAGAGCAATCTCATCAGCCCTCATACTGTCAGTAGGCGTTCACAAAGGCGTATCGCCCGCAACCCAATTGGCTGAGTTGTGCTTGACTTGTAGGTGTTCAAGTTGTCAAAGAACAGCGACTTTCCCAAAAGCCGAATTACCAACCAACAATCGGTTCTGGAAAATCATGTTTGTATCTTTCTATCGCAACTTGAATATCTGGTATTTCATTTTCGGGTATCTCTTCAAAAATTGGTGGTGGAAAGTTCAGCTGATTTTGAAGTAATTGATGGTCAACAACTGGGGTTTCCAAACCAAGCTCTTTCCTGATTCGATACAGTGCCATTATTTCGACAGGGAATACCGTATAAGGTGCGAACAAGAATGCTGGATATGCTCCTCGTTCAACACTTTCTTTGCAATGGAGATCACAAATGCTTAAAATATCCTCGGCAAGCAATTCAGGATAATCCCAATGGTCAAAGATTACCTGATAACCACCTAGAGGATTTTTGATGTCCGAACGCAAGTCAATTTCAACACCTAACCATTTGCCAAAAAGTTTTAAGACGAATGGAAAAAACGGCATTGTATAAAACCAAACTTCATCACCCCCTTTCGTTAAATAAAAATTCTCGATTGCTAGTTTGGCGTAAGGGATTGCAAATGAATCATATCCCATTGCTGCTGCTTGGCAAAGAGCATGAGGATACAATTCAGCAAAAATGACTGCCCTGTTTTTGTATTGCTTGTCTAACATCGTGTATGTTGCATGCAATTTAGCGGCCCAAGCCCGGATCGTTAAGCCTTGTTGCAACGATTTCCATCCAGATTGATTTCCAGATAATACTTCATGTGCACCTTTGTTTAGAAATGCTACTGCAATGCAATTCACATGCAGTTCAATCACACCATAGACCTGACGGTATGTCTTATTTTGCAAAGAAAGAGTACATGATTCCTTGATTTTCTCCAAGTAGTATTCATGCATTTCAGAATCAGTGGCAAGTCTATATAAATCAGGAAGCTTTGATTTAATCCAGTTCTTGTTTCGATACTTCGGGGTCTTGTTGTTCATTGTATAATTTGTCCTAGTGTCGCCAAAGCTTAAAACTTACGTAAGTACTCTTCGGCATTGAAAGTGGGGGATGCCAGCCCGTTCCTGATCCAATATTCCCTACGTGTATGATACCACCTCTAACATGCCCATTATTAAGTTCAATTGCCTTTAACAGCTCACCAGCCAGTTTCTTTTCGCCTGGTGTCATATGTTTCAGTCAGTGCTCGGTTCAACCTGCTTGTTACAAAATATTGTCGACCTTTTGCTTGTGCCGACTAAGTGAAAAATTATTGGCGGTTGAGCCTTTTGCTTCCCAAAAGTAGTATTTGCCATTCTTTTTTGTAACCAAATCGATTCCGTGGCCACTATTGTTCTGTAACGAACCAAGTATTTTGTGTCCACCTTTCCGCAATACTGCGCGGGCAGCCCGCTCGCCTGTATGCCCAGTTTTGCTGTAGCGCATTGATTGTGGGCCCAGGCGCTCCAGCCCCAGGGTGGGGTCGCCGACGAAGTAGGTGTGGTAGTCGCTGATGCGGAAGTTATAAACCGTTTCGACTTCGCCACTATCGGCCACGCCTTCGACAGGCAGATACTGTTGTTCCTCCGACTGTAGCAGATCCCCGGGCTGCAGAAACTTCGCGGGCACCCACACCTGGTCTTTCTCATAAAACGGATGCTCGGCTGTGGTGCAGATGATCCTGCCACCCACATGCAGATTAAGAATCGGTGCAACGTGAATGAATACTTCTTCAACCGCTTTTGCTTCAATGCCGCCGTTCGGATCGAATTCGTCTTGCGAAAGCAACAGATCGCCGATAGCAATCTCATCAGCTCTCATACTGCCAGTAGGCGTCCGCAAAGGTGTATCGCACTGAACATTAAGCTGAGTGATTAGGTTTCGAGTTGTCAAAGAACAGATTTGAAGGCGGATTTAATCTATATGATAAATCATGTGCTTGCAACTAACGAATTCGAAGAAAGCTGAATAAATTCGAAAGATAAAACGTCATTTTTCTTGAATTTTGGCATTTTCCTTGCTTTCCGCAAATGATCTCCATCGATTGCGATTATTGGTGCATCTGTTTCATTTTCCCAAATTATAGCCACTATTAAGCTACTATCGGAATACATATCAGCATAAAAATAATGCCATTCATTATATTTGCATTCTAATCGACCCAGCAAGTTATGTGAAGACAACCTGGGAGCAGTTATACTGGAACGATCTAATCTAGGAATTACGCATTCAGTTTTCAACAATGGTGATGGATAATCCCCAACAGTATCACTTGAATGCAATAGTTCAAATGAATCATGCATTGGTATGATTTTTGTTAGCCAATCAAACTCAAACTCAAAGTCATTGATTGTGCACGATCTTCGAAGATCTATCCAATAGCAATTGTCTAAGAAGCCCGACCATGACAATGAAAAATCTAATGCAGTATTTTGCACTATATCGCATGAAGTTATTATTACGCCAGTAATAGACAAAATAATTGATGACATAATATTGCTCACAAATCAGCTAAATGGGTGATTCAGGTAATGGCCACAATTTTGCGTGACGTCTGTAGAAATAGCGATTTGCCACATCCGCTTTAGCTTGTATTTCCCATTGCTTTACTTGCTTAGGTTCATATCCTAATCTGTGCATTTTATAGGTCGTTTTATAAATGCATGCAAGATCTTTCTTATATCTACGTCTTGCATAGTTGGGTATCGGATTACTTGTTCAAGACTTCGCCCTGGATTCCCGCCTACGCGGGAATGACGGTTTTCAGTTGGGCATCAGTTAACTGGTTGTTCTACTCCCTGAGGTTGTACTCGCCTACGTGGGAATGACGATTTGCAGATTGGCAGCGGTTAACTGGTTGTTCTTCGGATTCACTGCCTCAGGTAGTACCCGTCTACGCGGGAATGATGGATGCCAAACTGCGGTTTTCAGGCAAAACCTGCCCGTGGTGAAAGATCCAGTCAATCCAAATGAATTGGTGGCACTTTACACCACAGGGCAGTACTTGCGTCGTTCTTCGAGTTGTCAAAGATCAAATCCAAAGCATGGAATTATTTCCACGCACATATAATATATCCACGAGTCTGACAATTTTGACAATTTTTTTCTCGCTGGGACGATTTATGGTGAAAAATTTCTGTCGCAACTGCTTATTCAGTAACAAGTTGCGTCGAATCACACTTTTTTGTGAATTTTTGCAAAATTGATATCAGCAGATCAGCATGACAAATTAGAACCGAACTCCTCGAAGCTCACCCGTTGTCTACCTGCTTGAGCATTCCCGAAAGTTGCATGCGGGTGCGGACTTTATCACTTAACGGGAAGCCGCTGCCATACAGCAGTTCGAACAGCTCCTTGTCTTCCAGCACTTCTTTGGTAATCAGCCGTTCTGTTACCAATGTCAACGTTTCGTGGGACGTTTCCAGCAGCGTGCGGACCTGTTCCAGTGCGTCCTGCAAAATTCGCCGTATCTCCATGTCAATTTCACGCAACGTCGCTTCACTGAGCTGCGGGCCACTTTCTGGCGTGCTTTCCAAAAATCGCGTACCAGGTGCGGCGTAATAGATCCGGCCCAGTTTGCTCATGCCATATTCACGCACCATCTGCTCCGCTAACTGCGTGGCGTGCTGCAAGTCGGCAGTGGCACCACTGCTTAATTCCTGAAAGGTTAATTCCTCCGCAATTGTTCCCCCAAGCGCCACCTGAATGCGGGCTTCCAGTTCTTTCTGCCTGATAATCAAGCGATCATTCTCAGGTCGCTGCAGCACATAACCCCCTGCCAGCCCACGTGGGATGATTGACACCTTGTGAACCAGGTCGCTGTCGGGTAGGGCACAGGCCACCAGTGCGTGGCCCGCTTCGTGTACCGCAATCCGTTGTTTTTCTTCAAACAGCATGATGCGGCTTTTGCGTTCCAGACCAATCGCCCCACGTTCAATCGCCTCGTTCATGTCGGTCATGGTTACCGAATTGGCATTTCGCTTTGCGGCCAGCAGTGCGGCTTCATTGACAATATTGGCCAGGTCGGCCCCAGCCAGGCCAGGGGTTAGATTCGCCACTTTTCGCAGGTTGACGGATGAATCTAACTGTATCTTTTGCGTGTGTACCTGCAGAATCTGCTCTCTCCCATCGACATCTGGTCGATCCACCACCACGGTGCGGTCGAATCTACCTGGTCGCAGCAGGGCAGTATCCAATACCTCCGGCCGGTTGGTGGCAGCAATAATAAAGATCCCCTGGTTGGCATCAAAGCCATCCATTTCCACCAGAAGTTGGTTCAGCGTCTGTTCCCGTTCCTGGTGGGCAGTGTGTGCAGCCCCACCTCGACTGCGGCCCAGTGCGTCCAGTTCGTCAATAAAGACAATACAGGGTGCCTGACGGCCGGCATCACGAAAAAGATCCCGCACGCGGCTGGCACCCACGCCCACATACATTTCGACAAATTCACTGCCACTGATAGAAAGGAAGGGCACATCCGCTTCACCAGCTACCGATAACGCCAGCAGGGTTTTCCCCGTTCCGGGTGGGCCAACCAGCAGCACCCCACGTGGGATGCGGGCCCCCAGGCGGGTGTAGCGGTCACGATTTTTCAGAAAGTCCACCACCTGGCTCAGTTCGTGCTTCGCTTCGTCGATTCCTGCCACATCTTTGAAGGTGATGGTGCTGGCACGTGAAAAGACACGGTGTCTGCTTTTGCCGAACGCCAAACTGCGATTGCCCAGCCCGAAATAAAGGAAAAGTGCCACCACCGCCAAGGCGGCAACCACAAAATAGAGAATCGAAATGATCCAGCCGAACGTTGATCGCCCACGTTTCACCTGAAAGGTGGGCAACGACTTCTTCAACCGGTCAAATAATGAGAAATCCTCATTTCCTGGTGGGCGGGTGACCACAAACGGGTAGGTTTTGTTCAATTCCAACCCAGTCGGAACGTGGGGATCGGCCTGTTGAAAGCGAATCTTCCCCTGAATTTCGGCATCACGCACCACGACATCCTGCCACACCACCGTGGGAGTATCTAACAGGTGCAGAAACTGGCCGTATTCCAGTTCTTTTTCGTCTGCCCAGGGATTCCAGATGATACGCAGGCCCAGCACCAGCAGAATGGAGATCGGTATGCCGTATACCAGCGATGGGTAGCTTTTCCGTTTTTGCATGAGTCTGGTGCCACAACCGAATGATTAAACAATTGTCAGATTGGTCGAGAACAACTGTTGAAATTCTACAAGGTTGATGCCACAATGCCCGATAGAACGTGCCACGGGTGCGGCACCGTGGCAATCGCTGCCACCGGAAATGGCCAAACCGGCTGCACGTGCCAGTTCCCGACAGTGCTGCCGGCGCTTCTTTCCGGGCCAGGGATATTCACATTCCAGTGCGTTCAAGCCCACCGAACGCAGATAATGAAGAGATTCTAATGAAATATCTTCTGGTGGGTGAGCCAGCGAACTGATTCCACCGGCATCGGCCAGTAATTTGATTGCTTCGCACAGGTCCAGGCGGGCTTTGGGAATGGCGGAAATTGCTGGTCGCTTCAAAAAATGCTCAAAAGCACCGTGAATGGAGCTTGAATAGCCTTGCTGAATCAGCAGTTTGGCAAGGTGGCGACGTCCCAACGAGCATTCCGCTGGGAGTTGCTGCACCGCACCCAACAAGGTGGGGGCCTCTTCAGAAAGCAATTCTGCAATGGTGAATGCCCGCTCCCGCCGTGCATGCTGCAATTCAATCAGACACTTGTTTAATTGTTGGTGTTCCAGATCGGGCTGATAGCCCAGCAGGTGGTATTCCATCCCCTGAAACTGGCAGGTCAGTTCCACGCCTGGAATGAAGCGAACCGGAGAAGATTTTGCCTGTAAGTACGCCAGAATGGTGCGGCACCCAGCTACGGTGTCGTGGTCGGTCAACGAAATGGCGTAAAGTCTTTGTTTTTCCGCACGTTGAAGCACTTCATGTGGTGAAAAATCACCATCGCTGGCAGTGCTGTGCATGTGTAAATCGATCCGGGGGGTGCGTGTCCCGCCCTGGGCCATCGCCTGACAAATCGCAGTAAAGCTATTCCGCCGCATCGGAAGGAGGTGCGTCGGGTTCTGTGGTTTCGGGTACCACGTCGGCAGGTGGCACTGCTGCCTGGGCAGCCTTCGCCAGTGATTCACCGGTCAGATGCTGGTAGATTTTGTCCAGCACCCCATTGACGAATGAGGAGGAATCTGCGGACCCATAACGGCGAGACAATTCAATTGCCTCATCTAATGCAACAGGTGCGGGCGTTTTGGTGGGCGCAAATTCCATTTCGTACGTGCCCATCCGCAATACATTGCGATCAGTGGGTGCCATTCGCTGAATTTTCCAGTTTTCGGAAGACTGGCTGATCAAGGCATCAATTTTCGACTGATGATCGATGACCCCCTGGTACAATTCCAGACAAAACTGCTCCGCTTCACCGTTTTTCAGTCGTTCGTGGATGAACTGATGAATCGATTCTTCTCTTACCGCACGATTGAGATCCCATTGAAACAACAATTGTAAAACAACTTCCCGTGCACGTGATCGCCGTGTCATCCCACCAACCTTGAAGTCAAAGATTTAAACATACGTCCGGATGGGCAGAAAGAAATCTTAAAAATTAATGAAAATGCAGTTTCTGCCAAAATGATTGATAGACGCACCACCTTTGCTGGCAACCCAACAGTGGTTCCATTGCACCCGACTGGTGGTAAAATATTGGTTCGTACAGGAATATGGTGATAAAGATGTTGGCTACCTGTTTTGCAATCGCGTTTTCGATGTTGCTTGCACCACCTGCCAATGGGGAGCTTCGGAAAGAATTGCTGGAAATGCAGCGGAAAGATCAGGCCGCCCGCGCCGCAATGTTGCAGGCATTTGAGCAGCACGGGATTCGTTTTGAAACAGGGAAACCAGTGACCGAGCCCCAAAAGCTGGCGGTAGTGCTGGAAGAAGCGAAGAAATTAAAGGAAATCGATGCTGTCCACACCGAGCGGATGAAGGAAATATTGAAGAAACATGGCTGGCCGGGCAAGGCACTGGTGGGAATCGATGGAGCCCACGCTGCCTGGTTGCTGGTTCAGCACGCTGATTCAGACAGCAAGTTTCAGGAACAGTGCCTGAAGCTGATGCAAAAAGCACCCAAGGGGGAGGTCGATCCGAAAGATATTGCCTATCTGACAGATCGCGTGTTAGTTGCTGCCGGAAAACCACAACGCTATGGCACGCAACTGAGAGCGGATTTTCAACCCATGCCCATTGAGGATGAGTCACAAGTGGATCAACGCCGAACAGCGATTGGCCTACCCCCACTTGCCGAGTATCTGAAAACAGCCTACGAGGACTTCAAGAAAATGTCGCAGGCACCCAGAAAATAAAACCCGAACTATTCCATCAGGCGTGAATTGCCAACTATTCCAGCTTTCATTTCTACTGCCATGAGGTGAAGCCCAGGCTCCTTGGCTGAACTGCCTAAAAATTAATCAAAAAGACTTCATGAGCACTTTCTTATTTTATTCCGGCCAACCTTCTTTCACTCCACCTGCGTGGGGAACAGGGGCAGTTCGTGGGCAGTGCCCTGATTGGGATCTGGCCCGAACGGAGATTTCAACGGCAGCCGCATTGTGAACTTGCTGCCTTTGCCCACAATGCTTTCAGCAACTACTTCACCGCCATGTTCGCGGAAGATTTTGCGGCACACTGCCAGACCCAGGCCAGTGCCTTTTGCACCCTTGGTGCTGACAAATGGCTGAAAAATCTCCCGCAGGGTGGCTTCTGGAATTCCGGGGCCGTGGTCGAGCACGATCACTTTTGCCCACTCGCCTGTGGGATCGACCAGCGTCTGAATCGCCAGAAATTTGTCTTCCGAATGCTCCAGAGCGTCGATGGCGTTGCTGACCACGTTCAGAATCGCATTGTGCACGCCATCCGCATCGCACGGCACGTGGGGCAGCGTGGCAGATAACCGCATCTCCAGCCGAATGCCATAATCGTCTATTCGCCCACGCACCAGTTCCATGACATCCTGCACCAACAGGTTCAGGTCTTCGGGAATGATGTTTGGCTCTCGTTCTTTGGAAAAAGTCAGCATGTCGAGCACCAGTTGCTGGATGCGTTGCTGGTTTTTCTGCACCAGGTTCCAGCCTTTGCCCATCAGTTCACCGTCCTGCTCCCGCAGTGCGGTGTTTACCATGTCGCTGCCAAAGACAATCCCCTGCATAATATTCTTAACGTGGTGGGAAACAGCAGCCATTGCCTGCCCCACCGCCGCCAGGCGTTCTGCCTGCAACATCGCCTGATAATACCGCGTTCCTTCGATGGCTAAGGCAATCTGGTGGGCAATGGCAATCGCCAGGCTGAGGTGGTCTTCCTTAAAGCTGGCGGTGGGTTCGGCCTGGTTCTGCTGCACATATTTGCGAACATCGGTCACGGTATCCAGAAACAGCACACCGTGGGTCTCGTGGCGGCCCTGCATCGGCACGCAGATGACCTCATTGATGTTATACCGTGTAATACTTTTTCCGGTAGCAAAGCGCGAATCGCGGGCAGCATTCGAAATCAACACCCCCTGCTGCTGCTGAATGACCCAATCGACAATCGTTTTGCTGACATTCATGCTGGGCAGCATCTGATTCTGATCGCGAAACCGCACCGCAGTGGGCTGGTACGATTTGTCTTTGAGGTCGATCTGCATGATGCACCCCTGATCGGCGGGGATCGAATCGAGCAGCAATTCGAGCAAGCGTTGCATCATTTCGCCAAGGTCGCTGATATGGCTGATCGCCTGCGAGGTTTCGTACAGCACCGCCAGATTGGCCAGGCGGGTCTTTAACCAGTCAGTGGCCTGTGCTTCGGGACGGGTTAAAATTCTGCTGCCTTCATCGGCTGCCACCGTTTTAATGATGGCGGAAGGGATGTCGCCTTCCTTTTTGGGCACCAGGCGAACTTTTTCTGTTAAATCTTCCCGCGTCTGTCTGCCGGCGGGCTGATCGTAGGTAAACATCAGCACCGATTGGCCCAGCGTCAGTTCATCGCCCGAACTGAGTGGTGCATCCTGTACGGTGCGATTGTTCAACAGCGTGCCATTGGAACTTTTCAGGTCTTTGACGCGGTAGTGCGGTGCCACAAAGGTGATCAGTGCGTGGTGGCGGGAAACTTCCGTATCGTGCAGCACAATCGAATTGGTTCGCTCCCGCCCCAACGTGATTTCTGCGTTGGCAGGAAGTTCGAACTGTCGGCCTTCATCGGGCCCACCGATGACAATCAAGCGTGGCATCGCCAATATCCTACCAGCATGCAATGACTAATTTGCCATTCCTGGGAACATTCCCCCACAGGTGGGAGTTTTCCCTTTACCATGATGTTTTATCAATAGGTCAACCGGGTGAGCGATTTTCCTGAAAATCGTGCTTGTTCTGGGCATGTTGTGGTGTTCTTCAAGTTGTCAGCCCACAACCCGCTCAGTTTGCTTTGGACAGGACCCGCTACTACTAATTTGAGAAGGAGAGAATGTGACTTCAACCGTGAATTTTTTTGAGCGTGATTTTGCCGCAACGTTGTTTCCGCTCAAAACAAACTTACTACTTGTGCAAAAACACAGTACAGAAATATCAGACTACATCTATCAACGCGTTTTAAACAACTCCCACCCCGAGGACAATTTTCTTCCGCAACAACGTGTTTACGCCACGAAACCCCGTGATCATCTGCGGCGTACAGCAAAATTGGATCCTGTCGCAGAGTATTTCTTGTACGACGTTGTGTATCGGAATCGAGGAGTATTTCGGCCAGAAGTAAGTGAGCTACGGAGAAGTTTCGGATACAGGTTTGTAAACGGCCAACATATTCCCGTACATCATGCGTATGCACAATACAAGCAAGAACTGGCTGCATGTTGGTCGAACTACAGCCATAACATTCAATTCGATATTGCTTCTTACTTCAATAGCATGTACCACCATGATGTTGCACACTGGTTTGAAGAGAAGACCAATGCTAGCAGTACTGATTCAGCAGCATTTTCTAAGTTTTGTCGTGAAATTAATTCTGGTCGAAGTATCGACTTCATGCCACACGGCATCTACCCGGCGAAAATGATTGGGAATGAATTCCTGAAAAGCGTTGATCTCTATGGACCGCTAAAGTCGCATAAGATAGTTCGATTTATGGACGACTTTTCCTTGTTTGATAATGACCCATATGTCTTGAAGAAAGATTTTCAGACAATTCAAACGCTTTTGGGCCAATATGCTCTGAATATCAATCCTTCAAAAACGGCATTTGACGTTTCCTCTTTCGATCTCAACGAAAAACTGACTGAGCTTCGTGAGTCCTTAAAGGAAATAATTACTGAGTACGTGGAAATCCCAACTGCGTCGGGTGTTGAGTTTGCGGAGATAGTTGTTGAATTAGAAAATTCATTGAGGCCAGAGCAGGTCGAGGCATTGCTAGGACTTCTTCAGAACGATTCTTTGGAGGAATCGGACGCTGATCGGATTTTGAGTTTTCTTAGATTGCACAGCGACAATTTGCTTGCGTATCTACCAATGCTCTTCATGAAATTCCCTAATCTGATCAAACACATCCATTCGGTCTGTGGTGAGGTCAGGGAAAAAGCTTCATTGTCGGAAGTTATCTTGAAATATCTTAAAACATCTGAAGAATTCTTGGAGTATCAGTTGTTCTGGATTGGAGCAATTGTCGAAGACCACCTTCTTGGTCATGGTTGTTTTGGCGAAATTCTTCTCAGGCTTTATGAACTTACTCCAAACTTAAAGATTGCGAGAGCCAAAGTGCTTGAAATTCCCATTCAAGAATTTGGCTTTAAAGAGATTCGTAGGGAGTACCTCAAGACTGGACAGTCAGATTGGCTTTCGTGGTCGTCGGCCGTTGGCTCCCAGAGCTTGAAGCCAGGAGAACGCAATTATGTGTTATCATATTTCGCCAATGCATCACCAATGAACTTCCTTATTTCTGAAGGCGTTAAGAAATGTATATAGTTGCTGCGACAGCCAACAGTTTCCTGCACGTAACAACCATTGGCGGCCAAATTGAGCGAGTTGATAGGAATCCAATTGAATTCACACCAGCGACAGTCCCGCCCCAACGTGATTTCTGCGTTGGCAGGAAGTTCGAACTGTCGGCCTTCATCGGGCCCACCGATGACAATCAAGCGTGGCATCGCCAATATCCTACCAGCATGCAATGACTAATTTGCCATTCCTGGGAACATTCCCCCACAGGTGGGAGTTTTCCCTTTACCATGATGTTTTATCAATAGGTCAACTGCGTGAGCGATTTTCCTGAAAATCGTGCTTGTTCTGGGCATGTTGTGGTGTTCTTCAAGTTGTCCCATCTCAGTGCATTGAATTAAACCCAATTTCATGTGAAAATCGGTGTTTTAACGTCTATCATGCGAACCGCGGCTCACAAAACATGGTGAGTTGCCAACTCAAGTGTTTAGTACTGGATTCCCGCCTTCGCGGGAATGACGGTTGTAGACACAACCGTCTGAAACCCAACCGAGGTTGAGTTTCAGACAGACCGATTTTCCAGCCCAAGTGGGCCAGATAGCTGATATGTCAGGTAATCGCCGAATCGCACTTTATTGCAACCACAAGTTCGGGCGATGAAGACAAAACCAAGCGTGGCATATGCCGTTGGAACACAAATCAAGAAACCGAAGACTGAAATAACAACACTTCGGGCCAGAAAAATCTCCCTAAGTATCGATCAATGAAGCACTTATGCGATATTCTCAAAAAATATTCAAAAATTTCACTACCAAGATAGCATTCCGGTTCATTTTCGTATATAGTACGCTTGTACACTAAATTGTGCCCTGGGTATCTTGTCAGCCAGGTCACTTAAGATGGGATGAATTACCGATGGCAGATAAAAATAAAGAACTGCAACACACCCTGAACGCGATTGAGAAAGAGTTCGGCCGTGGGTCGATTATGCAGCTTGGAAATGTGGCAATTGCAGACGTGGAAGGGATTTCCACTGGTTCGCTCAGCCTGGATGTTGCCCTGGGTGGCCGTGGGTTACCCAAAGGCCGAATCGTCGAAGTCTACGGTGCGGAATCGAGTGGCAAAACCACGATCGCCCTGCATGCAGCCGCGAACGCCCAGAAAGCTGGTGGGATTGTGGCGTACATCGATGCGGAACACGCACTTGACCCAGGGTGGGCAAAACGGATTGGTGTTGATCTGGAATCGTTACTGGTCAGTCAGCCCACATTCGGCGAAGAGGCACTGCGGATTGCCGAAATGCTGGTGAAGTCGAACGCGGTTGACCTGATTGTGGTGGACTCTGTTGCTGCACTGGTGCCCAAAAACGAAGCCGAAAATGATATCGGCGAGCCTTCCGTGGGCCAGCAGGCCCGCCTGATGAGTCAGGCACTTCGGGTGCTGAATCCGCTGATTTCCAAAACAAACACGTGCGTGATCTTCATTAATCAGATTCGCCAGAAAATTGGTGTGATGTATGGCAACCCGGAAACCACTTCCGGTGGGATCGCACTGAAGTTCTATGCGTCCTGCCGCCTGGAAGTGCGACGCGGCCCTGCGGTAAAAGATGGCGACGTGGTCATCGGAACGGAAGTGAAAGTGAAAGTAGTGAAGAACAAAATTGCCCCACCGTTCCGTACTGCAGAGTTTGAAGTGCTGCACGATCGTGGCATTAATGTTTACAGCGATCTAGTGAACATTGCCGCTGAATGTGGTGCGTTGGACAAGGCGGGCTCGTTCTTCAGTTTTGAAGGCACCCGACTGGGACAAGGGAAAGAGAATGTAAAGAATTACCTGACAGAAAATCAGGGACTTGCTGATCAGGTGCGGGCCAAAGTGGTGCAGATAACCCAGGCATCGCGTGGCTATATGGTTGACCCACCTGCACCCGCAACTGCCACGGAAGCCAATGCGGAAACCGCCCCACCAGCGGAAGAAGAAAGCACCACGCCAGGTAAGGGGAAGAAATCGAAAGGCAAGGCGGATGCTGAAGGGTAATCTGAAAGTGATCTAACGGATTTGCTTATCGTCCACGTTCAGGTTCTTCGCCGTCGGACTCTGCGTCCAGTGGGGTGTTAGGTGCTAATGAGGCTCGGTCGAACTTGCCTGCAAACAGCGTATCCTTCAAATAATCCCCACGGCGGGAGAGGTATTCCTTCCCACCATAAATCTGGACAATCTGGTCCAGGGCATCCATTCGCCGCAACTCGGAAGGCGGGTGATCCAGATAGGCACTCCATTGCTCACTGAGATTGCGATTGTTAAAGCCAAACGCCTGCAGCACCCCACAGTTATTGAGGATCGTCTGCCACGAGGTGGGGTAGGCATTGGACAGTTGGTTCAGATCCTGCCAGAACATCCAGCAGAGCACACCATAACCTGCACAAAGAGTGATAATGTTTTCCAGAAATGGAAAGTTCCCCAACTGGGCACATTCATCCAGAAAGAACACGGTTTTCTTTTCTGGAATCGAACGTCGGGATGTAATTGCTTTCAGCATCACACCCACCCAAATTTTCAGCAGGGCTTTGTGGCTAACCAGTTTATCCGGAGGCACCATGATATACACGGTAATGGGGTCGCCATTGACAATTTCTTCCAGCGAAAATGTCGATTTGCGCATCGAGCGGGCCACTTTTTCGCTCAGGATTGCCTTCAGGTAGGAATTCGCGGTACCCAGCACCGATGGGCGGGTTTCGCGGTCGGGCAATTGCAGAAATGAAGCGATTTCGCGATAGGCCAGGCGGGGGATATCTTCACCAACAGTGTCCAGCACCACGGCCAGATTGTAAGACACATCATCCGAAGTCAGCGTTTCGGCCACTTTCGGGAAGGTGCGGTCCGGGCCCTTCAACAGTGCGGCAACGTAGGCAATCACCCCACTGATGATGCCGCAGGCGCTAAGATCCCAAAAAGGGTCTTTGATCCCTTTGTTGCCAGTAGAAAGCATTTCTGCCAACATCTGGGCATCAGATTCTACGTCCGCACCGCGTAAGGCGAAGATGTCGAACGGATCAAGGGCATCGGTATGATCATCCACCACGCCAAACGGGTCGAGGCGGTAGACTTTCTGGCCCAGCCGTTCGCGTTGTTTGTGGGTGATTTCGTACAGTTCACCTTTCGGATCGAAAACGACCGCAGGTCCTGTGTAATGAAGCAGATTTGGGATCAGCACGCCCCGCCCTTTGCCCGAGCGGGTGGGTGCCACGGTACACAAATGGCGGTCGCCTGTGTACATCAGTGGTTCCAGTTCCTCTGAAAGAATCTGTTTGGATTTATCGAAGCCTAACACTCTCGGTTTTGGGTGTACCCAACCGAGAAAAAGTTTGTCTGGCGAAGGGGGATGTTCCAGCACGATGGTGCACCTCTTAGTTCTGGGAAGGAAGGGGGTTACTACATTGTTCCCTGTCACCGGGGGTAATCCAACTGGGATTTTTGATTTTCTGGTCAAAAAATGGCCAAATCCCCTGCGGTAGGAACAAGCTAAATTGCTGTTCTGTCGGCACTTACGGTGTCAGGAAAAAATATTTGGAGAAAACGAAGATTTTTTCGCTTCCCACAGAGAAAGAACGTGGGTGGGAAAAGAGGACAGCCTAAATGTCCCACGAGCCTGAAGAGGGGGCAATTTTTTAGACTGATCGGACTAAAAGGCATCGATCCAGACGGTGAACCGGTCACCGATTGAACTGAAGAAGACCCACTTACGCAGTGGGGGCGTTTGGATCTTCTTCCGGTGGCAGTTCCGTCGATTCATCGATGGCGGGTAATTCCGTGGCTTCTTCCACAGGTTCAGACGCCGTTTCTTCAGATGCTGAAACATCAACCTGATCCAGATCGGGCAGATCGGTGGCTTCTGCCTGTTCTGTACCAATCGTTTCAAAATCAGGCAGCGATTCCGGCAGCACTTCCACCTGCTGTTCACCTACAGGTTCAGTAACTGCTTCTGGTGAAGCATCATCATTCGCCTCTTCGTTAGAATCATCGGCAAACAGTGCATCCAGCCCACCAGTAGGGATTTCTACTTCCACAGCGGCAGCTTCTTCCGCAAGTTCGGGCTCGCTAGTGTCGGTAGCATCATCGGCAAACAGGCTGTCGATGCCTGTTGCTTCTGGTTCGGCTGATTCGGAAGATTCTTCACCTGCCACAGTTTCGGTGGCTTCGGTTTCCATTTCAAACTCGTCTTCCGGCTCACCTTCCCGTTCAATGCGTTCGGCTTCTTCTTCGGCGAACATGATCATCTGTTCGGCCTGTTCTTCCGAAACACCCAGCAATTCGGCTAGCTGGTAGTTTTCCTGGAAGGTCACATCGGTGTAACTTAAGAAGCCTTCGGTAATCAGGGCTTCAATCATATGATCTTCAATGCCAGGCAACTGGCTGAACCAGCGTTCTGCCTTCAGCAGGTCGCGTTCCAGTTCATCAACCGTCATAATGTCGATGTCCCAGCCCACCAGTTTGCTGGCCAGGCGAACATTCTGCCCACGCTTACCGATCGCCAGCGAGAGCTGGTCTTCAGCCACCAGAACAATCGCCCGCCCCAGACGTGGGTAAAGCATCACTTCGCTGATTTCGGCGGGTTGCAGGGCATTGGGGATCATCACCTGCATCGAATCGTTCCAGCGGACAATATCGATCCGCTCGTTATTCAATTCATCGATCACATTTTTAATTCGGCTACCCCGTACACCGACGCACGCACCGACGCTGTCTACTTTGCTGTCGATTGAAGAAACTGCCACCTTGGTGCGGTAGCCCGCTTCCCGCGAAACCGCTTTGATTTCAATGGTGCGTTCCTGAATTTCCGGAATTTCCTGCTCGAACAAGGAGCGGACAAAATCCGGGTGACAGCGGGAGAGCACAATTTTTACCCGTTGACCAGTCCGGCGGACATCCAGAACCACGGCTTTGATACGGTCTTCGACCTGGTGGGTTTCCCCAGGAATCTGTTCGCTGCGGGGCAAAATCGCTTCCACTGTATTGGCGGAATTTTTGCCATCTTTGGAAATGGAGACAATGGCGGTCCCGCGGTCGATCCGTTGCACGGTGGCCACAATCAGCTCACCACGTTTTGCCTGAAAATCGGTATAGACGCCATCCGATTCCGCTTCGCGAATCCGTTGGGTCATTGCCTGACGGGCAGATTGGGCAGCAATTCGGCCTAGTTCTTCCGGTTCAATCAGGTCATCGCCATGTTGGGCAATAATATCCCCAGTCACGCGATCAATATGCACCAGCGTATCGTGCAGTTCCAGCGCATTTTTTTCAATCGAACTCAGAATTGCCTTTTCAATCGATATGAAAATCAGCTCTTTGGAAATCCCTTTGTCGCGGTGCATGCTGTCGACCAGCGTCAGGATGGCCTGCCGCTGGAGCTGTCGCTGGGCTTCTTTATCCTGGAGTTCTTCTTTTTTCGCTTTTGCGGAAGACTTCGCTCGCGCCATGATTCAATCCCGATGTCAGATCACGTGTGGGGCAATTACTGTTTCCTGTCTGCATGCTGAACTTGCATCTGAGCCTGCACAGGGCTTGCCCAACGCAGTTACAGTCACCATGCTGTTGAACCAGCACCGGGTGGGGGCTGGTGCAGACAAATGCCACCATCTTTTCACGGATGGCAGCCACCTACAAACAAAATCAGACCGTGCGGTTGCTTCGATGAGCAATTTGACCTCAGGATGTCACCCGGATCGAATCACCCCCGACGAGCACCCAACGCGGTCTGACGCAGACTTCGGTTGTAGTTCGTAGGTAACAACAGTT
Source organism: Zavarzinella sp. (assembly GCA_041399155.1). NCBI lineage: Bacteria > Pseudomonadati > Planctomycetota > Planctomycetia > Gemmatales > Gemmataceae > Zavarzinella > Zavarzinella sp. The sequence continues at coordinate 679,387 of JAWKTI010000001.1, forward strand.
ATTGTGGGAAATAAATCGCCCGATTACAAGAAGTTCGGCGAATAATTTTGCCGAATTTTGTTCTTCGCAAAACTTCACTGGTGGGAAATTACTGGCTTATCAAGGACAATCCATTTCGTTAGAAATAGGTTAGTTGAAGAGAATTAATGGCCGCAGGTGGCCAAAGTGAGCGATTGGAGCAGGAATCGCTTCTTACCTAAACCAACATCAGTTTGAAATTAGGTTTTTCTGGTATTTTTCGATCCAACTTCGGCTAACACCGTCGGCACATAAACCCACCCCAGGTTGGGTTTCAGACGGTTGTGCCCAGCACCGTCATTCCCGCGAAGGCGGGAAACCAGGGCAGAACTACTAAATTGGCAATCCGAACAGCGACTTGTTAACTGATGACGTTAGTTGCGGCTGATGTTCAGTTATTTCTGTACCACATTCCCCTTTTATCATTGCATCCCTTGGATCTACTGATTAAAATGTTTCAAATGAGGGCGTTCCTCATGATCTATTGTTCTACGCGCAGTGGTACATTGCACACAAAAAGTGATAGCTAGAATCGCCGACAGTATAGATAGAAATAATTCTGTCTAATGATAGTTAAGCCGGCCTGCGGCCGGCTTAACGGGGTCCGCGATTGAGCATAGATTAAATCTGACGGCTGCAGGCGGCCTAGGTGAGCGATTGGAGCAGGAATCGCTTCGTATTCACTCCGCGACTCTGCTCAATCGCGGCCCCGTTTGGCGGCAGAGCGATTCGGGACTCTCATGCCTCTGTTTGGTCGGTGTCTAGCCCAATGAGGTTCACATGTCGGCAAAGTTGATCGCATTTTACAAAGCTTACCGCTTGACAATTGCTTATGCCTTGATGGCCATCGTCCTCGCTGCACCATACATCGACATCATTTATCCATCCATCGGCCTTCGCGAGAAGCTGCTGAGTGCCATCCCCCTTTTCTTGCTATTCCTGTTCAACGATTGGCGAACGGAGATGGATGATCGTCTAAAACGGGTCGAACAGGGACTTCATAAGCCGCACCCTCCAACTTTCCGGCGTTTTCCGGCCATGGAAGAGGATATGCAAAATGTTCTGAGTAAATTGATTGGAGAAGGCAACAAGATCACCATCAAGATCATGGCTGTATCTTCGAAGTTTTCAGGTCCTTTCATCCAAAGAGCGATCAGCGACCTGTTAGAAAACAATCGGAAAGTAGATGTTGAGGTTGACATTGTACTTACCACGCCGAACAAACTTGGTGAGTTGCAGCTTGACGACTGGCAGAGATCTAGCACACATTCTATTCAGGAAATTTGTGTGTTCATGGCCAAGCACAAACAGAAAATGAGCGAAATTGGCATATTTATGAAGTTGGCAGAGTACGATAATCTTCCTCACTGGCATGGTGTGCTCTTCAATGATCGCATACTGTTCATGGGGAGGACAGAGTGGTTTAGCGATGGAGATGATGGCCGATGGCAACTCCGTGTCGGAGAAGTTGAATACCGGAGGTTCGAGAAAGACGATTCATACGGCGGCAAAGAGCGGATTGATAGATTCGTCTTGTGGTTTCAGCGATATTTTGACCGCGCTAAGCACAACAGCGCCGTTCACACGACAGATGCCGACAACGGCCGCGAATCTGCCACCAATGAGAGTTGATTAGTTACGCCACCATACGAACTTCCCCTACTGAAGACTAACGTTACAACAAATCTCGGTTGAAGCATCCGATCATTGAAAGGTACAAGTGCTTATTCAGCGCGTAACATTAGCGTCTGTGGTGGGAGTCAATTTAAAAAAAATTCCCACAGACTGCTTCTTCATCAGATTGTCAAAGACCTGCTCTTTGCATTCACGCGGCAGTTGGCTCCATTTTCTTTAGCTCAAAACCCAGTTCGTTCGCCTACTTCGACGGGGGGTTCTGTTTCCCTGAAGTGAGATATTCAATCGCTTTTGGGGAGGCCCATTTCAGGACCCCGCGGCTATTGGGTGAATCCAGAATCTCAGCGGGTGTCGAAGTCACAATGGTCATGTTTGGATGGTCGCGACGCAGCCTGTCGATATCTTCCGGTAATACCAGCGACCCTTTAAGCGACACTGTCTCCAGCCTGCCTTTCAGTGGGGCCAGATGTTTCAATCCCTGGTCATATGTGAGAAAAGTCTCATGAAGCGCAAGCCGTTTCAGTTTGGGTAGCGTGGCGAAAATGGGCAGGCTTTTTTCCGTGACACGATTGGCACGTCCCTGAGAACTGATCTCAAACTCTTCGAGATTGGGATGGTTTTCAAAATGTTTGATGCCCAGGTCTGTTGCTTTGCTGTGGACGATAATCGCCATGCGCAGTGACTTGACCTGTGCCAGTGCGGCCATCCCCAGATCATCGAACGCATGGCCAATTCGGATCTCTTCCAGTTTTCCTGTTTTGAATGCTGAAAATCCGGAACCATCGTACTGCATGTGGGGCGTTTTCGAGCCAGGGTGGGGAATATTGTGGTCGATCCGTATGACTCGCAGTTCTTGTAATTCAGCAGCCCATTTCAGGGCATCGTTACACAGGAGTGGGCCATTCCCCAGTAATTTGGTCACCCTGCCGTTGGCATCCGGCACCACTGTCAGTGCGTGTCTGGGGTTCTCATTCGAAGCAAAGCGGATGCCCTTCTCGCCTTTTTTCAGCGGCCAGCCTTTATCCACAGATGCCGGTGGGGAATCCAGTTTCTCATGGTCTGCAATCCGTTGCACAATTTTCAGATCACTCGGAATCAGTGTCGTTGGTACTTCTTGTGCAGTCAGTTTCAGGCTGCAGGCGGTGCAGAGCAGGATTCCGAACAGGAAATCACGTTGCATTGTTTTATCCTGGAAAGGTTTGGAGCGTGTACACAACCGTAGACAACAGCTAATCGTTCCCACAATCAATTCAATGGCATTTCCAACAAATTGGGCCAGTCGAATATGAAAATTTATAGAGAATCCGAAGCGGACAATTAGTTGATATGCAAACTAATTTGCGGCAAGATTCTTTGCGCTAAGAATCTTAGCTGCAAGCTAAAGTGGGCTTGTACGCACGTTTAAGGTCGTTTGGATAGTGGCACGTAGGGCACATCCTGCCCACCAACATAGATCTGTTCGGGGCGGTAGATTCGGTTGCCATCCAACTGTTCAAACCAGTGTGCCAGCCAGCCCGAAACGCGGGCAATGGCGAAAATTGGGGTGAAAATGTCCCGCGGGATACCTAACGACGAGTAGATGACGCCGGAAAAGAAATCGACGTTGGGATAAACCCCCTTGGCACCGTAAATCGGCTCGCACACTCGTTCCAGTTCCAGTGCGGTCTGGTACAGCACCGGTTTGGCGGTTTCGGCAAATACCTGTTCGGCGAATTCCTGCAGCACAGTGGCACGTGGGTCTTTGACCTTGTACACGCGGTGCCCCATCCCCATCACCTTGAAGGAAGGCTGTTCGGCCCGTTTCTGGTTCAGCCAGGCTTCTGCTTTTTCCGGCCCGCCAATCTGAACAAGCTGTTCCAGTGCCTCTTCGTTCGCACCACCGTGCAGGGCACCCGAAAGCGATCCCACGGCTGCTGCGATCACTGCAAACGGATTCGCCAGCGACGATGCCGTCACCCGTGCGGTGAAGGTCGAGGCATTCATATTGTGTTCAGCGTGCAAAATCAGACAGGCATCCACCACTTTGCGGATGGCTGGGGTGGGTTCTTTGCCGAACAGCATGTAGTAGAAGTTACCCGCGTGGTCCAGGTCGGCACAGGGGGCAATCGGTTCCAGTCCCTGCCGCAGCCGGGCAAATGCTGCCACCACGGTGGGCATGGCCGCAATCAGTCGCAATGTGGCTTCCCAGTTGGCATCCGCACACGAAACCGTGCGGGATGGATAAAACATGCCCAGCGACGCCACCGAAGCCTGCAAGGCATCCATCGGGTGGGCGTTTGCGGGATAATTCTTGATTGACTCAATCAGACGGTAATGCACGGTCCGCCGGTCTTTCAGATCGGCCACAAACTGTGCCAGTTCTGCCTGGGTGGGCAGAGTGCCTTTGATCAGCAACCAAGTGGTTTCTTCGAAACAACTTTCTTTTGCTAAGGTTTCCACCGGGATGCCGCGATACGACAGGATTGCCCGTTTGCCATCAATAAAACTGACACCAGAGCGTGCCACTGGCACATCCGCTAGCCCAGCCAGCCGGTATTTCCATGGTACTCATCGGAAAACTCACTTGGGGGAAAAAAATCGTTTATTCTTTCTGTTATAGGTACGGATGGGGGCATTGATACCACCTTTCAAGAGAACTCTTACAGTTTCGGTCGAAAAATTGTGCCTGAAGGGCAAAGTCGCACTTTTTTGCCCGACTGCCAAAATGTAGGAAGGCACTGTTTGCAAAAGCGGTCAGTAAAAAATGAAGATTCCTTCACAAATCTACCTTTTCGTAGGTGAAATTAGGTAATCTGGCGAAGTAATGTCAATTTTAACCGCCCCAGATAATCGATTTTACCGATACTCTGCGGTTTCTAATTACCAGTCGCACAACCGGAGTCGATAGCACTGGCAGGAAAAGCCTGCGCCACTACGGAATCTGCGCAGCATGGAATATTGGGAATAATCAGCAAGCGATTCTGAAAACGCAAAGGATAGCGAAGATGATCCGGCGAAAAATGTTGGCAACCATGTGGGGTTGCCTGAGTCTGGTGCCTTGGGTACACGCTCAAACCAATCACGAATACACCGTGCCCGCACGTTCGGCCAGCCTGGGGCTGCCTGTGACGGTGTTGAAACCCACCGAAACGATTCGTGGGCAGTCACCTGCACCGGCGTATCCGATTTACGTGTCACCAGGATACACCCCGCCGATCGTCGTGCAGCAACCCACCAATTTTGCCGCACTGCAACAGACCGGTACGCAAAAACCGCAGTTTTTGCCAGTTACTGCACTTTCTGGCCCTCATCAGAATACCGCCCAGCCGATGATGGGCAATCCGATGCTGCCACAGGGAAGTCACTTGGTCCCAGGGATGATGCCCACGGCGATGCCTGTGGTGGCCAACCAGACATCCAGCACGATGCTGCCACCCATTACCGTCGATGCAATGCCAGCCGTGCCTGCCCAACCGGGTACTCCCACGATGGCACCGGTAGCGGAAGGGGTACCGATGGGTACCATGATGGCAAATCCTTACTCTGTCAGTCCGGAAATGGATGGTATCCTTCAGGGAACCATGGACACGGGCTGTGGGGATCCCTGCCAGCCGTGCTGCCCTCTGCCTCGGGTGTGGGCGAGTGCCGAATATCTTTACTGGCGAGGTACCAGTGCCGGAATTCCCCCTTTGGTGACCCAATCTCCGGTGGCAACAACCATTCCTGGCCCCACCGATCCGCTGTCGGGTGCGTTGAATGATCCGTTAGCGACCACCCTGTTCGGTGGGAATAATTACCTGGGCGGCATGCGTTCCGGTGTGCGGGCTCGTGCTGGCTTCTGGTTCGATCCCACCAACGGCTGGGGGGTGGATCTGGGTTATTTCTGGTTAGGTCAGGCCCAGGAACGCTTCGTGGCAGAATCAAATGGCAATCCTGGCCTATACCGCCCATTCTTTAACGTGGCGAACAACGAACCAGACGCACAATTGGTGGCATTGATCGATCCGGAATTCGGCCCGATTCTGGCGGGACGCGTCACCGTGGATGCGATGACGGATATTTATGGCTTTGAAGGCAATCTGCGGAAAGTGCTGTACTGCGACGAATGCAACCGAATCGATCTGTTGCTGGGCTATCGCTTCCTGCAACTGCGGGATGTCCTGACCGTACAGGAAGATCTGGTCGTTTCTGCCCCACTCGGTGTGGAAAATCCTGATGGTACCGTCGTACCATTCGGTTCCCAGTTCACCGTTTTTGACCGGTTTGAAACGATTAACCGCTTCCATGGTGGTACCCTTGGTCTGGCAGGTGAGTTTCGCCGTGGGATCTTCAGCCTGGGCTTCCGTGCCAGTGCCTCGGTGGGTGTGACGCAGCACCGCGTGCTGATTGATGGCAGCACCCGTGCCACGATCCCTGCAGATCCCATTGCTGGTACCCCCGGTGACAGTGCGGTCAATCCAGGCGGTCTGCTGGCTCTGCCCACCAACATCGGCAAGTACTCTGGCAGCAGCTTCACCGTGTTGCCAGAAGGCAGCCTGACGCTGGGTATTCATGTGACGGATAACATCCGGCTCTTCGGTGGGTACAACATAATGTACTGGAACAATGTGGCCCGTGCGGGTGAGCAGATTGATACCCGCGTGAACCCGAACTTCCTGGCTGGTGCTGGTGCAGTCACGGGGAACAACGTCCCACAGTTTGGGCAGCCTAACCGTTTCCCTGCGTTTAATCTGCAAACCAGCAGCTACCTGCTGCACGGCTGGACGGGTGGGATCGAGTTCCGCTGGTAAGTTTGAAATCCATCTTCCGACGCCCCCATTTCCCAATTTGCTGATGTGCGTTTGAAAATCATGAAAATTTGGTGAATTGATTCTCCCATTATCTGGGAAAGTTCCCACAATTTACTTAGCCTCTCCGATTGAACTCATACCACCTGGAGCAATTCCATGTTTCAACGCACAATCCTGGCGACGCTGGGATTCCTGTTTTTGGTACAGCACGTCGGTGCACAACAAGCGGCACCTGGTCCGGAAGAACTGGACAAACGCTTGATTGATGCTGCCAAGAAAGATTCTGAATTAATGAAGAATCTCCAATATTTGTCCGACGTGATTGGCCCACGGATGACCGGATCGGAGAATCTGAAAAAAGCCAATGACTGGGCTGCAGATGTGATGAAGAGTTATGGTCTGCAGAATGTCCACCTGGAACCGTGGGAGATCCCCACTGGCTGGAAGCGTGGCACCGCCACGATGAAACTGGTGGAGCCGAACAATGGCCGCACGCTGTTTGTGGCATCGCGAGCCTGGACACCAGGGATCAAAGGCAAGCAAACCTGCAATGTCGTAGCGATTACCGCCCGCACGCGGGCTCAACTTGCGGAATACAAAGGCAAACTGAAGAACGCGGTGGTGCTGGTTGGCCCACCTGCAACCGTGGCACCGATCACCAATTTAAGTTACCCCGCACCTGAAAGTGGCCCACGTGATCCGAAGGAAAAAGCGAAAGAAGAACCCAAGCAAGCCCCACCCAAAACGGAACAGCCGAAAGAAAATATTCGCGAGTTTCTGGCCTTTCGGCGAGAACTGGGCGAATTTCTCCGTACAGAAGGGATTGCAATGTCGCTTTCCGATGCAGGGAAGCCCCATAATCTGCTGACAATGACTGGTTCGTGGCCCACCGATCCGCGGGAAAAGGAACGCCTGCCCGCACTGTTTATTGCCCACGAACATTATGCCTTGCTGCACCGATTGTGCACTGCCAGCAAAGATGCCAAGGTGCAGGTGGAAGTGGAACTGACGAACAATTCATCCCAGGCCCGATCACCGTGTACAACACCGTGGGGAAATTCCTGGTAAGAAAAAGGACGATTTGTCGTCATTGGTGCCCACATCGACTCGTGGGATCTTGCACAGGGCACCACCGATAATGGAACAGGCACCTGCACTGTGCTGGAAGCTGCCCGCATTCTGGCCAAGTCGGGTGTGGTTCCCGAACGCACGATTCGCTTTGTATTATTCAGTGGGGAAGAGCAAGGGCTGCACGGTTCGAAAGAATATTGCAAACGCCACAAAGATGAAATGCCCAAGACCTCCATGGCACTGGTGCACGATACGGGTACTGGCCGGGTGCAGGGTTTTTACCTTTCAGGCCGTTCGGCAGTGAAAACGATTTTTGAAAAAGAACTGGTATCGTTAAAACCACTCGGTCTGGAAAATCTCAGCATTCGCAGCATGAACGCGACCGACCACGCAGCCTTTGAACAGGTGGGTGTGCCCGGCTTTGCCTGTATTCAGGATATGTCCGAATATCGCCTGACCCACCACACTCAGACGGATACGTTTGACAAAGCAAATGAAGGAAATCTCATACAAGGTGTTCAGATTATGGCCGTGACCGCGATGCGGGTGGCAAATTTGCCCGAATTGCTGCCACGGGAACGCACCACAACGCCGAAAAAAGAGCCAAAAGCGGAACCAGGTAAATAAATTTATATCATCATTCCGTTATATTACAAACTAATTAATCTTCTGGGCTACCACCATGCCACAGACAACAGAAAATGAGATGTGGCTGCAGGCAGTCGCCGTGCGAGAGTTTGCCCACTGCCCCTATTCTGGATTTGCGGTGGGTGCTTGCCTGGAAAGTGATACTGGAGAACTGTTTACCGGCTGCAACGTCGAAAATGCTACCCTGGGACTGACCATCTGTGCCGAACGGGTGGCCCTGGTGAAAGCCGTCAGCCATGGGGCAAAACGATTTCGGGCGGTATGTGTGGTTACGGACACCACCGCACCCACGTTTCCGTGTGGTGCATGCCGCCAGCTCTTGTGGGAATTCGGTGGCGATATGCGGGTGATGCTGGGCAATAAGGCCGGAATCATGGCCGAATACCACTTGCAGGAATTATTTCCCCATGCCTTCGATGGCAGTTCTTTCACCCCACTGGAATAATCGCTTTTCTGTTACTGACGTTCGCTGGGACAAGGCGTTTTCTTGCAAAAGCAGACGAAAATGATTGAATTTTCCTTTCACTGCTTGCATTAGTTGTAGAATTTGAATAACCTTTTCTTCAATCGATTGTTACTTGCCCCAAAGCTTTCAAAGTTGTTGGGATTTCTGTAACCAATTGCCTTAACTTGTAGTAGGTCACCTATGCAATTGCGACTCTCATCTCGCTGGTGGTACACTCTTTCAATAAGTGTGTTGACTGTGGTAGTTCTCCTTCTGTTTGCGGATCCCGCAATGGCAGAGGAGGGTGAAGAAGGTGGTTCTAATAAGAACGTTTACGTCCACATCTTAAAATCAGCCGGTCCATTCTTGATTGTGCTGGCGGTTCCTTCGCTGGCCCTGATCGCATTGATTATCCTGCTCTTTCTCGACCTGCGAACCAGTAACGCCATTCCAAAAGGCTTTGTGGATGAGTTTGTTGATATTGTGAACAAACGCCGCTTCAAAGAAGCGTTTGATATGGCACGAAATGATACATCGTTCCTCGGTCGCGTGTTGACCGCGGGGATGTCACGCTTGCAGTATGGTCTGGAAGACGCTCGCGAGGCATCGATCAATATGCTGGAAAGCATCCGATCGGGTAAAGAGCAATTCAACAACTACATCGCGGTGATTGGTTCGCTCGGGCCACTGATTGGTCTGGTCGGAACCGTGCTGGGGATGATTCGGGCGTTTATTGTGCTGGCAGACGGTGGTGCAATTAACGCTGCAAAATTGTCGGAAGGTATTTCGGAAGCACTTTCGATTACCTTCCTTGGGATCGGTCTGGCACTGCCTGCAATTTTCTTCAATGCCTTCTTCCGGAACCGGATTATTTCCATTTCCATGGATACGGGGAACATTGCCGACGATTTGCTGACGCAGATGTATCACAACTCCAAGAAAGGTGGGCCGACACCCAGCGGTACCACGAGTGCACCGCCCAGTGCTCCTCCCCCACCCCCACCTCCCCCGAAATAATTTTCTGTGGAAATCTGTTCGGTTCAGGGAACTTTCTTGTTGCTAATACGATCTAAGGACACAGGAACCACGAGGTAACAAACATGAGCCACGGTGGTGGAGAGGGCGAAGCCAGTACTGAAACAGCACTGATTCCTTTGTTGGATCTGGTGTTGCAGTTGGTGATGTTCTTCATGATGGTTGCCAACTTCGTTTCAGAGCAGTTTTCTACTGAAATTGCTCTGCCTACTGCGAATCAGGCCCGCCCGTTATCTGCCGAGCAGATGAACACCATGTTCGCGAACATTGATAAAAAAGGTTATGTCGTTGTTTCTGGGTATGAACCAAAATTGACAGAAGTCGAAATTGAAACGATTTTCAAAACGGCAGCATCCACCCACCCCAAAGGGGCCGAGTGGGCGAAAGAAAATGTCATTCTGATTTTGCGGTCGGACCGCGATACGGAATACCGTCACTTGTTCAAAACTATGTCTGCTGGCAAAAAAGCTGGCTTTCGACAATTACAACTTCGTGCTCTGCTGAAGAGCTGAGGTAGCACTGATGTCTCGTAAACGAAAACATGAAAAACCAATTGAATTGACACTGCCGATCACGCCGTTTCTGGATATGGCTTTTCAGTTGATGTTCTTTTTCGTTTCGACATTCAATCCACGTCCGGTGGAAGGCCAGATCCCGATTCAGATGCCGAAACTGGATGTTAGCGAGAGTTCCACTTCCGTGCAACCACCCAGCGACATCCTGAATGAAGAATACACAATATCGATTACTTCAGGCGATGGGAACCCCGGGACTGTTTCGTTTTCCGGTGGGACGCTGGCCAAAGAGACAATGGATGGAGCAGATCCGATTAAAGGTCTCAATGACCGGTTAAGCAAAATTACCAAGCCCACCAGTAAAGATGCAAAAGTGACGATCACGATTGAAGCAGACGATATTCTGCGTGTTGCCCACCTGATGAACTTTATGGACGTCTGTAAACAGAACGGCTTTGAATCAATCGGCTTTGCACCACTCAAAAAGTAACTGTTGTTGCCTTCATCGCCCGCAATTTAAGCAAGCAAATTTCTTTTCAAGATTGACCTCAAATTCGCAAAGCCGCAATGGACCTACGGTGTAAAACGAACTGCAAGTGACGGAATTCGTATGTGAGCCGACGGCAATCGCTGCCATTCGTTTTTGTCTTCATAGCCCGCAGCGCCCAGCAAGGGAATTTTGTTTTTAAAATCGACCTCAAAGCCGCAATGGAGCTACGGTGTAAAACGAACCGCCTGCGTTAGCGACGGAATTTCCCTCATGAGCCTACGGCAAACGCTGCGATTTGTATTAACAATGCCTTCTTTGCCCGCGAAGGGATTTCTTGAGATTTTCTCATTCAAATTGGTAAGCACTATTTAACAGAATTGTAGTCCACTGATGACACTTCACCTGGCATGCTAACCTAAGCCGGATATTTGCAAAACATGGATTCCCGCCTGCGCGGGAATGACGGTTGTTACACCGTCTCAAGTCAAAACAAGGAAAACAATCTGAACTTCCGAAAACCGTTATTCTTTGGTCAGGCGGGAATCCAGCAGAAAACTCGAAGTGCAATCAGTTAACCGAAGTATCCAGTAAACCGTCATTCCCGCGCTGGCGGGAATCCAGCAGAAAACTCAAAGTGCTACTTCTTCCCTTTCGGTGGGAGTTTTTTTCGCTGAAAATCGTTCGATGGTTTGCCGTGGTATGCCCGTGGGATAATGGGCCAGTCTTTGGTCAGAAAATAGGCATAGGTACCTTCGGGGAAGTCGGGGGTAACACAGAATCGCCCGTTGCACTCATCCAGGTCGCCAAGATCTTTGACGTATTCGTAATCCGCGGTGAAGGTGCCATCGTATCGGCCCCCAGGTGCCCCACGTCCCGTGGGTCGGGTCCCCAGTTTGACACGGTAGCTCGACTTCAACGTAACAATCGCCGATTGGGCACTATCTGACTTGGAATACCCATACAGTGCGTAAATGGGAAAGCCATCTGCCGCCCAACCGATAATGGGGGAATGCTGATCGGGACGCACCTTCAGTACGGTCATCAATCCCGTGGGCACCCCATGATAGTGGTAGGCACCCGTCGGCTGAACGTGGGCATAATTGGCATCGATTCCCAGCGGCACCGCGTCACTCAATGCCTCGTAACGCCATTCGCTGTTTCGCACACCCAAGTACCATTCTGCCGCACCTGGGTCGAACGGCACACCATTCACTGCAATGCCAAAATTGCCCAGTTCCAGTGGGGTAATTCGCCCGCTTAATTCTGGTTTTGCAGGAATCCGGTAGTAGTATCGCTGCGGGGCAATCCGGTGAGGGTTCCCACGGTTCGGGAACGCACCCACTTTGTGGTTGGGGATGCCATTCGCCTGAATAATTCTTTCAGAACCTTTAATTTCCATCTCAAACTTGCTGGCCGTGGTAGTAGATCCCGTCGCCGGTACCAGCGCAGTGACAATTTTCGACTGGTTCGGGGTATGCTTTCTGGCAGGTGGGAACTGGGCAACAACAATCAATGCAAAAATGCCCCCTGTCAGGGCGGCAGCCAGTAATTTTTTCATTTTTCTATCTTTTTGATGGCACAAATCGTGTTCATTTTACTTCCATTGGGGCTGAATCTTGCAATAAATCGTCCAGATTGTAACTTGGCGATGTCGGTCACCAATGATTTTTTTATGCATTGTCAACAATGGAACCGCGTTTGTGTGAGAATCACTTCAATAATTGTCAAAATGGGAAATTTGGGCACGATGGAATAACAGATCAAATGTGCTAACCATCTGGGTGAAAAAATTCGCCAAAAAGTTGACTATCGGCTGCGCAAGCCACCCCACTTGAGGCGTTTTTGTTGTGTAAGTTGGTGAAAATGAGTAGCCAACGCAAACAACCTGGAGGATTTTCCAATGAAACGTGCTCTTGTCGCTTTCGCCGCTGTCGCCGTGATGTTAGTTGCTTTTGAAAGCACAGCCTCTGCCCAGTATCGTGGGTATGGACGCGGACCAGTAATCGTTGGTGGTTACAACCCTGGTGTCAGCATCGGTTACACCAAACGCCTGTCGAGCAACAGTTTTCTGTCGCTCGGTTACAGCACCGGTGGGTTCTATCAACCAGCCTATGTGGTACCCCGAGTTTACGCACCTGTGTATCCAAGCATCTATGGTGGTGGGCACTATCAACCCGGATTTAACCGTGGATACGGACGCGGTGGCTATCGCTGCCGCTAATCTCTGCAAAGCAGCGATGAAAAGTTCAACCTCGCCCGATTATTACTGTTACCCTGATTTCAGCCCGAAGTCCAGCCCACTCTTCGGTTATTGATGTATAAAGACACTGGTTCTACTGCGAAGGAAACTTTGCAGTGGAACCTTATGTCGTTTGGGCATTGCTGTTTCTGCCAAGCCAATCTCATGAGAAAATATTAATGAGAATCGGCTCGCTTTTTCCTGCGGCCCACTTGGGGGCAGCAGGCTGTAACACAACGTTTTTAATAAATGAACATTTCTCTGGCATCAGATTTGCTGAATTAACTCTTGTTAACTTTAGAAGTGGTTTGTGTGAAGAACTTTGCTACAAAAGTGCGTGATTTGCCCGAAAGTCAAGCACTGATGAACAAGATGAATGCACTTTCATTCATTTTCAGCAAGGGAATTGGGAAGATTTTTAATTTATTGTCTTCTTTTGGTAGCACACCACAACTCTGGTTTCATAATCGTGAAATATTTTTTCGTTGCGATTATTATTCTAATTTTTTTGGAGTGAGTTTATGCTTGATCAGTTTGGTGTGACAGGCACCCGTCGGAAAGCCTTCACATTGATTGAATTGCTGGTTGTTATCGCGATTATTGCGATTTTGATCGGCTTGTTGCTGCCCGCCGTGCAGAAAGTACGTGAAGCTGCAAACCGTTCAAAATGTAGCAACAATCTGAAGCAATGGGGCATTGGAATCCACGCTTACAATGATACCTATCAGTACTTGCCAAAGAGCAATTATGGTACCGGACCAATTTGGGGCTGGCCAGCAGAAGTGCGTCCGTTCATCGAACAGGACAACATGCCCACCAACCGGACTATGCGAATTGGGGCATGTCCATCAGATCCACGTTCTGGTACGAATACCGGCTTGCATTGGTACCCAGCAATGCATGGACGTAACAGTTCAGGTGGTAGTGCATTTGTTACCAGCACCGGTATGATCCTCGATTGGCCCAGTTCCACCAATGGGAGGGTAAACATCGGTACAATTGTTGACGGAACCAGCAATACCGTGATGCTTGCAGAACGGCCACCCGCAGGGACTTCCTATGGTTTCTGGCAGTACGACTGGTACGACACCAACGTTTCCAGTTCCCGTACTACGCAATTCATTTTTACCACGGGTGTGATCAATGGGGTCAACAGTGCGTGTCCTAATCCAGCACTTTTTGGACCTGGTAACGTTACGAACAACTGCTCATTTAATGCACCATGGAGCAACCACACCGGTGGAGCAAACTTCCTGCTGGGTGATGGCGGTGTGCGCTTTATGTCTTATCGGGTTGCTACTTCGAACTCTTCGGTAACCGGGGTAAGTATTCTCGACGCAATGGGTACCATTAGCGGTGGGGAAATTGCCAGTCCGGATAATTGATCATTGCTGATTAATCGTGTCAAAAATTCCTTGGTTCGCAACTCAATTGCTCATCGTTTCTAGGATCCATGGGTAGTTTCATTTGCGTTTCCAAAGGTATTCCTGCCAATGAATTTATCTTCCATGCCAGAGAGTATAATGATATTTAATGCTAAACGAAGCTCGATTGCTTTCTTACTGTTTTCAGCTATTTTTGCAGGCTGCGATAGCGCCTCAACTAGTTCAGTATCAGGCACTGTAATGTATAAGGACAAGCCAGTTGCGAATGTACAGGTAAACTTTGTACCAGACAGTGGATACCCAGTGTCAACACTGACTGATGGTGCCGGTAAATACACTATTAAAGGTGCGATCACTGGAAAAAATAAGGTTACCGTCATGGTCGTCGGGGAAAATGTGGGACCGAGAGATCCTAATGAATCTCCTCGTACTCCCAAAAAATCAGGTGAACCAGCGACAAAAATACCTGAAAAATACAGCCAGCCCGGTACCACACCTTTATCTCACGATGTGACATCAAAAGATTCGACTTTCAACATCGAGCTTGTGGACTAACGCCTCTATATCCATTTGCTGGTGCGTTCACTGATCGTTGTTAACGAACACACACTTCAGTTCGTGCGTGTAATTTCTCTTTTACAATCTGCCGACGAGCATCCGGTGTGTGTCGCCCACTGTCTGCAATATCAGCACAATCACTACAGGCGATCCCGTTTGGTGTGGTCTATTTTGTTTTTCTGCAGGATGAGTAATGTATTGGGTCAATTTTTGAGCAAACTTCAACTGAGCAGAAAATGATGCACCTGGTTGAACGATGTTTCGCAGAGATGATTCCCACGTACAAACGGAAATTATTTCCGGACAATGGGACAATTTGAACCTGAATGAAGCCCGCGAAGTGCTCGACTGGCTGGATAATCACCCCGAGTACCACCGGGAGCTTATTGCATTGGCACCGGATTGCTACCAGATTCTTTGGGAGCGGGAATCAGTTTCGCCAGAGCAGTCATGAATGGCAGGTCAGTGTAGATTTCCCACAAACGGACGGTGCCATCCCGACTGCCGACGGCCAGGGTTTTTCCATCTTTAGAAACTGTGACTACCTGAGCCGCTCCACCTGGATTAATGAATTTGCCAATCGTTTCTTCTGTTTTAGCATTGATGCAGACAATCGAACCATCCTGCCCACCCAGAAACAAGTAATGCCCATCCGGGGTATAGCCAATCGACCAGATTTCATCGCATTGAACATCAATGGTGGATAACAATTCCCCGTTTGCACGGTTCCAGATGCGAAGTTTTTTATCCCAGCCACCGGTGGCAATGTACTTGTTGGTGGGGTCAAACGCCACACAATCAACCGGCCCATCGTGGCCCGCCAGCGTGTAAAGCAGCTTGGCATTGTCGGCATCCCAAACTTTGACTGTTTTGTCGCTGCAGGCACTGGCCACCATTTTATCATCGGTGCTGAAGGCCATGCACAATACCACCCCCTGTTCGTGGCCGATGGTGCGTAATTGTGTCATGCCCGAGCGGGCATCCCAGATGGTGACTGCCCCGTTGCGGGTGCCAGTGGCCACTTTGAAGCCGGACGGTGAAAATGCCATCGACCGCACCGGATAAGAATGGGGGAGAGTTTGTTCCTCTTCAGAAGTTTTCACATTCCACAGGCGAACAGTGCCATCATCTGCCGCCGCCGCCACCTTTTCTCCCAGTGGGCCAAAACCGACGGCCCAGATGGGGGAATTGTAACTTTTCAGCTCGCCCTGAATATTGCCCGTGGTGGGGTCCCAGAACTTTAATTTGCCATCTTCGGTGCCAGTAGCGAAGAGATTGCCTTTGGGAGAAAACGCCACCGCCCAGACAGCCCCACCACTGGGCTTGACGATCAGTTTCGGTGTGGGGCTGGAATCTTTGCCATTTCGCACTGCAGGTGGGACAGCTACCAGATTTTGCCCACGCTGGCCGAGAACGGTCCACTGCGTTTTTTGTGTAATTTCCGTGATCAGCGTGGTAAAAATTGCCGCCACAGCCACCAGTTGAAGGCTTCGAAGCAGTATTTTCTTACGAGAACGCCGATCTCTGGTAATTTCCCGCAGAGAGACCGGTGTGGAGTTGTCTGGCAGTTTGGCGAGTTCCTGCTCTAATAGCCGTGCCAGCTTCCCACAGTCCGACAGGCGGTCGTCCGGGTTCTTCGCCAGCAATCGATCAATGACATCGGATAGCCAGGCGGGGATTTCCGGCGAACGTTCTTTCAGTGGAATATGTTGTGATTCGGTCACTTGCCGCAGAACAACGAAAGGAGACGATCCTTCAAAAGGTGGCTTCCCGGTCAGCAGTGCGTAAAGCACGCTGCCCAGGCCAAACAGATCCGATGCGGGCGACAGTGGGGCACCACTGGCCTGCTCAGGCGACATATACAAGGGGGTACCAGCGACAAATCCTGTCTGGGTGATCCGCACATCTTCCACCGCACGTGCCAGTCCAAAATCGGTCAGCAGTACCCGCTCGGTTTCCTGTTCAATTAAAATGTTACCCGGCTTGACATCACGGTGAATCAGACCGTTCTGGTGGGCTTCGGCCAGCCCGGCTGCCACTGCCGCACCAATACGGATCACTTCCCGCACGGTAAACCGTTTGCCGGCATCCAACTGTTCCTGCAGGGAATTCCCACGCACCAGTTGCATGACAATAAACGGCACCCCCGTGCGTGGGCTCTGGTCCACGTGGTGGATCGTCACTACGTTCGGATGGTATAGCCCCGCTGCAAGACGGGCTTCCCGCAAAAACCGTTGCAGTAACTGGTCGTTCTTACTGAAGTGGATCGCCAGCATCTTCAGAGCCACCGGACGAAGTAATGCACGGTCAAATGCTTTAAAGACAATCCCCATCCCACCCTGACCGATGATGCTTTCGACATAAAAGCGATCCAGTTTGCCGATGTAGGGCTGCTCGTCACAGGGATCGAGATAATCGCCAGCAACATTATCTGCTGGCTGGTGAGTAAGAAAAGAGTGCTGATCGATTGGCTGGATTGCCACCTGTTGCGTGCGATCATTGGCAGCCATCAAATCAACTTTCAACTGACGTAAACCAGTTAAAAAGATATCTTCCTGCTGTTGAAGTGGGGCGGTTTTCGGCGGATTGGCTAAATAATTGCTTTCCAGCACCGCTAACTGCTGCAGACTGGTCTGGCAGTTTCCGCAGTGGTCGAGGTGGGAGATAATCTCTACCTGGGCAGTTTCATCCAGCTTTTCGGCAATCAGGTCGGCAAGCACTGCAACATCGGGACATTCGCTGGTGATGGTATTTTCCATGTGCGACTGGCCCTATTGGTTACGGTTGACCTTCTAATGTCTGAATTTCCTGGCGGATACGCGAAAGCACTCTGCTTTTCGCAACATAAACCGCACCAGGAGACAATCCGAGTTTCTGTCCGACTTCGCTGGAATCCTTTCCCTCCACGGCAGTTTGCCAGAACGCTTCCCACGTATTGGTGCGAAATTCCTGTTTCACCCGTGCCGCAGCCCAGTGGAACAGTCGTTGTTCATATTCCTGATCCCAATCTGTGTGATCATCCACCTCGTTGGGGATCGATTCGAGGCGTTGCTGGACAGCGGAATCGCCAGAACCACGCACCTTTCGGCGGGTCGATTCCAGATGATTGTACACTTTGTTCCGAGTAATCGAGTACAGCCAGCCCCGAAAAGTACCTTTTTCGCGGTCGTAGTTCAACTGCCCCACCGAGCGTGCAACAGACCGCATTACTTCCTGCATCACATCCGCAGCATCGGCGTCCTGTAACCCACGTTTTCTGGCAAAACTGTAGATGATGGTGGAGTAAATTTCGACAAATTCATCCCACGCACGATTATCCGCGGGATTGCGGAGTCGTAGCAGCAAACTATGCCGAGTTGGTGGGGGCCCCGCCATGAATATCCTACTGAGGTGTACACAACCAGGTTTAAATCAGGAACCCGAGTTACAGGTGAGATCCATCTACGCGGTATTATATCCGAAAGGAACAAGCATTTGGGGAAAAAAATCAGCCGGAAATGAAAAATTAGATCGATCGGTCTAATTTGTCGAATTCTGTTAGCAGGACCCGGGGGAAAATGCTGCACTCTTGCAACGTACAACCAGATTTATTCCCCAAGCAGCAGTTCCAGCAACCCATCCGCCTGTGGGTGGGGAGTTTTCAGGCAAACAAATCCCTTTTCGGTCAACAATTGGTACAAACGGGCACTGTTCGCCACCAAAACCGTGCGGCCAGAACGAAAATGAATGAGAATTTCTTCATCACACGCTGCCAAAAACACCTCTGCAGTGCGTCCGCTCATTAAGTGTATATGAGAAAAATCTCCTTTTCTCAGTTCTGCGAAAACCGGTGACTTGGGATTCAATACCACTTCCTGTTGGTAGCACACCACTGGTTGGACCTGTTCAGCAAACGCCTTCAGTCCATCGTGCAGCACCGTGCGGGCTTCGGCCGCCTGGGGCAACAGAATGCGTTTTCCCTGCCAGATCGGCCGCAGTAGTTCCAGCAATGCTTCCGAGTTCGATTCATCGTGGGTGGTAATATCGGCTGAGATGTTGTGTTCTGCCAACGCAGCAGTTGTAGCAGGCCCGATGCTCGCAATCTGCACCTTCGCCAACGTGCGAGCATCGTACTTCAACGCCCGCAGTCGGGCGAAAAACAGATCCACGGTGTTGCGGCTGGTAAAGATCAGCCCGTCGTAAAGTCCACGTGCAATGTGCCTGATTTCTCGATCCACTTCGGCCTGATTCGTGGGAACAATGTCCAGCACGGGTAAATGGCTGGGTGCGGCACCGGCAAGCTCCAGTTGCCGCAACAAATCCCCCACCTGATGTGCGGGGCGGGTAATCAGTATCTTCTTACCAGCTAAGGGTTTACGTTCGAACCAGGAAGGAGACGTTGCCGCACCGACTGCCGGGCCAATGAAGATGATTGCGGGGGCCTTGAATTGCTGTTCCTGGATCTCATTTGCAACTGTCTGCAGGGTGGTTAAGAGGCGACGCTGGCTTCCACTGCTGGCCTGCTGTACCACTGCCACCGGCGTGGTGGGTGACTTGCCGAATTGTTGCAAACTTGCCGCAATCGAAGCGATCCTTGCGACACCCATGTAGACAACCAGCGTGCCCGGAAATTGGGCCAACGCCTCCCAAGACAGGTGGGAATCTTCTTTGCCAGGGTATTCGTGACCAGTAATAAAAGCCACCGCACTGGCATGGGCACGGTGCGTCAGGGGGATTTCGCCATAAGCACTTGCTGCGGAAGCAGATGTGACACCTGGTACGATCTCATAGGGGATGTTTGCCGCCTGCAGAACGGCCACTTCTTCCGCACAGCGACCGAAAATCGATGGATCGCCCCCTTTCAGGTGGACCACCACGTTGCCTGCCAGCGCTTCCTGCACAATTCGCTCGTGGATGTGCGGCCAGCGATTCGGGTGCTCCCCAGGTAAATCGCTGACGGCAATCTTCCTCGCCTGGGGTGCAAACGCCAGCATTTCGGAAGAAGCAAGATAATCGTAAATTACTGTGTCTGCGATACTTAGGCACTCAATTGCCCGCATGGTCAACAGCCCAGGGTCACCCGGCCCTGCACCCACCAGATAGACGTAGGGTGGAATCGGCTTCCGCCCCACCACTGGCAATCCTTTCAACCAACTCTGCATAACCTTCCGCTTGTTACCAACTTGTTACAAAAAAGATGCCAGTGGGAATGGTCCACCCATCTGTTCGTACTGGACGATGGGAAAATGTTCCTACGGATCGATCAAATGGAATTGTATCTTTGTGGCAGGTGATTGTCGCGTCGCGCAGCTGCATAAAGTGGGTGAAGATCACTTGCAATTCGTCATTCCCGCGCAGGCGGGAATCCATTGCAGATAACTCGCAGTGCACCCAATAAACTGACACCCACAAACAACCGTCATTCCCGCGAAGGCGGGAATCTATGGCAATCAACTCGAAGTCGTACCATCAATTCCTGAACTTTTCACCAACCGTCATTCCCGCGAAGGCGGGAATCCATTGCAGATAACTCGCAGTGCACCCAATAAACTGACACCCACAAACAACCGTCATTCCCGCGAAGGCGGGAATCCAGAGCGAAACAATCGAATTGGCAATCCGAACAACTGAATTGTGAGCCGACGGTGTTAGCCGCGGTTGCCTTCAGACGGTTGTGCCCACCACCAACCGTCATTCCCGCGAAGGCGGGAATCCATTTCATGCGGTATGGTGGTGATTACACGAAGCAGCAGGAAGAAATCTATGCGGCAGAAGTAAAGCCCGGCAGGAAAAAGAGTTACATCGCTGGGCGAACGAACTGATGTTTGAGTTGAAAAAGGTGGAACCCACTGTAGGGTGAATGCAACAAGTAGGTCTTTGAGACCCATGGCAGACGCTAACGTTCGTCTGACAGGTAGAATAGGTGGCTACTGAAAATAAATGAGAAATCACTCATTTATTTGCGCACATTTCAACTTTTTTCGGTTATTTTTAACAAAAGAATGCTGTTACATAGTTGTGACAAACGAAAAGTCACCGTGAACCGTTTTGATAGTCGCCCTCTCTAATTTGGCACGCAGGGTAAAATGGTTTACCCCACACGAGTAGCTGTAGGGAATGCCCGTTTTTGGCTACCAGTGTTTGAAGTTTTTAACATGATGAAGTTTCCATTCTGGAGGTGGATCATGGCACGTAGAGATGCATTACAAAGGATCAATAGAGTATTGACCGATCGCCGTACAGAACTGATCCGCTTACTGCGATCAGATCTGGAAAGCCTGGGCCACGATCGGCACGCCAGCGTTACTGGTGATGCTGCCGACTTTGCCCTGGAATTAAGTGGGGAAGAACTGACTTCTCAACTGGCGGAAATCGAAGCCCGCGAACTCAACCAGATTGACCGTGCGTTGATCAGGATTCGTAAAGGGGTGTTTGGCATTTGTGAAGGGTGTTCCAAAAACATCCCGATCGCCCGACTGAACGCACTCCCTTACAGCGAACTCTGTATCGAATGTCAGCGACTGGCTGAAAAAGATTCGACCTGGCTTTCAGATAAGCGACGCAAAAACGCGGCACATTCGCAGATGGTTGAATCAGAATCTCTCAACTAACGCTTCAGTTTCTTTCAGGATCTGGCCGTCACAAATCAGCTGGTTTTCAATTTCTCAAGTTTGAAAAACAATTTATTTGAAAGAACTGAAGTATGCCCCAATCAATCTTCAACTGATCAATAGAAGATGCTGAAGCCGACATTGAAGCCCTGAGTCCAGAAGGTCTGGTCCTGCCAACGGAACAGTGGGGCATTTGTGGTATTGGCTGGGGCACCTGCAATGTACGGCACGTTAGCATCGTTGATTGTGGGATCAATCAATTGACCCGGGCGTGCAGCGTTGGTCAGATAAATCAGGCTGTAGCCTGCTGAAACCACCAGATATTCCGTGAGCTGGTAGGTGAGGTTCAGATTCAATTCACCCATGGCAGCAAACTGGTTCCGTTCGTGCGTACCGGCGTTGGTGGGCTGCACATACAGACCACCAGGCAGCGAAGATACGGCACCTGCGGGAGTGGTGACTGTGTTGAAGCCAATCAGCTCTGCACGTTGGGCAACAGTACCAAGAGCCAGTTTTGCACCCACGTCGAAGCCAAGGCCATAATTCCCGAAGAAGCGGGCTCGTGTACCTAACTGCCCACCGTAAAACTGGTTACGGACGCGGTACGAATCTCGAACGTCCAGTCGGGCACCACCTGGAAAGATGGAGGTATCGGCTATGACAATCGATTCTTCCAGGCTGAAATAGCGGTAACCAATCTGGTAATCGGTCTGGTCGGCAACCAACGCAAACCCTCGCACCAGCAAGTTGGCATCGTAACCAAAAAGTTCACTTTCGGAAACGATTGCCGTGCCGCCAATGTATCCACCAGGACCGGGTAATGACGAATACAGAACTATTGGCGTGGTGGTGGGGGCACCTGCTCGGAAATACGGGCGGGCGATACTGGGCAGGCCTGTCGAACCAGAAAAGAAACTGCCGGATTCCGACATTTGTTCCAGACGGAAATAACTGGCATCCACACCAAAAATATCGGTGAAATAGCCACCTGCGGACAAGCGAATGCCACTGGCGATGCCATAATCAATTTCCCCATCGTTGGGATAGAGCGGGATCGTGGTTGCGGGTGCGGCAGCACCTGCCAGACCATCGGGAACTCGCACCGCCAGCGTCGGTGGATTTTGTGGGCGATACCACCAGAGCAGGTAATCTGCTGTAAACCACATGCGTGCTTCCTGATAGCCCAGCGAAGGAACGTCTGGGGCAAATCCTTGTGGAATTTCTGGTGTTGGTGTGTTCAAACTGGATAATGGTGGGGGTTGCGAAATCCCCATCACGGGTGGGTTTCCAGGTGCGGGTTGCTCCGGCACCTGAGCCGAAGCTGGCCGGAATTCAGTATTTACCTGTGCGAAACTGTTGCCGGTTAGCCAGACCAGGCTAACTGCAATTAATGATAGCTTTTTCATATTTGCCCCCACGAACAACACTTCATTGGCACTGCACCGTGGGTGAAAACTGGTTGTTTTCCCAACAATTCAATGCCATTTATTTCCCCATGGGTGCTATGGGCAAAAATGAAAAAAAATACTAGCCCAGTTTTTTCAAGGTAGTGCGTAACAATGGCATGTTCAGGTAAACTGAAGAAAGTAAATAAATGAATTTTTACTCATTTTTCGGTCAGATGGCATAGCGATAGGAGAGATAGAGTAGAAGAGCACCCAGACCGATGCGGTATCCCACAAAAACCGACATACTGTGCGTGCGAAGAAACTTTAACAGCCAGGCGATGGAAAGATACCCCACTAGTGCAGCCACCAGACTTCCGATCAGCAGATTGGTTAATTGGCTTTGTGCGGCAAACAGTTCGTGGCGTTCGCTGTACGATTCGTAGAGCCCTGCACCCAGAATAGTGGGCAAAGAAATGAGAAAACTGAACCGTGCCGCAGTGGGACGTGCTAAACCAATAATCAACGCAGCAGTGATGGTACAGCCCGAACGAGACCCTCCTGGAATCAGGGCAAAAGCCTGAAAACAGCCGATAAACAGGGCATCCATCCAGCGAATATCCCCTTCATTTCGCCCCAAGGTGCCGCGTTGCTGCCGTCGATAGGCAATCAATTCGGCCACCAGCATCAGCAGTGCAAAGAAAATGGCTGCGAGGCCCATTACCTGGAGTGTATATAATCGCTCTTTGATGAAGTCTTTTGCCAATAATCCCACGACCACGGCTGGGATGGTGCCCACCACGATTTTCCAGCACAATACACTATCCGAGCTGGCGTTTGGTGCGAAAGCAAAGCGGTCGTGCAAAAATGCCTGTAACAACCGAATGATATCCTTGCGGAAGTAGAGCACCACTGCGATCAGGGTGCCCAACTGAATTGCGGTGGTAAATGCATCATTCGGCGTGGGATGTTCCAGCCATTTCCGCACCACAACGAGGTGGGCGGTGCTGCTGATCGGCAGAAATTCGGTTAATCCCTGCACCACACCGAGTAGAATTGCTTCCCAAACGGTCATTTGGATGAAAACACCTTCATAAATGAGAAAAGATGAGAAATTCCAATGGCCCACCAAGGGGGATTATTGGAATTTGGGAACTTCTTTGCTGAGATGGTCGTACCGCTGTTTCAATTGATTTTTGAAGTTATTTGCTTCATTTTCTACCGATTTTGCCCAGTTGCCGTTGTTTGTGGCGTTCAGGGTTTCTTTCATTCGTGGCACCAGCATGTCGATTTTCTTGTGCATTTCAGCCACGTTGTAATGTTTTTCCATTGCCAGCTTCAATTTGGCGATGGTCAGCTTTTTCCCTTCGGGATGGTCGAGAATTGCCCGCCCCACCATGCTGCCCCAGCCTGGCCAACCTTCGTGAGGATTGCGCCACAACTGATCCATCCCGTGGGGAATAAACACCGCTTTGCCTTTTGGTTCAAAGTACACTCGGTAGTTATTGCGATTTCGAAAATAGCCATCCCAGTCGGCGGTGATGATCTGCAGTGCTGCGTTCGTGCACAATAAATCCACGTTTACCAGTTCAGATACTTTGGCGTAGCGTTTGTTGGCATCCGGTTCACGGCAGGCGTTTGCCAGTGCTTTCAGATCGGCATGATCGTTGGGGGTGCCTGTATCCAGCTTTAAGTTAGCATCGATATCCTGCAGAAAGCCACCATCATAGAGGTTGCCTTTCGCATTTTTGAAATTTCGCTTCAACCAGTCTTTATTAAACCCTTCTTTGAAAACATACGGCCCCACGTGGCGACCGTTCAGCACCACCGCAGCGTGGGTACATCGACAGGCCGGCAAGCCCATGGCCAGTGCCAGATCATTGGCGATCAATTCGTTCATGTAACTGCCATCCTGCACTCCATTATTCAGATGGAACTTCACCAGACCATGGAGCTCCTGTTTTTCACCCAGCTTTTCGGTATTCAATGTCAGGCCCGGCCGATCGGTCCAGGCACGGGTAGAACCGGCTGCACCCTTGATGTGAATAGCCACCTTTTTCAGTTGAATGTCGCCGATTTTGATGTCGCACGCAACATCTTTACGTGGTTCCCGCTTCAGGCTTTCTTCTGCTTCTTTGGTGGTGGTAATTTCCACAATTGGCATTTTGCTGCCAGGATGCTTAAAAAACGCATCGCTGGGATCGGGCTTCTTTTCCTGAGCCAGCCCGGGAAATGAAATCGCTAGTAGCAGGTAAACTGGAACAAAACGCTGGAATATCATCGGTGCTGCCTTGCAGTTGGTGGACATCTCTCCCACTGTACTTGGGAAAAGCCTATCTGCATTCTACTTAATCACCCTCCGATTGGAGAGTGCCCACGATTCGGGGCTCGCGAAAACTTCAGCCTTGTCGTGCTCCCCCTTCCCTGCGAGGGAAGGGGGTTGGGTCAAAATTCGATCATAACGGGCGGATACGCCAAAATTGCCACATTTCTTAGAATACCCCAGTACCATCACCACGAACGGTGGGAGAGAAAACACGATGTTTCGAAAAAGACGCTGGCTGCTGAATCTCCTCACATTGTGCTCTTTTCTTCTAATTGCCCTCATCGCACTGGTGGTGTTGCTCAAACAGGAACCCCGGATCTACAAAGATACGGTGATGCCTGCTGGTTTTCTGCGGGAAACCCGTTCCCGCGAAATGATGCAACTGATGAACGATGCCGGCAATTACATCCGGAATGAGCCACGGTGGTATGTTTCTTTTGCAAACGAGCAAATGAACAGCTTTCTACAAGGCGATGATTTCGATACCTACCTGGGTGGGGATAGTCGACTGCCCGATGGTTTTACCGATCCACGTATTTTCGTGGAAAATAATCGTCTGCGGTTGGCGATTCGCTACGGCAAAGGCGTGTTCAGCACCATCTTAAGCCTGGATTTGCGACTGTGGATTATCCCTTCAGAAATTAACCGCATTGGCATGGAAGTGATCAGCCTGAAAGCCGGTGCGGTGCCACTGTCACCTGCAATGGTGCTGGACTACATCAGCGAAGCGGTTCGGAAAAACAATATCGAAATCACCTGGTATCGGGATAAAAACCACCCTGTAGCGGTGATGCGGTTGCAATCAGAGAATAATTTCCCCACCTTTCAACTGGATCGGCTGGAATTAAACGATGGCAATCTGACCATTGGTGGGCGAAAAATCAATTTTGTAGAAGTCCAGCCAGAATAAATGAGAGAACCCTCATTTTATTGGGCTGATGCACCTGCTTTTCTGACCGTGCGACAATTACGTTGTTTCATTTTTCAACTTTTTCAGATACAGTATGTAGCACAGACCTGCCAGTTAGTTTTGTCGTTGAACAGGAACCTTCCCAATGCGTTTATCCCTTTCACTTGTTGTGGCGTGCTGGTGCCTCTCGCCTGTATTGTCATTCGCTGAAAACTGGACCACCTACCGTGGGCCACAGGAAAATGGCCACACTACTGCCAAAAATCTTCCCAATGAATGGAGCGAGCAACAGAATATTGCCTGGAAAGTGCCCATCCGTGGGCGGGGCTGGTCTTCCCCGGTGATCTGGGGCAATGAACTTTGGCTGACGACCGCTTCTCCCGATGGCAAAGAACTGTGGGCAATCTGCCTGGATCGGCAGTCTGGCAAAACGCTGTTCGAAGAGAAACTGGTTGATGTTGCGAAACCACAATATGCGCACCCCTACAACAGTTATGCCTCTCCCACGCCATGTATGGAAGAAGGCCGCATCTACCTGCATTGGGGCAGCCCCGCAACAATCTGCCTCGATACCAAAACCCGAAAGCCCATCTGGACCCGCACCGATTTGAAGTGCGACCACTTCCGTGGTGCGGGATCGTCTCCTGTCATCGCAGGTGATCTGCTCATTCTGACCTTTGATGGCTTTGATTTCCAGTACGTGATGGCGCTCGACAAAAACACCGGTAAGGATGTCTGGCGTGCGAACCGCACCTACCACGATCCGAAAGGAAATGGCGATTACAAGAAAGCCTATTCCACCCCGAAAGTAATTGATGTGGCTGGCAAAAAGCTGGTTGTTTCTCCTTCTGCTGCCTACACCTGTGCGTACGAACTGGAAACTGGCAAAGAAGTCTGGAAGGTCAAACACGGTGGGATGAATGCTGCCAGCTTGCCGATCTTCGAACATGGCCTGCTTTATACCACCAGTGCCGATGGTGGGGATCAACTGGTTGCAGTCAAACCCGATGGCACAGGCGATGTGACCAAATCCCACGTGGCCTGGAAGAGCAACAAGGGCATTCCCAACCGCAGCTCGCTGTTACCGCTGGGAGATTATCTCTTCATGGTGAACAGCGGCCGCATTGCCACGTGCATGGAAGCCAAAACCGGCAAAGTGCTGAACACCGCACGTCTGGAAGGCAGTTCTTCCAAGTTTGTTGCCTCGCCAATTCTTTCTGAAGGCAAAATCTATGTGTTCGACGAAGATGGCATGTCATTCGTCTTTAAGGCAGATGAATCGCTGGAAGTACTGGGCAAAAACAAACTGGCGGACGGCGTGATGGCCTCACCCGCAGCAGTGGATAATAGTTTGTATGTTCGCACCAAATCGCACATGTACTGCATTCAGAAAAAGTAACATCATGGGGTATGATTTCGCCCTACTCCCATCGCCAACTTACTACCCTGTTCGTTCGCATGCCTGCAACATCGCCTGCAGTGGTTCTGGATCTGCGAGCCGATGATCGTTCCCGACTTCCAGTAACGTGGCCTGACTTCGCGACGCCAGTTCTTCGCTGTCTGCAAACGGAATCACATCATCCGCACGACTGTGCAGAATAATGGTGTCCGGTGGCACCGACTTCACCGAGCCCCAATTTTTCCAGGCCGGGCATAAAAGAACCAATCGAGCGTTTGGGGCGATGATATTCATGGCGACCGCACCCCCGCGTGAACTTCCCACCACGACATCGGGTGCGTGGGTGTCGTACTCTTGCTGAGCAATTCGCACCGCAGCGAAAAAGTCGTCGTCTGGCAGGGCGGGATTCAAAACCTCGTGGTGGTGATTTTGCAGAAAGGTCGGCTTCACCCCACCTGGGACACTTCGCCAACCATGTAAAAACAGTATTTTCATCAAACAAACTCCGCAGATGGCATCAAAAACAACTTTTGATACAATACATATTTACATATCAATATAGTAAACGAGTGTTTACTTAAAAGCAAACAGATTTTGGGAAAATTTTTTGGAATTCTTTTTTCGAAAATCTGAAAAATTTGCCAAAATAACGATCAGGTAAATATTGGAATATTGTGCGAGTCATATCGCACTGGGCCGGTTGAACTCCCATGTTGTAGAAATACCGAACTGAAACCAATCGTGCAGCCAACACTCGTTCACAAAGTGGTAAACCAGATGAAAAACTCTCTCACATTCTCCGTAACTGCTTTGCTGGTAATTGTTTGCTATGGTTTTCGTGCTCAAACATGTGGGGCAGAACTGCCACCGTTGCCAGATAAAGAAGGCTTTGCCGGCTCGTTTGCAGGTGTCAGTAACGGTGCATTACTCGTTGCAGGTGGGGCAAACTTTCCGGATAAAAAACCCTGGGAAGGTGGAACCAAGGTCTGGTACGACCAGGTTTATGTGCTTGAAAAACCGACTGGAAAGTGGCAGATTGCTGGTAAGTTGCCCCACGCACTGGGTTACGGTGCGGCAGTACAGTTTACGGATCGGCTGATTTGTATTGGTGGGAGCGACGCCACTCAGCACTATAAAGACGTATTTTTTCTGGACTGGAAAGATGGGAAACTGCAAACCGTGAAATTGCCCGAATTGCCCATTGCCATGGCCAACTGCTGTGGTGTGATGGTTGGTAATCACTTGTTTGTTGCCGGTGGCCTGTCCAGTCCCATGTCCAATAAAACGTTGAACCGCATTTTTTGTATGCACCTGACAGCTCGCGATCCGGAATGGAAAGAAATCGCCCCATGTCCAGGTGGGGGAAGAATGCTGGCTGTGGCAGCGAACCTGAATGATCAATTCTGGCTGATCAGTGGGGTCGACCTGATTGTTGATAACTCTGGGAAGCCCCAGCGGAAATACCTGCAGGATGCTTATTCCTACCACATGGAAAAGGGCTGGAAGCGACACGCCGATTTGCCATGGCCCACCGTTGCCGCTCCATCACCAGCACCCGTGCATGAAAACAGCCTTTTCGTGCTGGGCGGGGATGATGGCACGCAGGTTGCCGTGCCGCCGAACCAGCACCAGGGTTTTCAGAAAACGATCCTCCGTTACAGCACCGCTGAAGACAAATGGCTGAAAATTGGGAAACTAAAACTGCCCACAGTGACAACCTCAACAGCATTCTGGAATCAACAGTGGGTAATCCCCACGGGTGAAACCCGCCCAGGTGTTCGAACACCGATCGTAGGGACCTTCCGGCCATAAAGCAAAAGTTGTTGCAACTCAAAAAGTGGCGATAGGGATATCAGTTGTTGGTTTCAAACAATGAAATTAGCACCCTGAATCAATGTTTGTTACCGGACCACTTGGCGAGTGCCATCATAACTAACCGCTTTGTGTCGCTCAACGACGAAATCCCAGTCCAGACGGTGGGGAGGTTCTAGCAAATGTCGATATGCGGCAGCCATTTGTCTTGCGGACTCGCTGAAAGGAACTCCTCCGAAACCTGTACCCATCGCAGGTAACGCTACTATTTCGATCCTCCTGTCAGAAATGCGGTTATGCGATTGAACGGCGAGTAATGCCGCCCATGTTGCTGCATATACCTTATCAGTGCCTTCGATATTACCAGGCACTCGCATTGTCGGAGCATGACACAAGAACGGCAATGATGCATCATACGTGGGCAAGATGAATGCTGTACCGACGAGTTGTTCGCCAAAGTAATCGTTCATGATCTGTTGCTGAACTCGCTGCATCAGAGACTCACCAAAACGATAGACGACAGCAGCGTCAATCCCTGCGGTCATTATTCCGAATGCATTACCTGCAGTCACGAAACAGTCGTGCGGTTCCAAATCCTCGAACCGTCCTTTGACGATGCGTACGTTCGGCAAATCTGCAAATCGTTCTTTGAATGCAGTGCACATTGCTTCTTCGGGATGGACTAGCCAAAGACCTTCGAGCATTCAGACTCCTAACTTGACTAAGGGTTCCCCAATTCAGCCGCGAGGCAGATAGATTCCCGCCTTTATCGCTTATTTTGAAGACGTTGACAAGTATTGGGGGATTTTTGAAATAAAAAGTGCAGTAACTAAACTTCGTTCGGCTGGAAGATCGGCCTTTCCTGACACTCCGTTCGAATTCATTAAGTTTGCCTTCATAGCCCGCAGCGTAAGCAAGGGTTTGAGCAGAAATACCCTTGCTTACGCTGCGGGCTATGAAGGCAGTGAGATCTCATTGAGAAATACCCTTTTTTACGCTGCGGGCTATGAAGGTAGGCTTGGTAACTGTTCAAAGTTCGACCGAGTTTCAAACTGATTCCAGTTTAATCATCCCTCATCCTGGCTTTCTTCTGATTTCTTCTCCGCAGGTGGGAGAGATTCCAGGTACGATTTCAGCAGAATCTGGGCGGCGAGTGCGTCTCGGCGGGCTTTGCGTTGCTTGTGTGTAAAGCCGGCATCCCACAGAATCTCTTCAGCAAACACGGTTGTAAATCGCTCATCTACTAATTCGATGGGCAACTTGGTCACTTTTGCCAGCCAATCTGCGTAATCACGGGATTCGCGGGCTTTCACCCCTTCTTTCCCGCTGTTATGGATGGGCAGCCCGACAATAATGCCGGTAATGCGTTCCTGTTCCACTGTTTTGATGAAATAAGCACGGTCGATGTCATCCCGCACGCGGGTGTAGGTGGCCAGTGGGCTGGCGATGGGGTAATCCCAGTCGGCAACTGCCAGCCCCACGCGGACGGTACCGAAATCGACTGCCAGGATACGCCCCACGCGGGGCAGCTTGGTCGTCATAAATAGGTGGTTCCGTCTTGCCGGGTCTTCAACGTTTCCACAACCTCTTTCACTTTTCCTTCATCATTTCGGTGGGCGACCAGAAAGGCATTACCCGACTGAATAATTAATAAATCATGAATGCCGATAGTGGCAATCAGGTTTTCAGCATCTCCCACCACCACACAATTGTGGGTATTGATCCCCAGGTGGTTCGCCTGCACCGTATTGCCGTTGGCGTCCTGTGGGTTGCAGCGTTCCAGTGCCAGCCAGCTACCCACATCATCCCAAGTATAGGGGGCTTCCAACACCACCACTTCGGGTGCGTGTTCCATCACCGAAAAATCGATACTCACTTTCTCACAATTCAGGTATTCGCGGGCAAAAACCTCGTCAATGCTGTCGGTGTGCCAGGCGTCTGCAATCCGTTGCACCGCATCATAGATCGCTGGCTTCCGGGCCTGCAATTGTGCCAGAATGGTATTTGCTTTCCAAATAAAAATGCCGCTGTTCCAATAGAATTCGCCCGATGCGATATACTGCTGGGCCTGTTCCAGAGGCGGTTTTTCGCGGAATCGCTGGACCTGGTATACGGGAATGCCCCCACTGGCAGGCATGGCGGCCCCACGATGGATATAGCCATAGCCGGTGGAAGGAAAACTGGGTTTAATACCAAAAGTAAACAGTGCCTGTGGGTGCTCATCGGCGAGATTGGCTGCCGCCTGAACCGCCCGCTGAAACTCTCGCACTGGTTCAATCTGGTGGTCGGCTGGCATCACCACGATGGTGGCATCGGGATCGGTGCGTTGAATCAGTGCCGCACCCAGGCCAATACAGGCCGTGGTGTCTCGCCCCATCGGTTCCCCCACAATATTGGTGGGGGGAAGTGCCGGAAGCTGTTGAGCGGTCAGTGCGGCATGTAATTGTGAGGTGATTACCCAGGTATGTTCTGGTGCAATGGCTGCTTCAATTCGCTCGACAGTCGACTGTAGCAACGATTGTTCGCCGCGAAAGCACAAAAACTGTTTGGGCAGCGCAACACGGCTTTTTGGCCAGAATCGCGTCCCACCACCACCTGCCATGATCATTGCATGTAGCATCGCCATCCACCCACTGCGGTTCAAAAGCGTATTTTATGATGTTGTCGACGTTTTCGGCAGGCGGAAATGAGCCACATTGGGATGGCGTTTTGAAATGTAACACCGAATCTTCGGCGAAACTGCTGTTATTCCTTCTTCAGATCAAATGAATCGAACAGGTTCGAATTCTGATCGAAGGCTTTGAACTCCAGTTGATTGCCATGGATGTTCACGTAACAGGCGTGGTAGTCGACCCGCAATTGAGCCTTGAACCAGGTGGGAAGCGGATCGAAATCTTCCAATCTGCCACCACCGCCACCGGAAGTGATGTAAATGACGCCTTTGCTTCGATCCACCTTGTTGCCCCGTAATGGCCAGGTGCGTTCGTACAAATGGATGTGGCCGTTGAAAACGATGTCGACGTTGTGTTTCTCATACAGTTCCACCAGCGAGCGGGCATTTTTGTCGCCTTGCCCACGCGCCCCAAGGGCAGTTTTGCCGTAATCGTCGCTGTCGGAACTCCAGGCTGGGTGGTGGTGATACACAAACTTCCATTTTGCTTTCGAGTTTCCAAGTGCTTTATCCAGCCACTGGAACTGTTCGGTGCCTGCTTTCACCGATTTATTGGTATCCACCACAAAAAATTCTGCATTGCCATAACTGTAGCTGTAGTAATACTCGGGATTTGGCAGGCTGAAGTAGCGGTAATACCAGGCGTGGTTGCGTTCGTGGTTGCCTAGGGTGGGGAAGACCGCTACGCGGGAAAAGAGCATTTTCGCAGGTCCGAACAGATCATTCACCCACTGATCCTTGATGGGGCCATCGTTCACCACATCGCCCACGTGCATTGCAAAGTGGGGCCGGCGATCGTACATCACTTGGGCAATTTTCGCCGTGATCGTGGGATTTCGCTGGGTATCGCCAATAATGGCAAATGAAAACGCAGAATCCGGTTTCACGGCAGTTTTCATCTGAAACCAGTCACTGGTCAGTTTTTCGCCTGTGGCAGTTTCTGTTTTTACTCGATAGACGTAACCCGTTTCAATTTCCAGGTTAGTGACTTTTACTTCATGTATTGTGACATCTTTTTCACCCACAGCTTCTTTCGTATCTGCGGGAGTGATGCCATATTCCACCACCGATGTTCCAGGTGCTGCGGTTTCCCACATCACGGTCACGCTGTTCGTTGTGGGATGCTGCAAGTAAGGATAGATTACAAAACCGATCGGCTTGGCTGCTTGCTTTTCGAGCAGTGCCTGCTCGCTTTTTAAGCGTTGAGCAATCGTTGCAGGTGAAATCGCCTGAAAATCGACACTCACTTCACGAATTGCCCCCACCAGTGGGAAATCTTCGTTGTCGTCGCGATAGCGGCCGATCACAAATGGAGCACTCGGTGCGTAAGAAACAGGCCCTTTCTGTTCGCTGGAAGTTTTTTCTTCTTTGCCATTCACATAGAGCCGCATCGTTTTGCCGTCGTACGTGCCACACAGATGATACCACTTGCCTGGTTCAAAAATTGTAGTGCTTTCAATGGTGGTTAACTTGGGTGCACCTTCACCTGGAGTGCCAACGACACCGAATGTGAAGTTTTTCTCATTGTAGCCCAGCGCCCAACCGCGTTCGTAGGAGCCGTTATCCTGCATGGCACCCACAATCCCACCGTATTGTGTGCCTTTGTCGATGCGTACCCACGCGGAAGCGGAAAAATCCTGCTTTGGCAACAATGGAGAATCGGGTGCGGCTTTTTCCTCTACGAGAAAGCCATCAGCATCACCAGCAAGGATGACGGCCTGCAGATCTTCAGACCAGGTGGGGGCACCCAGCACGCGGGCATTCTGCCCGCCGGAAATCGGTTGTAAGTCCTTGCCTCGCAATTGCTTACTGCTGAACTGCCAGGTGAGGCTGGATGCTGCTGGATCGCGTTTGCTGACTTGAGCAATCAGCAATGCACCAAACAGTCCTGCTACAATCGTGATCGCGACTATTCGTTTGGTAATCAGGTTTTTGGGATTCACCAGAAATACTCCATCAATAAATCATAACCCGGGATGGCTCCTGCATGGGTATTCCGCCCCAAACAGATCCCTCTACCAGTATAAAGATTTAGACGGCGGCAGGATGAGAAGTTCTAATGTAGAATGGCGCTGAGGTGGTTTCGCAGATACTTAATGAATGTGTTCAGGCATCAATTGCGTTACTGATTACTTCCACTGGGCAATTTCGGTCTGAAAAGCCTGTTTTTCCTGTTCAGTCACTTTGCGGAAGGTGCTCAGGAAGGTTAGAAAGTGGTTGCCACAGCGCTGTAAGTCGTTTTCGCCGGCGTGAACTTTGACCAGTTGCTGCATCACCAGTTCGGAAGACTGATTTAACTCAAGAAATCGGATGGCAGATTCCTTAAAGGTGGCATGCCCGTCTATGTAATCGCGGACGATGGCATTCCGCTCCATGATTCTTCTGTCTACACGGTGCAGTTCTTTGTCAATTTCGCTGGGGGCATTCAACGGGACGTGCGACGAATTACCCCGATCGACCGACCATACCTGATCGGTACGATAGTCGAAAGCAGAGGCAAGCAAAGCAGCACCCAGGGGTGCTAGTAATAGCACCGCACCCGTTACAGTGGAACGTTTCATTAGTAAATCCAATTCTCTCTGTCCAAAAACCAACCAGTATTCATGACCATCCAATAGCACTCAAACACTGGCCGCTGCGATTCGCTTCATCAAATGCACACAAAGCGAGCACACGGTGGGACTGGCAATCTTCTGTCGCCAGCTACGAGAAAATAAATAGCATCTCTTGTGCCAAATGTGTGAAGTGGGCGTAAATTTTTCTAAGTCTATTTATAGTAAGTACTTACAAGAAAGTTAAACTGAGATGAAGACAAAATCGCCCCGCTGGGGTGCTTATTTTTGCAGCACATGGGAATTCGATGCCATCTTTGCGATGCCTATTTTTTGTGCATTAATGCATGATTATTGTGCATCAGGAAGACAATGTGTGCAAGTGATCACATCTTCGCCACTAAAGATTTAATTGTTTGAACGACAATTGTCTGGACAAATATTGTTTGGACGATTAATATACTTTGATGGAAGACTTGAACGCGATCCAATCGACCCCGCCCAACACCCACGGGTTTGATTCGCCGGAACAGGAACTGTACCTGTCAATCTGGCGAACGTACGACCGCTTGCGGGTGCTGGAAGATGAACTCTTCGCCCGCTGGGAGTTAACTGCCCAACAATATAACGTGCTGCGACTGTTAATGGCGGCCCACCCACGATCTGTGCCCACAATTTCATTGATGAATCGACTGGTGTCGCGGTCTCCGGATATCACGCGGATGCTGGATCGTCTGCAGAAGCGAGGATTGATTGAACGGGTGCGTTCGGACGCTGATCGTCGTTCCATTCATGTCACAATTACCCCACTGGGGGTGGATCTGGTGGCAGAAATTGCCGCACCACTGCAGGCATGCCACCAGCAGCAGTTGGGTCATATGACGGTGGAAGAAATTGAAACCCTGGTGGCGTTGCTGGCAAAAGCCCGCGGCCCCCATGAAAATGAAACCAGTTATTGGAAATAAGGACGGGAACCATGCGAAAAGAAGTTGATGTTGCCGTAATCGGTGGTGGGCCATCCGGAGCCACCACTGCGACGCTGCTGGCACAGAAAGGTTATCAGGTGGAACTGTTCGAGCGTGAAAAGTTCCCACGGTTTCATATTGGCGAGTCGCTGATTCCCCACACGTACAATGTGCTGAAACGCCTGAACATGCTCGACAAAATGAAAAGCAGTCATTTTGTTAAGAAATACAGTGTGCAGTTTGTTTCGCAGCACGGAAAACTAAGTGAGCCGTTCTACTTTGTCGACCACGAAAACCACGAACGCAGCCAGACCTGGCAGGTTCGCCGCAGCGAATTCGACCAGATGATGCTGGAAAACGCCCGCGAACATGGTGTGCATGCCCACGAAGGGGTGCGAGTGCTGGACGTGATCTTTGAAAACGACCGTGCCGTGGGTGTCCGCCTGTTGGATGCAGACGGTAAAGAGCAGGAAGTGCGGGCAAAAGTGGTCGTTGATGCCAGCGGCCAGTCTTCGATTCTGCTCGACCGCCTCAATTTGCGTCAATGGGACCCGGAATTACGGAAAGCAGCCGTCTGGACCTACTGGAAAAATGCTTATCGGGATGAAGGGAAAGATTCTGGCGCCACCATCGTGCTGCAGACCAAAGAAAAGAAGGGCTGGTTCTGGTACATCCCCATGCACGATGACATTATCAGCGTTGGCGTGGTGGCAGACTATCAATATTTGTTCCAGAACCGTGCCAGCAAAGATCTGAAATCGATCTACTTCGAAGAAGTGGAGCGATGCCCCGGTCTGGCACCACGTCTGGCGAATGCCACCCAGTGCGATGAATTCCGTGCCCAGAAAGAGTATTCATACAAAGCCACCAAAGTTGCTGGCGATGGCTGGGTTCTTGTGGGTGATGCATTCGGCTTTTTAGACCCACTCTACTCATCTGGGGTGCTGCTGGCACTGACTTCTGGGGGGCTGGCTGCGGATGCCATTGGCGACGCACTGGCTGCAAATGATCCCAGTGAGACCCGCCTGCGAGCATGGGAAAAAGATTATCTAGTAGCCATGGAGCGCATGCGTCGTCTGGTGTGTGCCTTCTACGATGGCCTGAACTTTGGCAAACTGGTCCGCAAAAATCCGGACAAGAAAGGGTTGATTACCGATGTTCTGATCGGCAATCTGTTCTACGAAGAAGTCGACCAGCTCTGGCCACTGATTGAAGAACTGGAACAGGAAAAACGAGCAGAACAGGAAAAACTCCTGGTGAACTGACCCACTTTTGCTGCAGATTTTCAGAAAGCGATGCGATCCTGGTTGCTTGCCAGATTGTAGCTTCAGCAAAGCAATGAAATATTTTACAGAATTATACTCAGGGCATTGCAAAGGAACTTATGTGCCATCAAGTTTCTCTTTAATAAGGTACATCCAACTTGTTTGCACAACGTAAAAAATTACTTGCATTCTGCATACTACATTCTGTATTTGCTTTTTTGTGATATCATTTGTACTGGTGCTGATGTTGTGGTTTATTTTTAGATTCAACTTTGATAAAATGGATGAAATAGTTACATTTATTTTCTGTATTCTTCATCCCGTCGGATATTTGTTAAAGCTTGTGAATTTATCAGATTATATATTTTATACGTTGCCGCTTAGTTCACTGTTGTATGGGTTAATTTACTTAAGTTTTTCTCCTAACGGAAACCGAGACAAATGATACTATTTCACTATATTGATAACTGAGATTGAACATTTTCACATTTTGGCAATTGGCAGAATTAAACCCCGGATTGGATGGCGGGCAGAAACGGCAGTTGCCACATTGTCGGTGAACACCTGCTCCGTCAAAGGTGGTCCGCATTCTGGCCCCCTGCCATAACCAGTGGCAGTACACCGAAGGCGGTCTACGAATTGCTTCATAGCCCGAAGCGTAAGCAAGGGTATCAATGCTCAAACCCTTGCTTACTCTGGCGGCTATGAGGAGAGAATGAAACCCGCTCTCCCAGATTTGTACACTATCAGATCACCTTGATCGAAGAAGGGTGATATCGATTTTGTAAAAATTCACAAAAATGTTTTCTTTGACGCAAATAATTGCCAAATAAGCACTTATGTCATCCATTATTTCAAAAATATCGTCCTGGCGAGAAAAAAATTACCAGAATTGGAAGTGTTGTGGATATATTAATATAACATGGAAATAATTCCATGCTTGGTAAACGTGGACAATGGCTGCATGGGTTGAACAACGACAAGTGGCCCAAATGTTCGACAAAATCGGCTATCGCAAAGGTGCGATCCCCTCGTGGGCTTGTGCGGCCCATTCCCGTAGGGTATTATGTTGGTTGGTTGAAGTGTTCGTCCAAAATCAGCCGATTTTGGGATTTTCAGGCAGGATCAGGCATTCACTAGCCCCACACACCTACAATAATCTTTGCGGTCAGTGGGTGGGCACGCAATAGATTTCAAGCCATGCCGCCTGCAAAATCTTTTGATGTTCCACCAATGGCTTCCAGTATTGTTGGTCGCCCGCGAATAAATGAGAAAGAATAGATGAAAAAATGGAATACTAGCTTCTTCACTCTTTGTGCGTTGCTTTTCACCACTCCGATGGTGGGGGCAGCGGATTATCCAATTGAACTGCTGCAGAAAGATCTCTATTTCCTGGCCAGCAAAGAATGTGAAGGCCGTGGGCTGAAAACCGAAGGGATCAACAAAGCAGCCAACTATATCGCCCAGTCCTTTCGTGATGCCGGCCTGAAATCGGGTGTGCCGGATGGCACTTACTTTCAGCCGTTCGGCGTGAAAGATTCGTATTTGAAAGAAGGCAAACAGGTGGTTGCCATCACCACCAAAGGTGGGGCAATTGCCCCCGCATACCTGAAAGATTTCACCGTCAGTGGCCTCAGTGGTGCCGGTGAGATTTCCGGTGAACTGGTTCTTGCTGGTTACGGCATTAAAACAGAAAAGTACGATGATTACGCCGGGATTGATGTCAAAGGCAAGATTGTTGTGGTGATGCGACAGGCACCGCAGTTTCGCAAACGGCCCCACCCATTGTTCGATGAAAATCAACTGAACGAAGTGGCTTCGCTCTCTTCCAAAATCCAGACTGCAGAAAAGCTGGGTGCGAAAGGGGTGATCTTTATCAACGATCTCGACCGTGCAGGCAAATCAGACACCTTAATGGAATACAGCTATGCCCGCGACCGCAATGCAATCGGCAAATTGCCCGTGGTGCACTGGAAACGGGAAATTGTTGACACATTGTTGAAGAGTAGCAAGACAACATTAGCCGACTGGCAAGAAAAAATCGATAGCCAGTTGAAGCCCGCCAGTGTGGCTCTGGCCGATGTGAAAGTGGAAATCACCACCAACGTTGGCGTGCGGGAACTGCCCGTTAAAAATGTGGTTGCGGTTCTTGAAGGAAAAGGGCCGCTGGCCAACGAAACCGTCGTGCTGGGTGCCCACTACGACCACCTGGGACGAGGTGAAGCTGGATCGCTGGCTGCGGGAAGCACCGATATTCACTATGGTGCGGATGACAATGCTTCCGGCACCACTGGTTTGCTGGCACTTGCCCGATACTACGGCAGCCAGAAAGACCGAGAAGGCCGCAGATTAGTTTTCATTGCTTTCACTGGTGAAGAATCAGGTCTGCTGGGCAGTTTGCATTATGCATCGAACCCTCTGTTCCCACTGAAAGATACTGTGGCGATGCTGAACATGGACATGATTGGTCGACTGCGGGTGGAGGAAAAATCGAAGAAAGACTCTCTGCGTGTCGGCGGGGTGGGGTCTGCGAAAAACTTTGAAGCACTTCTGGATGAAAAAAACAAAGCAGCCGGCCTGCACCTGGTAAAAGATAAAAGTGGCACCGGGCCCAGCGACCATACATCGTTTTACACTGCGAAAGTTCCGGTCTATTTCTTCTTCACCGGTGAGCACCAGGAATACCACACACCGAAAGATTTACCGGAAACAATCAACTTCAAGGGCATCACCAGGGTGATTGATCTTGTCCGCACCCTGTGCGATGAAATTGCCGCAGCCCCCACCCGACCGGAGTATGTGGCCGGGATGACCGGTTCGATGAGTGCCGGCCGACGTGGCCCCAAACTGGGTGTGATGCCCAGCTATGGCACGCCGGACATTGAAGGGATGGTTGTCGGCGGTATCATCCCCGGCGGTGCAGCAGAAGCTGGTGGCATGAAAAAAGGCGACATCATCGTGAACATCACCGGCAAACGAATCCGCAACATCAACGACTACATGGCCGTCATGGGCGATCAGAAGGTTGATGAAGAAATCGATGTTACCGTGACACGCGATGGCAAAGAAGTAAAGCTGAAAGTAAAACCGAAGTAAATCATCTTGGGAGA
Organism: Zavarzinella sp.; assembly: GCA_041399155.1. Classification (NCBI taxonomy): domain Bacteria; kingdom Pseudomonadati; phylum Planctomycetota; class Planctomycetia; order Gemmatales; family Gemmataceae; genus Zavarzinella; species Zavarzinella sp. The sequence goes on from JAWKTI010000001.1 coordinate 719,180, forward strand.
ATAGGTTGCCCAAAACGTTTCAACTTTGCCTCGAGCAATTTTTTCCGAGCCGTTTGACTATCGGGTTCAATTTGTAAGAGTTTTGCCCAGTGCCACTCGGCTGAAAACCAATGATTCAGGCGTTCTGCAAGTATGCCCTGTTGATAGTGCCAGCTTGCTCTGGGAATTGTGGCCATGTTCTTTCGAAACTGAAGCATCTGAGGGGCCGGTGGCCCCACTTCAGCGTCCGGTGGAATAGCACCAAATTCATACAAAGTGCCATCCTGAACATAGACTAACAAAGAATTACGAGTAGCGTGATAATGAATGTTTCTGATACGCTGTTCACATGATAGGGTCATTAACAAGTTTCCGAATTCAGTATCCCAGACAGAAATACGACCCTCAGAATCTGCGGTAAATAAACGTGTTCCATCGGGACTGAATAAGAGATGTTTTCCTTGTGGTATTGCCGGCTGAATTGTTCGCAAAATATTTCCAGTCGCAGTATCAATCAGATTAATATGTGAGGAGCTGAGTTGCTGCATGGCAAACATATTAGTATCAGGGTTAATCGAAATAAAGAGACTCGACTTTTTGAATTCCTTAATTCGACGATTCTTAACCAAATCAAAAAGGATCAGCTTGCCATTTGCCTGAGAGATGATAAGAGATTTGCCATCATTGCTAACAAATGCCATTGTAAATTTGTCCAAAGCAATCTCGTTTAAAAGCTTGCCGTCAGGGATAGACCAAATGCGGAGATTTGGATACATATAGGTAATCAGCCAAAGCGGCTGCTCTGCGACAGCAACGATTCTGCCTGGCGCCTGACTCTCCAAAGCAACAAGTGGCTTGGAATGCTCTTTGTCAATATCAACAATTACAATTTCCCTGTCAGAATGCGAGCAGATTAGATATCTATCATTGCCAGCAAAGGCAATTGCTCTGCCTGTGTTGTTGGTATCAGAGAATGGCTTCAATAATTGGCCATTGTTTGTATTCCATATTGAAACGACTTTGTCGTTTTGATCATCATCCTTGGCAAAATATCCCACAGCATACTTTCCAGCAGGGCTGAAACTGATTTGTGATAATAACCGGTCCTTGATAGGAATATCTACGATCTGCTGGTGATCGGATAAGGATCGAATTATCATATTCTGATTGTGATTTATTACAATATATCGATCACTCATTGGTGATGAAATTACTTGGTCATTAGACTTGATTTTACTAGCAACTATCGATTGTTGATGCTTGACGGTGATATTCCAAAATACTAGTTTGCCACTAGTTGCTGCAGCGATAATTCGTGTGCCGTCCGGAGTATAACGATGAGAATAGATACGATTGTGGCGGCTGTGAAGTATTCCTTGCTGTTGTCCGGTGATTGCATTCCAGATCTGGATTGATCCGTTGCTCAATGCTGCTGATACTGACAATCCATCCGGGCTGAACTGAATATCTTTTGGGGTTCCATCAGATTCATTGTCCAGAATCAGCAAGATTTTGCCATTGGAAGCATCGCGTATAATTACATTTTTATCTACTTCACGTGAAGCAATTCTCGATCCATCAGGACTACAGACCGTGCAATGATTCAGGCTAAACTTGTGGTTTTCCGAGCTTCCGACACCAACGCTCGCTAAGTAGCCTTGTGTGCCTTCATGCAAAGACACTGCACGATGAGAATAATCGTTCAAACTCCAAATTTTTAACAGATCATCTTTGCCGATAGAATACATCGTATTACCATCAGGGTGAAAATCGATCGATTCAACACCTTTGGCATGCGCATGTATTTTTTTAAGCAATTTTCCCTGGTCATTATACAGGTGGATCATTCCATCATTCGAAGCAGTTGCAAAGCCTCTACCACTGGGAAACCAACGTACGCAAAAAATTGGACTTTCATGAGCAAGAATCACTCGAGTTTGCTTTCCAGAAATCACATCCCAAATGCGAAGAGTGCCATCATTTGAACCCGAGATAATGATGTTATCTTTAGGATGAAAGTTTACCGTTTGAATGGCACTGCCAAGTCCAGATATTACATGAACACACTCTCCGGTATCACTATTCCAGACACGAAGTGAACGATCCACTCCAGCAGATACTACGTGTTTGCCATCCGAACTGATCGCCAGATCAATGACATCCCTGTCGTGTCCAGACAATGTCATGTAGCCGCCTGGGAGTTGCTGGGCCAAAATGCTGTGTTCCCAGCCTCTCAGACGGTTAGGAATCGTATCCAGGATGGCTCCAATTCCAGAAGGGGGATCATTCGTTCGCCACATTGCATTTGCCAATTGCATTCGACTGACTGCAAGCAATCGATCAAGCATTTCCTGGGTATCCTGCAGAGCATCAAAGGAGTTGCGCAAATCCTTGAGTCGCCCTGCTGCAACTTTTTCCTGCGCATACGCTTTTTTCTCTGCTTGTGCAGCTTGAAATGCATATCTGACTGACAAGAAAAGACCTGTAAGTATGACAATTCCCAACACTGTGATGGCAGATTTGACTAATCTCTGCCTTTTGCGAGCTTCTGCGATCCTGGTATAGGCAACTGCTTTTTCTGCCTGAGCGAGCTTCAATTCTTTTTCTAACCGGTTCTGATATTCCTGAATTGCTGTATAAACCGCTTGTGCGTCTGGGAAGCTATCTGCCAAGTCTGTAAGCAAACACATTCTAGCGATCTTAACTAATTCTTGATCAGCCGTACTGAACTGCAATCGCAACATTGCGTCCTGAAGTTCGTTTCGAGCCGTCTTCAGTATTATCTCTCGAGCTGATTCTCCTGTGACTGCTGGCTTCCCGGTAAGAATCGAAGTCAGAATACTTCCAAGGGCAAACACATCAAAACTGGGATTTGCCTTTTCTCCGCGTGCCTGAGAGGGAGATAGATAGCCTGGTGTTCCCATTACCATTCCTGCAATCGTCAATCCTTGAATTTCGTTGTTGACTCTATTTTCACGCCCTTCAGACTCCGAATCCGACAGCTTTCGTGCCAGACCCCAATCCATTACCTGCACTTCACCGAATTGACCCACCATCACGTTTAATGGTTTCAAATCACGATGGATGACACCTTGAGAATGTGCAAATGCGACTGCTTGAACTATCTGTGCAAATATCTGCATAAATCTCGGAAATTCATCTTCTAATGAATTGCGACCTTTCAGCAACTCGGAAAGGGTTTTTCCTCGAATTAGTTTCATCACCAGATAAGGCATTCCCTCTGCTGTTGTGCCTAATTCATGTACAGGTGGGATCGAGGGATGGGTTAACATACCTGTAATACGGGATTCAACAATGAATCTATTTCGATTCGCTTTTGGTAACAGGGTTTTTATCGCAACTTCTCGTTCAAACACTTTATCGTATGCCGCATAAACACAACCCATACCACCCTTGGCCAATTCGTGCTGTATCACATAATTGGGAATCTCTGGGTACTTATCCGATGAATCTACAACTGTGTTCTTGCTGTCAACTGTAGATTCCAGCATACTCGGTGAGGCGCGCGGACTTTTATCGTCATTGAGAATCATTTCTCGATACTTCGGAAACAGTTCACAATATCGTGTACGAATTCTACCTCGTTCATCCGTGTCTGCGTAGCGTTCTTCGAGTTTGATCAGTTCCATGATCAATTCTGCTCTGATCTCTTCCTGTGCTGTGGCAACGAGCTCTTCTACATCCGGAATAATACCTGATTCCAATCCTTCCTGGAAGAATTCGCACATTTGATGGATGACACCATCAGATGTCTGACAATTTGCCAACAATTCAAGCATTCTGTGGCGAAGTTCTGTCTGACCTGCACATTCCCGATTCAGAATTTGTTGCCGTTCATGTTCAGGTGCATTGATCAGCAAATGAAACAGCGTTTCTTCGTTCATCGTTTACCATTCTTCTAACAGGTAAATTCTTACCGCAACTCAATTTACCATAAATTTCTACCGCATCCAGACTATACCAAATAGTGTTTAAATTTTATTAACTCCTGGCGGTCACTTTGAGATACCATGTTCCCGCTTGCAATCCTACTGTGGGTGGGGGATAATGATCTCCCAAGTGGTGGTTTCGGGTGATTTTCATGATTCAGCGTCTTGTTCTTCTTCTGTGCGCGATGGCACATTCGCCCATGTTCGTGTGGGCAGCGCCAGCACCGACCAGTATTATTCTGAACGCAAAAATTATTACGGCTGATGCCAAATTCCAGATAGTAGAGGCAATGGCACTGCACAATGACAAAATTATTGCACTTGGTGCCCGAAAAACAGTCATGGCTCTGGCTGCTTCGGAAACAGATATTCTCGACATGGATGGCAGAACCATTTTGCCTGGGCTGATTGATTCGCATGTGCACATTTATGGGGCGGCAATGCACGAATTTGACCACCCCATCCCACCGATGGACGATATTGCCGATCTGCTGAAGTATGTGCAGGCACGCACGCAGGTGGTGCCGAAGGGGGAATGGATTTCGATTCGCCAGGTGTTTATCACGCGGTTAAAAGAACAGCGTTATCCCACGAAAGAGGAACTGGACCGCGCCGCACCAGACCATCCCGTGGTATTTTCCACTGGTCCTGATGCTTCCGTTAATTCGCTCGCACTGAAGCTCAGTGGGATCGATAAAGATTTCAAAGTGACCGATGGTGGTGCAGGTTATGTGGAGAAAGACCCGAAGACACAAGAGCCGACGGGGATTATTCGCAGTTGCACGAGGTATTTGAAGGTGAAAACCAGTTCCCGCAGTGCGTCCAAAGAACAAAAAATCACCCGCCTGTTGGAATTGCTACAAGATTATCATTCTGTCGGTTTAACAGGCATTATTGATCGAAATTGTAGCACCGATGTGGCAGATTTACTGTCTGAACTCAACAAAAATCAACAATTACATACACGCGTTTCTCTTTCCATGGGCGTTGGTTCGAGCGGTTCCATGGAGAATATTCAGAAGAGTATCGACCGCATCGCCAGTCATCCGTTGCGGAAAACCGACCCCACATTACAGATTATTGGCATCAAAATGTTCCTGGATGGTGGTATGCTGACTGGCAGTGCCTACATGCGGCAACCATGGGGCACCAGCAAAATCTATTCGATCACCGACCCACAGTACCGTGGGCTGCTGTTTATTACCCCCGATCGGCTGGAACAGATTGTGCACCACACGGTGAAGGTGGGTCTGCAATTTACCGCACACTCCGTGGGCGACGGTGCGGTACACACCCTGCTGGATACCTATCAGAAGGTGAACAAGGTGCTGCCAGTTGCAAAAACGCGGCCGTGCCTGACCCACAGTAACTTCATGAGTAAAGAAGCCGTGCAGATGTGCAAAGAACTGGGTGTCGTGGTCGATATTCAGCCCGCCTGGCTGTATCTGGATTCCCACACACTGGTGAAGCAGTTCGGTCGTGAACGTTTGCGATATTTTCAGCCACTTCAGTCGCTGATGAAAGCCGGAGTGACTGTGGGTGGTGGCTCCGACCACATGCAACGGGTGGGTTCGTTTACTTCGGTAAACCCGTACAACCCTTTTCTGGGTATGCAAACAGCAATCACGCGTAAAGGGAAATATCTGGAAGACCCACTGCACCCGGTAGAAAGCCTGTCGCGGGAACAGGCAATCCAGTTCTACACCATTCAGAACGCACGCATTATGGGGCTGGAAAATCAGATCGGTTCATTGGAAGTGGGTAAAAAAGCCGATTTTGTAGTACTGAATCAGGATATTCTTACCTGTCCTGCTACCGACATCCACCGCACCACCTGCCTCCAGACATGGGTCGACGGCAAGAAAGTGTTATCAGTGAAGTAGGGTAGATTATTCTTGTGACAATTGATGAGGATACACATTGTATCACTGCCAGATATGCCAAATGAATGATCAGAAACTCGAGAAAATGTACTTGCGAGTCAATGGTGTTGGTGTGGAAACAGGTCGTGAAGGCGTTGACTGGATGAACTTTCGACTTTGGTGTTGTCAGAAATGCATTACCAAAGGTATTCGTGCGGGGCGAGCAAGATCTGTGGCGATTATCTACTGTGTTCTTATCAATCTCTTTGTCATACTGGTCGGAGGGATACTTTCTCTGATTGCAGATAATGTTTTCCTCTTCATCATCCCAATTCTTTTTGTCATACTATTGGGATACATTGTCTCGAACATTGGGTTCATTTTTTATTGCAACGTGTCGGAGCCAGAAAGAACGGTAGGCTTTCTGGGATTAAAGTTATCGACCTTTTTCAAACTGCACTGTCACATTCATCAGTGGAATTATTGGTGTCACGTCCACTTGAAACCGTTTCTGAAATCAGGGGCTGTCATCGAGTCTGTTCGCTTGCCTTGCACAAAAAATAATGATGTCGATGACTACTACTTGGATACTACAACCTAAGGTGATCTCCAGAAACGTGGCTTTTTCGAGGTATCAAGGTGAAATTCTGCCAGATCTGCAATATTCCCGATGATTGGGCAACAATCATGTATCTCCAGGTCAATGGTGTCGCGGATCCTTATACCGAAGAAAGAACATCGATTCATTACCGCGTCTGGTGCTGCGAACATTGTGTCCACAAGGGAGAACAATTGAGCCAATGGCGGAAAAATGCGGTCATTGCCAGTACCGTGGGACCAGTGGGTCTGGTACTGCTTGGTTTCATGGTCAGCAGCAATAACGAAAGCGAAATCTTGTTTATGATCACGTTGTCGGTAATGATTCTGTTCAGCCTGGCGATCTTTTACATGCTGAAGCGTTACTTCAACAGGAAAGAACCTGAAAAAACAAACGCTTTTTTAGGCTTGAAATTGTCGTACATTTTAATGCAACACTGTCGCATCCAGAAGTGGAGTAACAGTTGCTGGGTGAAGTTGTTACCCCGCCTGAAACCGGGTGTGGAGGTGGATTACACAGAGATCCCCGCCATTCAGCGGCAAGTGCAGGATGATGACTATTACCTGCATAAAGATCAGCAGTAATCATGGTTTAAAAACCGCTGATCATTCGCAACCAAATACCGAGGCAGTAGTCGTGATCCATGTGGGTGAGGGCTTATTCAAAGCAATTTTAGCGAATCGGCATGATGATGCTGCCCGGCTGATCTACAGCGACTGGCTGGAAGACAATGGCTTTGAAGCGCGGGCGAGGTTCATCCGCACGATGATTGAGTACCACAACCTCCCCACGTGGGATGCGGATCGGTATGTGCTTCACCCACAATGGTCTTTACCGGTGGATGATCTTGCGGTGCGGCAGGAATTTCTGGGAGATGTTCTCGTTCCCGTGAAGCGTCTGGGATTTCAGCGAGGTTTGCCAGACTGGCTGGACTACAAGCATCTCAATGGCAACTGGCGAAAAGAATATGAAGAAGATCTGGAATGGTACCCAGGTACTGGCGTCGAACTGCAAATTGTGCCGAGTCAGAAGGCCCATTGTTTTACCGAACTGCCATCAGAATTGACCGGACTCACGGTGCATTGCCAGGGTCAACGGGTCAAGTTGCAGTTTGCCAAAGAATCAAACAATCTCAATATTATCAGAATAGTGGGTTCCAGTGGCCCAAGAATGAGAATGGATCCAACAAATTACTTCAATTTTCGGAACACTGATGCCACCGTTGGCAGCATTTCCAGCAAAGGTGGGCTGAAAAAACTCCGGTCGCTGGAACTGAATTCATTCCGATTGCCGATCACGCAGTTGAACAAATTTCTTGCCAACCTACCAGAATCGTGCCGCACGCTCAGCCTGATTGGCTCGATCAGGGGTGCGGATTTTGACCAATTGCAGGTGCCAGCTTTTGTTGAAACACTGGATGTGGGTCATAATGGACTGGTTGGGGTCCATGTGATGAGCTGGCTGGACCGCCAGGAATTACCCAGACTGAAGGCTCTACGGATCGGCTATAACCCCATGGGTGCGAACACTTTACGGCAAATAATCTGCCACCCGCAGTTGCACAATCTGGTATCTTTGGAATTGAACGATATCCATCCTCATGACAAAAGCATTGTTGTGCAATCGTTAGAAGAATCGCACCTTCCCGATCTGCGAGCTTTGGAGATAGCCTACAATCAGCTCAGCACGCAAGTTTTGCTGGAAATATTTGGTTCTGGCAATTTTGCCCTGCTGGAACATCTGAATCTGGATGGGAATCAGCTGACGGACGATTTTTTCACCGATTTGCCACACACGGCACTGCCGAGCGTGCGTAGTCTGTCGATTCAGGCTTCGGAAGTAACACTTTCTGTACTGTCAACAATCCAGCAACGCCAATTATTCCCCCGCCTGCAGGTGCTGTGCCTCGGAAAGCAGAAATTCTTTAAGAAAGATGTCGAAATTGTGAAGATTTTCACCTCAAAATTAAAACTTCTTCATTTTCAGGTGCCAGATTAACCTCGAGTGGGCAGGGCGATAATTTTCACCGCTACTTCATAATAAAGAATTGCCCCCGCCCACGTTGTGTGGTATTCTAACCATGCCCTCGGGTTGAACGTCGAACGGAAACACTTTTGTCATAACATGTTAAGGCTTGAAGTTCGATACACTAACCTGTTGCTCTTTGGAGGATAGCCAGAAACTGTCTTTGGCAGTTTCCGGCACCGGGGTGTTTGCCAGGTCAGCACCGCAACGGCATGTTTTTGTGGCACACTCAGCCAGAAACATTCCAGTCGCTGTCTGATTGTAGTGGCACACAATCCCCGTTGGTGGTCGATTGAAGTTCTGGAGTTGCGATTCCTTTCAATTTGACCAATAGTGGTGTTAACTTTTTTGAACGGATGTTTTTGTTCCATGCTTTCATTGGATGTACCGTCGGTCGTACCTGTGGTGACGGATACCACAGAAGAATCAACAAACCAGTCTATCGCCAGCCATGCAGCACAATCACCTCGGAAATTGCCAAAATTTCCCAAAGATGATGGCTTTTACGCCGCACTGAAGCAAAAGGCGGACGTTTATTTTGCCAGCACCGGCAAATCCCGCCGTGGGCCACTGGCGATGTATGCCAAAGCAGCCACCATCCTGCTGTGGTGGGCGGCATCGTATATTGCTCTGGTCTTTTTCTGCCAGTCGATCTGGCTGGCGATCCCACTTGCTCTGTCGCTGGCTCTGGCGATGACAGCCGTGTGCTTCAGTATCCAGCACGATGGTGGGCATAGTGCGTTTTCGAACAAACGCTGGATGAACAGGCTGGCAGCTTCCACATTAGATATGGTGGGGGCCAGTTCGTATTTATGGCACACGAAACATGCCATTCTGCACCACACTTATGTGAATATCGACAAGCACGATACCGACATTGACGTGGGCACGCTGGCACGATTCTGCTACCACCAGCCCCGCCGCTGGTTCCATCGTTTCCAGCACGTTTATCTGTGGATGCTGTATGGCCTGATGGGGATTCGCTGGCACCTGTTTGCCGATTTCAAAGAAATCGCAGTCGGCAAAATCGGTGAACATCCAATCCCACGGCCCAAGTTCTGGGATATGGTGATTTTCTATACCGGTAAAGCGGTTTCCTTCACCCTGTTGCTGGCACTGCCCATGTTCTTCCACTCTTGGTGGCTGGTGCTGCTGTTCTACGTGGGTGTGGTCGGCATGATGGGCATGATCATGAGTGTGGTGTTTCAACTGGCCCACTGTGTTGGTGAAGCCGATTTTCCATTGCCAGAGACAGAATCCAACCGCATGGATCAGACCTGGTCGATCCATCAGATTCAAACCACGGTCGATTTTGCACAAACCAGCCGGATTGTCACCTGGTATTGCGGTGGGTTGAACTTCCAGATTGAACACCATTTGTTCCCGCACATTTCCCACGTGCATTACCCCGCACTCTCGAAACTGGTGCGTGAAACCTGCGAAGAACATGGTATTAACTACATGGTTCACCCCACGTTTATGGATGGTGTCCGTTCCCACTACCGCTACCTGCGTGACCTGGGCAAATACACCCACGAAGCAGATAAAAACAGTTCCACTGCCCCCACCACCGCTGCCTGAAGCTGGTGAGCTCAACGCCCACAACAGTACGGAAAAATCACTTTGTTTTGCCGAGCCGCAACGAAAACCTGGAACCGTAAATATGTTGCCTTGTGGATTAATCACGCAGATTTCCCATTCAGCTTAGAAGTCCTTATGTGACATGAACCTTTCGTCCTACTCAGCCGCGGGAGGCGATAAAGTTCAAAACGGATTATGCATCACTGTCAGCTGCATCATATGCCTCAGTGACTTTTGCAACTGCTGCCTTCACAAGCCGAACCCAAAGCAAAGGATAGGCAACATCCTCGGGGTTGCCGTAAGCGGGCACCACAACATACCGTTCGGTTAAGCCAAACTTCGTGGCTGTTTTGGCGTGGTGGGGGCTGTCGTCCACAAGCCAATCGACCCGGAGCTGTCGCACCTTTGAGGAGCACGATTATCTGTAGTATGATGATGGGATGCTGGAGGCCGCCTCCAACAGTTTGGGTACCTATACCTTCACCTACGATGATCTGGGGCGGGTGAGCACTCAGGCCGGGCTGTTTGGCAAGACCATAACCTACAACTAAGCGTCATTCCCGCGAAAGCGGGAATCCAGGAGCACAAAACTTGAATTAGCTAACACTACACTGAAGCTCACCTGAAACGTCATTCCCGCGAATGCGGAATCCAGAGCAGAAAACTTGAAGTAGATTCAACGAGGATTGAAATCCCCCGCTTTCTCTGTTATCCTGTAGTTGGCAATTTTTCGCCACGGAGCCCACATGTCGCATCGCACCAGCTACCAGATCGAGCACCAGAGCGGGTCGCTGGCCACACTGGTGGATTATGAATTCACCTATGGTGGTGCGAATCGGATCACTTCGGAAAGCCGTGGCACCTATTTGAAGAATTACGACTACGACCGCACCTCGCAGGTGGTGGATGATGGCCTGAGCAGTTACAGTTACGATGCCAGCGGCAACCGCACGATGGCGGGGTATGCGGTGGGTAGCAATAACCGCACCAGCACCGATGGCACTTGGGATTACACTTACAACGATGAAGGCTCGATTGTCAAAAAGGAGAACATCAGCACCGGCCTGACCTGGACGTATGGCTTTAGCCACCGCAATCAGATGATCTGGGCCGAAGAACGGGCCACCGATGGCGGCACGCTGTTGACACGGGTCGATTACACGATTGATGCCTTTGGCAACCTGATTCAGCAGGAAACTGATACTGGTTCAGTGGTCACGGAGCGGTTTGCCTTTGAAATTGTTGCTACTTCCCCAGGGATTACCCACTCGGTGCTTCAACATTGGGCCGATCTGGATGGCAGCAATGCAATTATCACCCGCTATCTGGACGGCCTGGCCCGCAGTGATGGCACCGATCTGGAATGGCTGCTGACTGACCGCCTCGGCAGCATCACCGAAATACTATATGATACCGGAGCAATCGTTAAGGAACTGGAATGGGATGCCTTTGGCAACATCGTCAGCCAATCTGGCAGTGCCGCACTGGGGAATATCGGCTTTACCGGCATGTATTTCGATACAGCTACTGGCCTCGGCTTCACCAAATACCGCCCGTACAACTTCGACCTGGGACAATTCATCGGCGAAGACCCCATCGGCTTTGATGCGGGTGATGCGAATTTGCTGAGGTACGTGGGGATTAATGGGCTAAATGGGAAGGATTTGAGTGGGCTGCAATTGCCCACAATACCAATACCTGGACGATTAGATTCTATCGAAAAACAATTTAAAGGTGTTAGTGCCTCTGCAAAGAATAATTTTGAAGCGTTCATCCCAGTAGTTGATGCGTATGCTGAATTGCTGAAAGTTTATAATAGAGATGGTATTACGGAAGCAGAACAAAAGAAATTGAATGTACAGGTTCTTAGATTTACCGGAAAACACTCAAGAAATAACTTATTTGATAATGATTCAATCAAGCCTATTCCTAAAGCAAAAGAAATAACACCAGATAAAAGTGTTCCTGTCAATGGGATTCCATATACTATTAGAGTGTCTAAAACAACAGTTAATGTAATAATATATTTAGCAAAAAATACTGCTAATCAAAACCCACTTAACAAAAGATATACTTTTTACTGTCACTCCTACAGTCTTGGGATCGGAGGACCAAGCAAAATTACCAAGACCAATTATCTAATCGTTGGTGGAGAATCTGATTTAAGGAATACTAATAATGTGGCTAGAAATATTTTTCAAAACAATTCAATATTTAGAGTAGTATCATTTTTGCCACAAACAGTTATTAGTGGCGGCAAGGTAGAAGCGTTGCTTCCAGATGACATTGTGGTTATCTGGCAACATAGAAGGGGTCACTTGGGTCTCAATTCACAGTTATTTTATTGAAAAAGAGAAATAACAATATGCTCACAAAACATCTTTTGTTGTTCTTATTTGCATTGACACTATGTGCTACGTCTAAACTTAGTGGGGACGACCGCAAAATTGTGTCCGCCAACAATGGCAAGATATTCGCTTTCGAATCATTTGATTTTGCAAATGGATTGTCTAGTTCTGTTTTCGTGTATAGTACTGCAGATTTTCGCAAAGTGGCGCAGTTGTCATCTTCAAATGATTATTGGATTGAAAAAATGTTATTTTACAATGATGACAAGGAAATGTTAATCTTAACGAATCGAGAAAAGAGCCCAATAGAAATTTGGAACGTAAGTGATCAACGGCTAGTAGGAGAAATTAATCTAAAACTTGATTGCAGCACATTTGACCTGTCGCCAGACAAAAGCACGCTTGCGATTTGTAGTACTGAAAGTAAAGTAGTATTGCTTTACAGCATCAAGACAAAAAGTGTATTATCTAAGATTACACTTGCCACAAATGTCTATGAGGCTAAGTTTAGTGAGTGTGGAAGATATCTCGCAGTTATATCAGATACCGAAGTAGCAATTTACGATTCAAAATCAAAACTATTATTTTCTAAAAAGGGAAATTTTACTGATTTGCATTTTTCTTCGGATTCAAAATATATCTGCTCTTATGAAATTGATGACAAGAAACTATTCAAATGGGATTTCCTATCGAAGGATTTGCAAAATATACAATACTCCTTATCCACTAGAAACTATGTTGTTAATGCAGATTTGTCAATTGTGGCTTTTAGCGACTCGCGTAGCGATATTCATGTAATGCATTTTGTCCAAATTGATAGTGGCAAAAATTTAAATATGGCAGATTTGCCAAAGAATAATTTGCATCAACTTCAACTGCTATATATTCGTTCAAGCAATTCAGTTATCAGGCCCATGTGCTCTCTTAAAACTGGATTTACTTTTGAACATTATTATTTTAAGCGAAAATGAATTTACTCGCACACGGAGTAAGTTAAATACCAAATTGATCAATTTGGTTAAAAAGGCTTAAAAATTTAATATGAAAATCGCTTAGCAAAGTTGCTTTCAGTCGCTTGTTGGCCAGCGATGATGCACCGCACTTCGCTAGTGTAGATAGTGGATTACGTGGGTACAAAGGGAAGCACAATCTGGCGACTGTGCTGTTGGAGTTGGGGCTAGTGGCAGAGGCTCGCGTGCTCTGGCGGAACAACCCGGCTTTACCCCCGCTCGCGAAGCATTGCAACGATTGTCTACCTGAGCAAGTTTTTTCACTTTTCACCGCAAAGACACAATGTAGCAAAGTACGGAACAGTTCGTCTGAAATGCGTGCTTTACCCAATTTGTACACTATCAGATCACCTTACATCAAGATGGGTGATCACAATTTTGAAAAAATTTACAAAAAAGTTACTTTTGACGCAACTTAGTGCTGAATAATCACTTACAGAAGCAATCTTTTCTAAGAACTCGTCCCAGCAAGAAAAAAATTGCCGAAATTGAACGGGTAGTAGATATATTAATATAGCATGGAAATAATTCCATGCTTGGTAGGCGATGGCTATGGCAACTTACTTGAGTTGAAAAACGCCCAGGTAGCCTGCCTGAGCGTGGCGGTGTCAGCCCAGTTTGCTAACGTGGGCATCGACCACTTGCCGCACCGCAGGGTGCCTCGGATCGGGATAATCGTGGAAGGCCAGGAAACCACCGGGTGCCAATCGGGGTAAGGCCAGTTGAATATCCCGCTGCACAATTTCTGCATCGTGTTACGTGTCGCTGAAGATCAGGTCTAACAGCCCATCAGTCCGTGGGACTACCTCCGCAACATCACCGTGAAACAGCGTGGAATGACGGTCGGCCATGCCTTCGCGTCTTTGCGACTTTGCGGTCAAGCTTGAATAAGTAATTCCTTGGCGCAACGGCGCTTAAAATGATACATGCCTCGGATAACACAGCAATTTTTCCATCGCTGACGCTTCCGGCTTGTTCTGCCAAGGGCAGTGGCACGAGTTGCTGACGAGGAAGACAAAGTGCAAACAACTACGGCTCACAAATGGCAGAGTGATTTTTCATAACAGAATACCTTCAGTACATCGATTTAAAGATAAACACCACAAGCCGATAAGGGAAATAGCTCATAAAATCGTTCATGATCACTCGTGGACCGATTCTTATCAATTAATCCAACGATTGTACAGAAATCTGTTGATACAGGGATAAAATCATAAACGATTTCGTACCATTCTTCTGCTTCCGGATCGAATACATCATCGATTTCTTCATCATCATCGTCTGAATCCACACACCCCATAAATCCAGTCACTTTGAGTGCAAACACCATTGGCTCAGTCTGTTTCCAGATAAAGAACTTTTTTTCTTTTGGATAATAGAACGAGCCAGTGCTCAATATTGTGCCAGTACCATCGGGACGAATTTCCCAATGTTCATCCATCGCAAGATTAAATGATCCCACTGCAGCAGTCCATGATCCCACCAAAGAATGCCTGAATTTTTCTCTCATTTGCTGAATCGGGCCGTTATCTGTCATATCTGTCGTATGGTGTCGTTTGGATTCAATTGCTGTAAGAATTGTTTGAAAAGCAGTTTCCGATGGCAACATAAAGTACCAGATAATATATTGTTTGCCTGCATAATCCATAATCAATGCCCAAGTTCCCCAAATATTTCTAATATCAAACGAGGATATATGGTCATAAGTCAGCGTCTTCATTGTGTCTGACCATATAGAAACTGGAATGGTTATTTCGTTATTGTCAATTGTTATCTGTTGTCTTCGAAAGAGTTTCAGATAGCTGAGCAGTAGAAAAATGATCCAGCCAATTCCTGCAAGAATGGTGAAAAATAGTTTTAGTGACTGATTTGGAAAGGTTTGCAGCAGGGATTCCTGGGGATGCAACAAAGCGATTGTTGGAATGACAGACACAATCAAAGTGCCTGTCAACAGAGACCAGGAAGGTCGATAGTCAATTTGTGTAGTTTCGAGTGCCATCTCTGCGAATACATTGGGTATTTTCCCTAACAGAGATAACACGTCGTCGACAGGTTCAGTGCATCGAAGAAAACTACTTGGCAGCCTTTGCTTTCGCGGCGGCGGCGGCAGCTTTCTTGCTGGGTCGCAATTCGAGTGGCTTGTCGGTGATCCGGATCGATACGCTGTTCGCGTGGCCTGTTAAGCCTTCTTTTTCTGCCAGCATTACCACGTCTGGTGCCATTTGCTTCAAGCCGGTGCGGGTAAAACTGATGATGCTGGTGCGGCGGCGGAAATCGTTGACACTCAAACCGCTGGCAAAACGTGCCGTGGCACCCGTGGGCAGCACGTGGGATGGTCCTGCTGCGTAATCCCCCATTGCGACGGGCGAAAACGTGCCCAGATAGATAGCGCCTGCGTTATCTATCTCGTCCGCAAACGATTCTGGGTCACGGGTTTGCACATGAATGTGTTCGGGTGCCAGCATGTTCACAATGGCGACCGCTTCATCCTTGTCTTTCACGGTGATCATCGCACCATAATTCTGCAGGCTGGTGCGAGCTTCATCTTCCCGTTCCAGGTGGGCCAACTGTTTCGTTAACGCCCGCTCGACTTCGTTTACCAGATTGTCGTGCCAGGTCACCAGCACGGACACGCCCGGTGCGTGCTCTGCCTGAGCAATCATATCCGCTGCCACAAAGTTTGGCTGTGCAGATTCGTCCGCAATAATCACTACTTCACTGGGGCCAGCCAGGCAGTCGATTGCTACCTGACCAAACACGTATTTTTTGGCCAGCATCACATACATGTTGCCTGGGCCAACAATCATATCGACTGGTGGGATCCCTTCGACACCATACGCCAGTGCGGCAACGGCCTGTGCCCCACCGACGCGGTAGACTTCTTTTACCCCCAGGAGGTGGCAGACTGCCAGCATATCAACGTTTTCCGCACCGTATGCGGTAGGTGGCATTACTACCACAATATCCTGTACTTCCGCAGCCTGTGCGGGGCAAACAGTCATTATTAATGAGGAAGGATACGCAGCCGCACCACCAGGTATGCACACACCAACTCGTTTCAGGGCACGGTGCCGCACCTGCAGCTCGTAATGTTCGGAAACGGGAAGCAGGGCATCTTCGTTGAGCAATCCCAACTGAAACTGCATGACATTGTTGCGGATGCGACGGACCGTATCCAGAAAGGCGGGATCGGCCTTGCTATAGGCGTCGGCCATCTCTTCCGGCGTTACACGTATATTCTTGGCAGTAAGTTTTACTTTATCATACGCTTCAGTGAACTTCAGCAGGGCGGATAGTCCTTTTTCCTGAACCTGTTTGCAGATCTGTTCGACTGTCTGGGCAGGCGTAAGTGCTTCCCCAAAAAGGCTTTGTGATAATTTTTTGCTGTTGGGCGCGACCACGTGAGCAATATTGGCAAACGGGTTCTTGATCGCTTCAACCTGCTTCTTATACTGGCTACTGTTGGTATCGATCCGCCGGATTTTCAAGGTCGGCATCGCCACTCCTGGTTGAGTGTGCTCGTTTCTAATGTAATCGACGAGAACCGGTGCGGTAGAGATATGGAGAGACCGCCCTGCCTCACCGTGAAACTCGTTGGAAGCAATTTTGCTGCCAAAAAGCAATTTATATTCGTTTTGATCTTCATTTGCAAGCGCGCATTACCATCGATACGGAAAAGTCCGCAAATTCTGTTCAACTTGTAACGTCCAGAAGGCTTTATGAGTGAATATTCATTTTTATTTTGCTGAAATTGTGAAGAAAAACTCAGAATAATCGGGTTTTACCAGCTTGGGATCTGGTTTGATGGCATCCACTTCAAATGGCTTGTTGATGGTGTTGCCGCACACATCCTCCAGGGTGCGGTCCACCCGTACCTGGTACGTTTTGCCAGCTTCCCAACCACCGGTGGGGGTGAAATTCCAAACAGTTTCATTCTTCGATAAGCTGATTTTCCCCACAATCGCTTTCCCCTGATCGTCCAGCACTTCGATTTTCCGCTGCAGCAGTGCGTAATCCATCGTGCGTTCAAAAACCAGCCCCACAGCACTATTGGCTGCGGTGGGTTCAACAATTTTCCATTGGGTGGGGTCGGGACTGAATTCAAACGGCTCCACGACTGAAAATTTCTTCACAAAGTCTTCCTGCAGTGGTTTGCCGTTCGCGTTGGTGATCGCTTTGCGGATTTTCAGCGTGAACTTTTTCCCTTGCGACAGTGCAGGCCCCTGATCCTCACGTGGCTTGACACCCTGTTTGATGCGACCTGGATCGATCAACAAGGTCAGGCGAGTCTGATCTTCATTCCACAATTCTTCATCAAGTTGCAGGAAAGGCTGGTCGACTTCCGTGCCATCTTCCCGAATTAATGAGAAATGCTGATAAACACCCCCACGTGCCATCGGCTGGGAGAACCGAAGGTAGATTCGCAGCAAATTTTCTGGCAAACGATCCCCACTGGGGTAAACCCCCACTAATTGTGGTGCTTCCTGAACCAGTTTTGGCACTGTGACATCAATTATTTTCTTGTCTGACATGAAAACGCGATAGCTGACCCCTGCCACCAATGGATATTTGGGCTGAAACCAAAGATCGTTCCCTTTGGCAACCCACGTGCCAGCCAGTGCGGGACGGGCAGCAATTTCCTCATCTGTCCCACTGATGACGCACACTTTGTCCGGTGCGGTCTTGCAATTCGGCAACACCAACTGGTTATTCACCAGTTTCAGGCCCGGTGCTTCCGCACCGTGTGCCAGTGTCAGGCACATGCCCAGCCATCCCAGTACCAGTAATTGCCTTGCCATGGTGCCCTCCTGCAAAATGTGCTTCAGGTGCTATTTTAGCAATCTGGCACCCGATGCAAAAATGAAAATCAAATGAGTACCCGAATATAACCACCCCACCTGGAAGGTGCCGCCACTATAAAGGAATCGAATACCCGGCGCTGGGGAAAGTGCGCCACTGCGAAACGCAGGAAGTGCTGGTGCCCTATCGGCAATGGGCTGATTTTTGCCGTCTGGGGAAAGAATTCCGGCCCTAACCGCTTCCGACACAATCATACTTGTCATTCTAACTGCTATAATCGACTAAAGTTTCTCGCAACAGAATCATACCACCGTTCGATCCCATTGCACGTTGTAGGAGGCGAACATGCCTGTGTTACATATTAATGAAGCCGAAGTTGCCGAACTGCTGACCATGCCGGAAGCGGTGGATGCAGTGGAAACTGTATTCCGCAAGTGGGCGTTGGAAGAGGCCAGTAATGTGCCACGGATGCGCTGCCAAACCGACCACACCATGCTGCACGTGCTGCCTGCAGCCGCCAAAACATTAAAAGTGATTGGTTACAAGGCGTATACCACCACCAAAAAGCAGGCTCGCTTTCATGTAACATTGTACGATGGCAAAACCGGCGACATGCTGGCTATTATTCAGGCAGATCAGTTGGGCCGAATCCGCACCGGTGCCGCCAGTGGCGTGGCAACCCGGTACTTGGCCCGGCCGGACGCACGCACGGTGGGGATCCTTGGCAGTGGAAAACAGGCACGCACTCAATTGCTGGCAGTGGCGGCAGTTCGCCCGATTGAACAAGCGTTCGTTTACAGCCCCACGGTGGAAAATCGGCAGCAATTTGCCACCACCATGACAGCGGAATGTGGATTTCCCGTCATTGCGGTCGACCAACCGGAACAGGCAGTCAAACAGGCCGATGTGGTCTGCACCATCACCAGTTCAGTCAAACCGGTGATGCTGGGGGAATGGCTGCAGCCCGGCCAGCACCTGAACATTGCTGGTTCCAACATGAAATTCAAAACCGAAATTGATCTTGAAGTAATCAAACGATGCAGCAAAGTAGTTGTGGACAGTCGAGATCAGGCGATGATGGAAGCAGGCGACCTGATCCCCGCTGTTAATGCCGGCATTATTCAGTGGTACGACATGCCCGAACTGGGCCGCCTGGTCGATGATCACATCCCCGATCGGGAACGCACCGACGAAATCACTCTGTTCAAATCATTGGGCATCGGCCTGGAAGATATTGCCGTGGGCATCCTGGTCTACGAAAAAGCCCGCACCGCAGGCAAAGGGAGAGAACTGGATATTTAACTGCAAACCACTTCAACTGTAATTTGGTGAACTCCATAGGTGAAAGGTTCAATTCATGTACACTATGTTTATCGTCCTGACAATTTTTGTTCTAAGCATTATACTCGATGCCGTTTTTCTTCGCATCGGCGCCAACTGGGCGAAAATCCCAAAGATAGGATTTTTGCGAGCATTGGTAACCACATTCATGATCGTTGTTTTTTCTTTAGCAATTCATCTTGGATATTCCTGGCTGACAACAGAGATTGTGGATCCCCCACCGTTGCTCGCGCTGTTATTTGAATTTGCTCTGGTCATGTTTGTTACCTTCAGCACCATTGCGATCTTTTTTCGTACCACATACAAACGTGCAATCTGCAGTTGGCTTGTTACTTTGATACCCGCTGTTGCGAAGGTGGTGCTGATTTTCTTTGTCTTGAACCCATTTCTGTTAGAAGCATTTGTTGTCGCGAATCAGTCGATGTCGCCTGTACTGCGTGGCACACACCAGATTGGAAAATGTCCTTCTTGTGGGCAACAGGCAATCGCAGGTTTCCATCCCGAATTCGAGCGGCTTGATGCATATCGTCGATTTGGTATTTGCCTCACCTGCAACAAAACAGACGAAATTGGTGATCTCATTCCTGTTCTTCAGCAACCAGACCGAATTATTGTGAATAAAATCCAGACACCAAAGCGTTGGGATATTGTGCTGTACAAGACTCTTACTAATCAACCGACAAATTCTGTCCATCGATTAGTTGGCTTACCTGGAGAAGAAATCATCATCAAAGAAGGTGAGATCTGGATTAATGGAATCAAAGCCCAGCCACCTGCAGAAATTTCTAAAATCAATTTCATTCCGGATCAGTACGGTTCAGTCGAGTCGCCATTAAGGCTGGCTAACGACGAATATTTTGTGATTGGCGACCTGCAAGAACATTCTTTTGATTCTCGTTTCATGGGGCCAATTCCGAAGGGAAATATCGAAGGTGTTGTCAAAGTGATCTACTGGCCTATGTCTCGATGGCGTATTTTCGAATAACGGATGAACAAATTCTGATTGTCTTCAAACATGATCATCTTTTTACTACTTAAGCATTTCCTTTAGTTTACTTATTCTGACTTATCCTTGTTGCCCAAAGTGTGTTCAAAAAAGGCATACAGCAGGCGGTTTGCTTCCGCATCTGGGCTGTGCAGTTTGCGGTTGGTCATCGCCACGCGGTATTTTGCACCCAGCAACTCATTCACCTGTACGGTGTGGTTCAGTGCCTCCCAGCGTGCCGGCGGATCTTCCGCACCACCAGAAACAAACATGGGACGTGGGGCCATCAGTGCGTGCAGTTCATGGAGATCCCGTTTCTGCTCCATCATCGTGCGATAGGGACCAGTTCTGAGATTTTTCTCATTTGGGATGCCGCGACTTCGTTGCATCGGCAGTTTCCTGTCAAATCCGAGATACCATGGCTCCCAGTAATTCACGTTGGAGCGGGATTCATCAAACACAATCCCTGGGTCGGACCAGGCTCCGCAGGCAAACTCTTCATCCAGACACGCAGCAAACATCGCCCACTTCCCACCGTAGGAGTGCCCCACCACACCAATCCGTTTGGCATCCACGTGGGGCAGGTTGGCCAGAAACCGGCGGCAGTTCGATGCCTCATAAGCGTGAAATGAGAGCGGCTGGATCGTGCATGTTTCTTTCGTGGGATAATACGTGTTCGGATCGCCGCCCAGAGATAACGCAACAAAACCCCGCTTGGCCAACTGGATAGCATAATCGCGGAACTCACTTTTGCCACGCCCCACGGCAGTGTTCGCTTCGTAGAACACCACCACGACTGCTGGAAAAGGCCCCTTTCCAGGTGGTGTCAGCAGCCAGGCATCATCCACCAGACGTTCTGGGGCTGTTTGCAGCCGGATCTTCTGCCAGGTAATTCCATCCTGTTTTTCTGTAGACAACACTTCCATGGTGGGCCTGGTGAGTGGTGCAGGCCAGGCACCCATTTGCTGGTGCCAGTATTTCAGAATCTCTCCACGTCTCTGCTGCCACTGGGCGGCAGTCTGCACTTTTCGGCCATCATCAAACAACAGTGGGGAGCGATAATTACCCAATTTGCCCACATATTCCGCTGGTGGCTGATAGTACGGCAGCAGTTCTTTCGGCGGTTCCTGGGCAAAAGTTCCGACCGCCCCCAGGGAAAGAAAGATTGCGATTGCTGATCTGTTCATGAATTTGACTCTCCGGAAAGACAACCCAAAATTGCGTCATTCGAATTCGGCACGGCTTCTCGTAAAAGCAAACTAACGGGTGCCAGTAGAAAACGCAACGAAAAACTGCTATCGTGCAATCAGGTGCCGTATCGCAGAGCCCGAACGATAATCACGATGAAAATCCAAATTCTGACATCTGTTCTGAAGCAATTCATTATCGTTGGCCTGCTGCTCGTTTCGATTTACAGTTATCTGCGTTATCGTGTTGCTCGGGCTGAATTATTTACGGTAATGAACGCAATACCCGGCGAAGTGGCAGTTGATTTGGGTATTCCTGGTACCACACAGTTGGAAGTCATCCCAAGCAGCTTGCACCACCACGGGGTGGACTATTACCTGAAAACTGATCTCAGCAATGCTGATCTCAACAGGATTGACGGTTCCATTACGGTGCAGGAAGCCGATCTCGATTGGAAATTTGATTTCGCAAGTATTGCAAAGGATCCTCCTGACAGCCGTGGGTATTGGCTATGTCGGCTGAATAAGACCAGTCACCAATTTGTCACCATTACGGTGAATGAGGCACAGATTCCGTTGCTTGAAAACACGACACTGCTCACTACTCGTTATGCCGTGTGCGAACTGAAAACGGTTCCTGTTGTAGGCTGGCAGATCCTCGCTTTCCTGTCGGCATTGCCCGCAGTGGTTGTCTGTCTGCGGTTTGCGTGGCGAAAATTGAAGGGCAGACCATAGCAATTCGGCTTTGCGCCATTGGCGAATCTTTCTCGTTGGGCATTGAATGAAAATCCACTATCAGTTGCTTGCCATGCGTAGTGGCAGGAAGCAGCAAACGATATGTAGTGGGATGGCTGTTTCTGGTTCTGGCTGTTTCATTGAAATGCACTTGCACCGGGATCAATTCCGTGGATAATATGTCTTTTGGTTTCTGTTACCCACACAAGGAACGTCGATGCCTGAAATCTACGAAAAAATTGATGATTCATTTCCATTATTTTTGCTGATCGCTTTTTCGCTTGCAATTTTCAGCATTGTAATTGGAAGCTTATTGAGTGCTGTCTGGCTCATATTCGCCGGATCATGGGTGCGTGTGGCCAAGTTTGGATATAGCAAAGCGTTTCATGCAACGCTGATGTGTAATTTTATTACGACAATGTTTCATTTCACGATATTAATCTTCATTGTTTATATCCTGAAATTGGAGCGCGAAGCAGATCGGTCCGCAACAATTACCCAACGACTGGGATTTTACTTTTCGCCGATCTATCTGATCTATTACACAATAGGCTCTGTTCTGGTGCATTCCTTGGTATTTTCGCATGTCTTTGTGGACAAAAATGGGCAGCCACTTCGTTTCAGTAAGGCTGTCTTGCTTGCACTGGCATATCTGGCAATGTATACGATGTTTACGACCATGGTGACGTTGATTGGTTTTGCTATTAATGGCACACTGCGCTGATGCGGTTCAATTGCCTGTGAAAGTTTCCTGTAGTCTTCAGCGGCTTTCAAATACTCAGCAAGTGTGGGTACCAATCACTGCTCGGCGTTGATCTACTAGCGATTCTGGTCCCTACGTGGTGGGGTGCCAATAGATGAGAGCTTACTCATCAAAGTGGGACGGAAATTGCTTTTGCATCATCATATCACATGTAAAATACTTGCATGTCAGTAAATTTCCAGGGAACTTTCCTTGTACCACCGTGGGAAGTTTGTAGAAAAATAGATGAAATTGTTTGACTTTTTGCACCCTGGAACCACCAAAAGTACACCTCCATGCACACTCCGGCCTTGTTGGCGTTAGAAGATGGCACCCTCTACCGCGGGATTTCATTTGGGGCCGAAGGCGAAACTACTGGTGAAGTTGTTTTCAACACCAGCCTCACTGGTTATCAGGAGGTGCTGACCGATCCCTCGTATAAGGGTCAGATTGTCACCATGACCTACCCACTGATCGGTAGTTATGGCATTACCGCCGAAGATAACGAATCGAGCTACCCGCAGGTTTCTGGGTTTATCGTGCGGGAAGAAATCCAGACCCCCAGTAACTTCCGTTCGGAAATCTCGCTGGGCGATTACCTGAAAAAACACCGCATCATTGCAATTGCCGGCATCGATACTCGTTCCCTGGTGCGGCGAATCCGCGAAACAGGTGCCCTGATGGGTGTGCTTTCCACCACCGATCTCGATCCGATTTCTCTGGTCAACAAGGCCCGCCAACTGGGCAGTATGGCCGGGTGCGATCTGGTGAAGGAAGTTTCCCCCACTGCAGCCTACGCCTGGAATCAGGGTGGGCTGGCACCTCTGGCGACCACGATGCTGGCAGAACAGCCCATCACACGCCACGTGGTTGCACTGGACTACGGCATGAAATGGAACATCCCAAGGTGCCTGACCCAGTCTGGCTGTCGAGTCACTGTGCTGCCGGGCACTTCGACGCCCGAACAAGTATTGGAATATCAGCCCGATGGGATTTTTCTCTCGAATGGTCCTGGCGACCCAGCCGCGGTAGGGTATGCCATCGATACCATTCGCAAACTGCTCGACAAAAAGCCGATCTTTGGCATCTGCCTGGGGCATCAGTTGCTGGCACTGGCACTTGGGGCAAAAACCTACAAGTTGAAGTTTGGCCACCGTGGGGCAAACCACCCGGTACAGAACAAAATTACGGGCAAAGTGGAGATCACCACGCAGAATCATGGTTTTGCAGTCGATTTGAACAGCCTGCCCGCCGATCTGGAATGCACGCACGTCAGTCTGAATGATCACACCGTCGAGGGGATTCGCCACCGCACTCTACCATTATTCAGTGTGCAATACCATCCAGAAGCATCCGCCGGCCCCCACGATAGCAGCTATTTGTTCGAACAATTCCGCACCGCTTTGAATTAGAACAATCTCATGAATTTCTTTTAACCAAACTTCGCAATCAAGTGGCTGCGGCATCCTGCCGCAGAATTCACACACCAGCTGGAAGCAGGTGCCACATTGCACAATCAAGTCCTCACGGTCGTTTCTGCAAACTTCACCAAAATAAAATCGACTGTCTTGCCCAGGCGGGAATAGAATACGATTGTCATTAGTCACCAGGGTTCATTATGACCACAGCCTCTGAAGCCAAAACACAGCTCCAGCAATTAGTTACCAACATCACTTCAGTGGTACTCGGCAAAATCGAAGTCGTGCGGCTGGGTGTGATTGCACTGCTGGCTGATGGCCATATTCTTCTGGAAGATGTTCCCGGCGTGGGCAAAACCCTGCTTGCCAAAGCATTTGCAAAAAGCATCGATGCTAGCTTCCACCGTGTGCAGTTCACGCCAGACCTGCTGCCCGCTGACCTGCTGGGCACCAACGTGCTCGATCAGAAGGCGGGTGAGTTCCGGTTTATGCCCGGCCCCCTCTTCTCTCAGGTGGTGCTTGCGGATGAAGTCAATCGTGCCACCCCACGTACACAATCGGCATTGCTGGAAGCGATGGCAGAGCGGCAAATTACTGTGGATGGGTTGACGCGGACCCTTCAGCCACCCTTTTTCGTGATTGCCACCCAGAACCCTTATGAATTTGAAGGGACCTACCCACTTCCGGAAAGCCAACTGGACCGGTTTCTGATTCGTACCGAATTGGGTTATCCTGATCGGCAGGCCGAACGCGATCTGCTGATTCAGCACCGCATGGGTGAACCGGTCGATAAATTACCGGCAGTGCTCTCTTCCAGTGCGGTTGCCAGCCTGCAGGAACTGGTCCGCACCGTGCAGGTAAGCGATGCCATTGCCGATTACATTCTGGATATTGTGGAAGCCACCCGTAAACGGAACGATATTGTGCTGGGTGCCAGCACGCGGGCAGCCTTGGGCCTTTACCGTGCGGCACAGGCAGCCGCCCTGTACGATGGGCGGGATTATCTGGTGCCCGACGATGTGAAAAACCTGGCGGTGCCCTGTCTTGCTCACCGGATTGTGGCAAAATCGATCGCCCTCAGTGGCACGGGCGACCTGGCCAGTACCGCAATTAAAGAAATTCTGCAGACAATTGAGATTCCCACCTGAACCTGAAATGATTTCAGATCAGGTTTGAAAAGGTGTGAACAGTTCCGTGGTAAAGTAGCGTTCCATTCGGTCGGGAAACACAGTTACGACAGGGCCGACAGAATCGCCTAATTCCCGTTTGGCCCGGCGGGCTGCCTCAAAGTTCAGGCCGGATGAAGGCCCCACGGGAAAGCCACGTCGAATGAGTTCCCGCGTGGTGCAGATGGCCACTTCATCGTCAATTTCCAGCGTGCGTAATCCGGGCAGCCGCGTGGGGCAGAAAATCGTCGACATGCTGTCCACCACACCGGGTATCCGACTGCTGAAACTGCAGCATTCCACTTCCATCGAATGCACCATATTCACCGGTCTGGCACAGACAGGCACGCAACTGCAGCCATTTTCGGCAAAACCCTCGTACAAACCTACCAGCGTGCCACCAGTTCCCACACCACTGGCCACAATGCCAACTTCCCCACCTGGGATCTGTTCCAGAATCTCGCGTGCCGTCCCAACTCGGTGGGCATCGGCGTTGTCGCTGTTCGAAAATTGCCGTGGGAGAAAATACCCATGTTCTGCCGCTAACTGCTCTGCAGTGCGGATCGATTCTGCCACACCGCCTTGCTTCGAAGTGAACTGCACCTGCCCACCGTAGGCACGAATGATGAGAACTCTCTCATTGCTGACCCCTTCCGGCATCACCGCCAGAAAGCGCAGCCCCAATTGGGCACAGGCCATCGCCATCGCAATGCTGGTGGAGCCACTGCTGGCTTCCACAACCACCGAATCGGTGCGTAAAATCCCTTTGCGATACGCTTTCCCCAGGATGAAACGTGCAATCCGGTCCTTGGTGGACCCACTTGTATTAAGAAATTCTAATTTGCACCACACGGGAAAGTCGTCTGGGGGCAAAACAATCCCCACCAGTGGCGTGGGGGGAATACAAACCAGCGTACGCTGTGCTACCTTGATCACCAGCAGATTCTCACAATCAATTAATGTTTACTGATTTAGTAGACATTGTAGGGATTTGCTGTTTTCTGGCGAAGGGTGGGTTTTCAACGACATCAAGCACCACGAGATGCTGGTACCTGCTCTAATGCCGCTCACATGCCCAGCGGCCTCAGGTGCGATCGAACTCCCAGAAACAAACCACCTGGCCGGGCCCGGTGAAGCCCCGGATTAGGCCCTTGCCTTGTCGCTGAGAACGAGCTGCCCGTCCTGAACAACGTAGTCGCACGCCACCGGGTCGTTGCCCAGGCGCTCGATGATGTCTCGGTCGGTGCCCCCGTACCGAAGATCCATGACGCAGCAGACCTCGATCGCGCTGCACGCCCGCTCGACCTCCTCCGGAGTCTCCGGCTGACGGACGAAGTAGGTGGTGTAGTTGTCCCCGGTGAGCGGGGCGAGCAGGTCCGGGGCTTCGGCCTCTGGAGCCTCGCACGCCAAGCACTTGCCGAGTGTGTAAAATGAGCCGGGCGCGTTCAGCGCGCACCGCCTCGGATGCTGGTGAACGGTCTCCGACTCGGCGGCGAGCACCGGCAGCGCTGTGCGTTTCGTTTTGCGGAACCAGCCGAACATCCGACTCGCCCTCTATTGGCTGAACGTGTCCGCGATTGAACAGAGTCGCGGAGTGAATACGAAGCGATTCCTGCTCCAATCGCTGGTTAGGCCGCTTGCGGCCGTCACTTTTAGTACACGCTCAATCGCGGACCTGTTAAGCAGACTGCAGGCCGGATTAACGACCAAGCTCAGCAGCGGCTGGGCACCGGTGAGCTATGAACTTCCAGAAACCTATCGTGCCCCACCGTCTGCTGCGCGCCTGGTTCGACCTCTGCGGCTCACACCTCGACCCACTCCGGCTCGTCGGTGACGATGAGGTCGTCCAGCTCCGTGAGCAGGGTCAGCGCCCATCCGCCGAACCCTAACTCCAGCCCGGCGCACAGGTCATCGGCCGGGATCAGCCGGACGGACCGAATGACCGCCCCGCACGCCCGCCGCAACGCCGTCTGCGGTGCCTCGACCCAACGCGACTCCGGGTCGGGCTTGCCGATCCAGTTGAACGGCGGTCGGGCGAAGTCGATCTCGCCCCAGGTGAACCCGAACTCGGCGACGTAGATCGACCACAACTCCAGGTTGCGGCCGCCGGTGGTCAGGACGACCGGGGAGGCCGCGTGGAGGCTGTCCCACGGATCGTACCAGACCACCCGGGCCGACTCGACTGGCTGCCCGACCAGTCCGCGGAGCCGTTCGAGGTGGAGGAACAGTACCTCGGTCATCCGCGTGGCGATCCCCACCCGCTCGCCTCCGATGGCCGAACGACACCCTTCACCTGCCTGGGCCGCCTGCAAAACTGTCTTGCCGGGCGAAACCAGGATGGCGGCCCCGGTCAGCTTCATCCGCTTGTTCGCCGGCGCCTCAAATATCCGGAGCCGCACACCCACAGGAAACACTCCGGTGGATTGGAATCGAACGCAGCGATCAGGTCCTCCCCGAAAATCGTAACTGGACCAGTCGCCGACCAGCCCATTTGGACGCCGAATCGGAAATCAGGGGCCACGTAATTATACGAGTCGCCATCCGGAAGAATGGGCATTGCCCACTCGTCGCGAGTTGCCGTCGTGATGCCAGCGTGCGGGTCAAAGTAATACCAAGCGTGTTGCCAGTCAATCGCCCAAAGGCGTTCACCAGGCCTCGTGCATTGACGAAACGCTTTCAGCAATGCGAGCGTGAACTCACTTTCCATCTCAGGCTCTTGGCGGTGACGAGCCAACCGTTCTCCGCGCCACGTTCGAGATGGTTCGGGGATGACGAGATCCCCGGTCGGCTCGAGATTCGCGATCCATGCCGCCTTGATTGCGTCCTCGTCTGCTTTCGGCACTTCCTCCCAGCCAACGGATCGCCAATGCCGCTTGACCTCCGCCATGTAGGCGAAATAGAGCCCGGCATCAGGATACGCGCCAGGAATCACGAACCGTTCAAACTGCATCAGTCCTCGACCAAGCCGCCGAACGTAAAAAGCTCAGTTGCCGGCTGCCCGCGGAGAGCAGGCTCCAAACCGACAACCATATCATATCGCGGGCGCAGCCGGTCAACTGCAGCCGGTGGTTAGGCGGCACTACGCACGCTGAAAATCTACCGCGACTTCCCACTGATCCCCGTTTTTGCGGATGGTGAACAATGTGCGATGCCAACCAGGCACGTATTGCTTGACGTACGGAATGTATCGTGATCCAACGCTGTAAACTACGTCACTGAGGGCGACATGGACAACATCAGGATGGTTTTCCAGTAACCCAATGTCCGCGCCAACGTCCTCGGTGGAGACGATTTCGAACACGATGACTGACATCGACGGAGGAGTCAGCGAAATGAGTTCTTCAACCAGCGCCGTGGACAGCTCCTGAAGCCTGACCTCGACGTTGCTTGATGCATTCTGCGGATTTGACATTGAAAACTCGCTGGTCCGCCTAACGTAAAAGGCTCAGTTGCCAGCCGCCCGCGGGGAGCAGGCTCCAAACCGACAACAACATCATATCGCGGGCGCAGCCGGTCAACTGCAGCCGGTGGTTAGCCCGCCCCGTCCTCGAACATGAGCTTGCATTCCTGCGAATCGAAGATGACGAACCTGCCTAGCTCTTGCAGGCGTTCGTTGATGATGAGGTAGTCATTGAACAGTTCCATGTCTGCGTCTTCGCCGGACATCTCGTATCGGGTGGCACAGCCATGGCATGGTATATCAAATCGCTCAGCGATCTCATTGCTCTCCTCAATGACGTAGCCAGAACTATTCGGCACGATTTCAATGTGCCCGGCAGAAGTCACGAGCCGAATGGTTGAACCGATGCGTTCGACCGAACCGTCGCCGGTGGCCGCCACGCCCTGGACTACCTCGAGCATCTCGTCGACGGAGAAACTCGCACTTGGCTTAAGCATGATCAATGTGTCGTACATCGGCGTTGGCGGGCTAACTTGTAATTAGATTGCGCTTGCGCAAAATAACACTTTTAAAAATAAAGATGGTACCGTACCATCTAACTACTTACATGGTATGAATTTACGTTCAAACCATTGTTTCAAATCAGCGCGAGATAACACACTAATGGACATTGCGCCGAAAGTTATTCATCTAAGGGGCTTTTGACGCCTCTCCCCCCTTTGTTTAGGACATGCGTGTAAATCATGGTGGTCGTCACATCGGCATGTCCCAACAGTTCTTGTACAGTCCTATTTTGAAAATACAGCATGAGGAAGGTCCACACTAGTTGTAGTTTACTCAGTAGTTCTAAGGGGTGCAAGAAAAAAACAGAGTGCGATACAGAACGATACACTACATGGGCAAAACTGGATTCCCGCCTTCGCTGGAATGACGGTTTACAGTAATCCTTCGCGGCTTTGCGGTCAAACCACTTAAAAGTAGAGCCTCAAGGCAGCACCATTGTTAGATGTTAGAGCCAACAACAAACTGCTTCAGAAAACTCAATGAAATTTTATTGAGAAGGAAAGTTACTCCTCTACTGGAGAAGTTCCCGGGGCTGTGTGCGTTTGCCCAACAAGAGTGGCGGCTGCGTTGCATACAGCAGCAAGGCTGGTTACCAGAGGCACCAGTGGGCAGTCCTGACGGAAGCGATGGCGGATATATTTTGCTCCACTGAACCCATCTTCGATGCCGACAGCCAACTGCACTCCATCCCGTTCATGGCGAACCTTCCACTCTGCCAACTCGAATCTCGAGGTCTGTGCGTATGCCCGCCCAGGAATGCTTTCCGCTTCGCGAGCCAGCCAGAATAAAATTACCCCTTCGCTGGCAGCCCGCCGTAAATGAAATGTTTCCCAGTCGACTTGGGCTGCGTAATCGAAGTCACGTGAGCGGTCCAGCCTTCGCGGTGATGCAACCGACACATGAGGTGTGTTTTCGCTGAACCACTTGATCGCTTCCGCATGCCAATGTGGGGCACCCTGAATCGGACCAGCCAGGAAAACCAGTGGGCCGTCGATTGGTATAATTGTTGTCGGAAAAAGCACCGAACCCACAAAACTTCCTCATTTGCACAATTATTCAACAGACAGAATAACATCTACTCAACAACCTTGCTCCCAGCCAAACTACTGTGGGGCTATGATGGCTGGTACGTATAAGGTGCTTCGATTCCCAGTGGAATGCCGATTGCCCAGTAAATCAGCAGAAATGCGGTCCAGCACACCAGAAAACAGATCGAATACGGCAGCATCAGTGCGGTCAGCGACCCGATCCCCGATTTCTTCACATATTTCTGGCAGAACACCACCACCAGTGGGAAGTAGGGCATCATCGGTGTGATAATGTTGGTGGTGGAATCCCCCACGCGGTAGGCTGCCTGCGTCATTTCCGGCGAAATCCCCAGCAACATCAGCATTGGCACAAAAATTGGTGCCAGCATCGCCCATTTGGCAGAAGCCGACCCCACCAGCAGGTTCGCACACGCTGTCAGGAAAATGATGCCCAGCACCACCGCCCACGAAGGCATATTCGATTGTTTCAGGAAATTGGCACCTTTCACCGCCAGCAGTTTGCCAATGTTCGATTCCGAAAACGCACCGATGAACAGTGCGGCAAAAAACACCAGCACAAGGTAATAACCCATCGTTTCCATTGCCTTGGTCATTCCCTTCACTGCGTCTCGGTGGGACTGGAACTTGCCGGAAGCAAACCCAAAAACCAGCCCAGGCACAATGAACATCAGGAAAATCAGTGGGACAATCGCCTCCATCAGGCGGGAACCCGCAATGGGCTTCACCACGGGCTTGAAGGTGCGTTCCATCGCCTTGCCATCGCGTTCCACCACCACCTTCACCGGTGCCTTGGCGGTCATTCTGGTGAAAGAATTCTCATAATCTGCCTGATTCGCAATGGGCAAACCATTAATGGATTTTAATAAATCGTTGGCTGCGATTCCTGCTTTACCAGCCGCACCGTCGGGTGCGACGCTTTCCACCACCATTCCTTGTGGGGTGGGGGCCACTTTCAGACCTAAATCGTATTCGCGGCTGCCCATGGAGGTCAGTTTGCCTCGCACATCCCGCAAACTGGAGTTGGCAGGCACCATCCAGGCAACCAGCAGGGCCAGCAGCACTCCCACGGAAGCCAGGCTGAGCCACATGGCGACCTTTTCCCGCCTGTTCAGATCCTGCATTTTGGGCATATCTTCAGGATTGCCATCCACTTCGGTGGCTTTCAGGCGGGGTTCAATAATGCGATCGGTAATAAACCAGCCGAGCAGAATAATCACCAGCGACGATGCTGCGGTGAAAAAGATATTGCACAACGGATTTACCGGACGGTCGGCATTCAGAATTGCCACCCCTTCCTGGGTAATGCCGGCCAGCATCGGATCGAGGCCGGAGGCGATGAAATTGGCACTGAACCCACCCGAAACACCCGCAAACGCAGCCGCAATCCCTGCCACCGGGTGGCGACCTGCGGCATAAAACATCACCCCACCGATCGGAATCACCAGCACATAGCCGGCATCGGCTGCGGTGTGGCTCATAATTGCCACCAGAATCAGCATCGGGGTCAATAATAACCGAGGAGTTATATTCAAAAGCGATTTCAGCACCGCATTCAGGAAACCGGAATATTCCGCAACACCCACGCCCAGCAGGGCAACCAGCACCACCCCCAGTGGGTGGAAACCAGTAAACTGCTTTACCATTTTCGAAAGAAAACCGGCAAAACTGTCCAGCGTCAGCAGGTTTTTCACCGCGATCGGTGCGGTTTCGCCCGGCACAGTTTCTGTGAAAGTCATGCCCGACAGCCAACTGGAAAGGCACCAGGTCAGGATCAGACCCATGAAAAACAGCACCGCAGGATCGGGCAGTTTATTGCCTAACCACTCAATGCCATCCAGAAAGCGGCTGATCAAGCCACGAGATTGGTTATTCATCTGGCGGGGGACTCCCAAGTAAGTTTGAAATAGGAGACATTATAAACGGATCAGCCCGAATTCCCA
Organism: Zavarzinella sp.; assembly: GCA_041399155.1. NCBI lineage: Bacteria > Pseudomonadati > Planctomycetota > Planctomycetia > Gemmatales > Gemmataceae > Zavarzinella > Zavarzinella sp. The sequence goes on from JAWKTI010000001.1 coordinate 751,860, forward strand.
CAAAAGGGGGATTTTGGCTTTGGTAAAACAGTTCGGCTCCACAGGTGACACCGCCCACATGTTTAGGAAGGTGCAATGGACCGTGTTACTGTTTAGAGGAATTGGCTATTTTGCGAGCCTCAGTACCAACTTCCGCTAGGGCTTGCTCAATTTCTGCTTCAGTGTGGCCTATTTCTGCTAGCAAATGAGTATAGTTTTTTTGTAATTTGAGTAGTTCGGATGATTGTAGGTTGTTTTTGCCCATTTGCAGCACTACACTCCTTTCATCTTAACTCTTCTTTTGCGGGCACGATGTCCGACTCCAACCATTGCAGATAACTCGCAGTGCACCCAATAAACTGACGACCAACAACAACAGTCATTCCCGCGCAGGCGGGAATCCAGTTTTGCCCATGTACGGTATCTTTCTGTATCGCATTCCGGTTTTTGATTGCACTGCATGAATTTACTGGCTAAAATGCAGTAAATAGAGGCTTTTCCTCATGATGTATCACAGCATTTGCAGTGAGTCACAACAATTACGAAACTCATGACTGCACACACTCCGACACTCGTTTGCCACTCACCTGATTTAGGCGGGTGATGATATCCGTACGGTGCAGGAACTCCTTGGTCACAAGGATGTTAGAACAACGATAATATACACTCATGTATTAAACGCCAACGACCGGGGCGTTGCAATTCCAGCCTATTGCTTGCCTGAATTGCAATCTAACGCGGAGTGTTAATATGCATGACACGCAGGCTAATAACTAGTTTGGGGGTATGCCACAAATGTCAGATTCACACTTCCTTGACCTGTTGAACACCTTGGGACGCGAGACCTGCGAAGTGTTAAGCCCCATTGTCGGCGAAGACGTGGTTGAACCCAATGATGGCTACGAACTTTTCTCTGCCATCTGCGGCAGGGAGTTTGATTCGGCCAAACTCGATTCACTTACTGCGGCTGACTTTGAGGCAATCTGTGAAAACGCACGTGATCATTTCGAGTGCGATTCAATCGAACTTTATCATATTCGTGAGATCGCCTCGAAGACAATCGACCACTGGCCCATCGATACCCCCTAACCAGCGGCTGGCTTAACAGGCCCTGCGATTGCGCATACTAAAGGTGCCGGCCGCAGGCGGCCAAAGTGAGCGATTGGAGCAGGAATCGCTTCGTATCCACTCCGCGACTCTGCTCAATCGCGGATCCGTTCGGCGGGAGAGGGCTTAGTGCTGGCAAAGCGGCGAAGGCTGTACACATCGGTTGCGGCCTTGGTCCGTCAACTACATAAGCCACATGAGGCGATCTGGAACTGGTCAGACTATCGAACCGGTGAGGTCAATGTCTTCCTCGGCCCGCCGGCGAGGCGTAGCCCGGAAGAGTAGTTCTGGGGGGCGAGCGGACGGTCGCTGCACTTCCGAAAAGTCGGTGGCCGGTGGGTTCTCGCGGGTCAAGGTTTTTGGCGGATATAAGGAGGCCACCCCAGGAACTTCCTCTACCTAAGACTAACATTTCAACAAATCTCAGTTGAATTATCCCATTATTGAAAGATAAAATTGCTTATTCACCGCGTAACGTTGGGCGGGGTGAGATTTGCGCAAATACAGTTCACGAAACGTCGATAAGCCCCCACCAGAAAATGACATAGATTAACATTCAATAGTGCTGACATCCTGGTGAAAAGAAGGTAATAATGTTTTCCAGAAGATCTTTTTTAGGCAGTATGGCAGGCACTTGTGCCACCAGTTTGCTGCCGATGCCCGCCCAGGCTCAGCGATCTGAGAGAAAGGATCACTACGCTGTGGGTGAAAAAGCGGGTGTCACAGCAACTTCTGTTCAGGCCTGTGATGCTGCTCTTTGGGCACTGGAACAGGGTGGAAATGCGGCAGATGCCTACATTACTGCCGCCATCACACAGACGGTATCCGAGCCGGGGCTGACCTCACTGGGTGGTGCCTTTGGCATCAACTATTTTGCAGCCAATAAAAAGCAAACATCAACCACTGTCGGCCTGTTAGGACCTGCATCGGCAGAACCCTACGATTATGACCGTACTTCTCCCGTCACGCAAACAGGTCGGGCAATGCCGGTGCCCGGGTTTGTTGCTGGCCTGTATGAAGCACATCGTCAATATGGTCAGCTTACTTGGGAAAAACTGTTCCAGCCTGCAATCCGCTATGCAACTGAGGGGTTTCTGGTTATCCCGGATATTATTGAAGCTGCCAAAAGAAAAGCAGTGAAAGATCCAGAATCAAAACTGGTCTGGCAGCATCGAGGTGAATTTCTTACCCCTGCTCAACCATTGATCCAGACGAGACTGGGAAAACTGCTGACCCAGATTGCGAAAGACGGTCCAGAAGCATTTTACACAGGTGAATTTGCAAAGAACTACGTAAAGAGGGCAACTGCCGATGGCGGAAAAATGACGCTGAACGATATGAAGACCTGGAAAGACCGCATCCGCACACCAAAACTGGATTTGCGCGGCAATTACCGTGGTTATCAGATAGCAAGTGCACCGCTGATTATCTACGCAATGCACCTGAATGAGGCATTAAACCTCAGAAAAAGTGGTAGTGCCAGGGACAACTCCGATTCTCTGTACAGGCAACTTCGGATTATGGAAGAGGTGTTTCTTTCTTCCAAAAAATTGAACCAGGAAACCGAAGCGGACTTTCTTGACCCCCTTTTTGCCAGCAAGCGAGCCGATTTTGTATTGAACAGTCCCCATCGCGACTTTACTCTGGATGCGCTGTTTAACACCTGTTTTCTGGTGGTACGTGACAATAAAGGTAACTGTGCCTGGGGGACACACTCGATCAACTCACCATCTGCATTTGGTGCCGGAATCATGGTAGACGGTGTTTATGCTTCTTATGCCATTAACCGCGATCATGTACATGGAACTGGTGCAACTGCTGCTGGAATTACGACCAATTTTGCGCTGTTCAAAAATGGTGTGCCGCGACTGATTGCCGGCTCTCCTGGATATGGTTTTGTCCATGGTCCTTATCAATATGGTACGGCCCTGATTGAATGGGAATTGTCTCCCGCGGAAGCGATGAATCAGCCACGTTTCAGTATGCCGAATTCAAAAGGCGAAATCATCTTCGAGCAACATTACAGTGCCAAAGTTCTGGAAATGTTGAAAACGAGAAAATTTGCCCACCAGGTGACCAGGCCCTCCAGCAGTACCGGTATTGTGGGTGCATATTTTGCAGATGATCAACAGAAATTGCACTTTGTCCAGGATGGTCGTCGCAGTGGATTTGCCCGCGCTGATTAATCAGGGATCGCTATTAAATGATGCAATTGCTCTTTCCACAGAATGAAATGCTGAAGAAACTGCCTGAGCCGATTTTCGAGGCTGAATACGATGCGGCCAGAGCAGTGGGATTCAACACGTTACTGTATTCCGAAGAGATGCGTTCCTCTGAAGGGCCGATTGCAGCCTGCCGCCATTTCCCAGAAGGGGATGGTTCAACATTGTTGTACCGAGGCTGGATTTATTCCGAACAGGATTATTTAGACTTTTATCATGCCTTGGGGAAACGTGGCTATCGGCTGGTCAGTTCGCCAGAACAATATGCAGAAGTAACCTATCTACCGAATTACTATCCGAAAATTCGCGAACTCTCTCCACTGACTGTATGGACGGAAACTCCCGACACTTTTGAGGCTTACAGTTGCAGTCGGAAGCTGGGGAATGGTCCGTTTATTCTCAAGGATCATGTCAAGTCGGTGAAACATCTGTGGCACGAAGCCTGTTTTGTACCTGAAGGTATCGGGAGGGAAGGGTTTGAGGAAATGGCCGCAAGACTTTACCGCGAACAGGGAAAATCGTTCCACCGTGGATTTGTTGTCAAACAGTTTGTACCGTTAAGCCTGCGTGGCGACAGCCCCAGGGAATATCCCCAGTGCGAAGAGTATCGGCTGTTTTTCTGGAACAGCAAACTATTGGCTGCTTCTCATTATTTCAATCTCCCAGCACTTCGCACCGAATGGGAATCGATCAGTAAAATTGCAGCACGTTTCACATCTCCATTTTTCACGATGGACGTGGCAGAAACGGTTCAGGGTGATTGGCTCGTGGTAGACATGGGTGCCGGCGAATGCTCCTCAATACCACCCAGTTTGCCCGCAGAGACGTTTTACCAGCGTCTGATGGATAGCTGCTGCTGATCCGAATAATGGTTCCGCTGGCGAATTGTACCTGTGTAAAAAAATCAGCGCAATTACAAGGCGATCAGGGCACATTTTCCCGTGCTTTCTTCCACAATCACCAGAGGGTGTTATCGATCGTTAATTGGGCTGAAGAAACTGCCTGAGCCGATTTTCGAGGCAGAATACGATGCGGCCAGAGCAGTGGGATTCAAAGCGTTGCTGTAGGCTGGGAAATGGTCCGTTTATTCTCAAGGATCATGTCAAGTCGGCAAAACATCTGTGGCACGAAGACTGTTTTGGACCTGAAGGGTTGATATTGAATGTGACCGCTACGACACCAGGTTGCCTAGAAAGCAAGCGAGCTGAAGCGGGTGACAACCGATGGAAATTTTCCAAATTACTTGCTGATTCGAATCAGTTGGGTGCCCGAACGTACAAAAAAGGAGTGGTCAGCCACGGCAACTCCATACAGAATGGGATCGCCATAACTTCCAAATCCCCCTTTCTGTTCTGGTGCGTCGGCTGACTTGGCGTCTGCCCACAGTTTATTGGTGGCTAACAGGTCAAATTCTTTGCCTGCCTTCAACACCGTGGTGGTACCATTTTTACCAAAACAGAAAATTTTCCCTTCTGCGGCGACTGGTGTTGCCCAGCACGGTCCATCAATCCGTTCGGAATACAGCTCTTTACCGGTTTTCAGGTCAATGCAGGTCAGATTGCCCACCGCATTCACGTAGTAGACCAGACCTTCGTACACCAGTGGGGAAGCATAACTTGCTAATCCCGCCTTTGCCGACCAGCGCACGGTTTGTTTCCCATCCATTTCCAGACAGAAATTCGATTTGGCATCGGCAGCCGGTTCTTTCCCACGTGGGTTACTGCCACCTACCACAATTGCCCCATCCACCACCGTTGCAGAAGGGATCGTGTTGCCTGCCACTCCCGTCATTTTCCAGATTTCCTTACCTGATTGGGCATCGTAGGCACAGACACTGCCATTACTGCTGCAAACTACCATTTCCTGGGTGCCATTTTTGGTATAAACTGGGCTGGACCACGACATTTTGACATCACGATCAGTTTTCCAGAGCGTTTTGCCGGTTTTTTTGTCTACCGCCAGCAGATAACAAGGTCCGTTATGATCAATCAGGATAAACAAACGATCGTCTGACTGACAAGGCGACGCACCGATGCCGTGGCCACCTTGAAATTCGCCATATTCTTTGGCAATAGAACGTTCCCATAAGAGTTTGCCTGCGTGGGTGAACGCCAGCAGATTGCCACCTTCGAAGAAACAGTAGACCCCGTTGGCGTCCACACAGGGTGTGGGTGCGGCCCGACTGACTGAAAATCCCGATTTCACCTGAATGGTGGGGGTGAATTCGTGCATCCATTGTTGCTTGCCGGTGGCGGCATCCAGGCCCACCACAAACCCTTTTTCCCTCATTTCACCCGCAACAGCAGTTACAAATACCTGTTTGCCCCACACTACAGGTGAAGATTGGCCGTAACCGGGCAGATCCGCCGTCCAGGTAATATTTTTGCTGGCGCTCCAGGTTTCTGGTAATTGCTGCTCGGTGCTGATATTGTTGCCTGTCCCACGAAAAGCGGTCCAGTTGCCCGCAATCAGGGCGCTGGGCAGCAAAAACAACGCACACATTCCAAGTTTTAACATTCATCAAACTCCATGTAATCTCTGTTCATTTTAAGGCAATCGTCAGCTTACAAGTTCTTTTTTCGCAAGGGCAGCGTGCTTACGTAAATACACGTCCCGCACGTGTTCGTATTACCTAGTATTACATTTTAGGAATTGATTCCGCATGGCGGCTTCAAATTTTGATCAAGTTTCAAAATTCTCACACACGCAGCGTAGATTCTCGAAAAGCAGGCTCAAAGTTTCATTCCATCGTGTGAAGATGTCTGAAAGTGTCTTTGTTTTTTGGGGCCTATCGCGAAGCCCGCAGTTACTTGCTGAACAAAGAATGCATTCGTGAAGTCAACTACACCAAAACCGCGCGCTATCTGATCACGCGGGCTATTTTTAAGGATCACGCGGGTTATTTTCGGTACTGTTTGAAGCACAGGCCGTTTCTGAAACGGATGACTACGAATCGGACAGCGAACCCTGACAGTTCCCCCGGGATCAATATCTCTAAATCAATTGGTGTTTGAAACGGTTTTTTAGGGATTTCCATGATTCGGACTCGATTTGCCCCCAGCCCCACCGGTTTTCTCCACGTGGGGGGTGTTCGCACCGCCTTGTTCAGTTGGCTGCTGGTGCAGCGACTTGGCGGGCAGTTTATCCTGCGAATCGACGATACCGATGAACAACGCAATCAGGTGGAGGCACTGCAGCCGATTCTGGATGGGTTTCAATGGCTTGGCCTGACGTGGGATGAAGGCCCGTCGCTGGATGGTGCCACCAGCCATGGCCCGCACGCACCCTACTTTCAGTCGCAACGCAACCAGCTTTATGTGGATGCTGCCGAAAAACTGCTCGCAGCGGGGCTGGCCTACCCCGATTACATGACGAAAGAAGAACTGGAAGCTGATCGCGACAAGGCGAAGGCTGCCAAAAAGCCCTATATCCATCGTGGGCCGCTACGGGATGCGGACCCCGCAAGCAATCTGCAGCGCTACCGCGAGCAACCCGCCCCACTTCGTTTTAAGGTGGATGCTGGCCGCACGATACAGATTGACGACATGATCTGTGGGGCCGTGGAACAGCGAGCCGACCTGATTGGTGATCCGGTCATTCTGCGGGCACCGAATGAACAAGGCATTGCCAGACCGCTCTACAATTTTGCCTCGGTGGTGGATGATATCGATATGAAAATCACCCACATTATTCGGGCACGCGAGCACCTGTCGAACACATACACGCAGCTGCTGATGTTCGAAGCACTGCAGGCCCCATTGCCACGGTTCGGCCACGTACCGGTGGTGAATCGCAATGGCAAAAAGATGAGCAAACGCGATTTACCCCCACCCACGGAAGAAGAACGGACGAAGCTGATGATGCTGGGTTGGACAAATCAGCAGATTGATGACAGCGGCATCAATCTGGCGACGGTGGCTTACTACAAAGAGCTGGGTTATCTGCCCCAGGCACTGGTGAACTATCTGGGTCGCCTCGGCTGGTCGCTGGATGATAAATCCGAACTGATCCCACTGCCGGAAATGATTCAGGCGTTCGATATGGAAACCGGGATTGGGCGGATCAACGACTCCCCAGGGGAGTTTGACCCCAAAAAACTGTTCTGGGTGCAGGATGAATACATGAAGCAACTGCCTCACGAAGAGAAGTTGCATCAGGCACTGCAATTCCTGCAGCGAGCCAACGTGGTTGCCAATCCACCGACGGAACAGGAGCATTCGATTGTCGACCGCGTGGTGCAGGCGGCTGGGGATCGGATGAAAATTTTCTCAGATATTCTGTTTTACGCCACCCCACTGCTGCATGCACCCGTGTATCAGGCGAAAGCGGTAGAAAAGCATCTGTCAAAACCAGCCGCACAGGAACATCTGGCTGCACTGGCGGGGGAACTGGCTGCCGCAGGAGACTGGACCCCATCCGAACTCGAGCAGGTGGTGCACCGCTATTGCGAGGCAAAAGCGATCAAAATGAAAGAAATTGTCCAGCCACTGCGGGTGGCACTGATTGGTATGGAAGTGGGCTTCAGCCTGTACGACACCATCGCCATTCTGGGCAAAGAACAAACTCTGGAACGGATCCAGAATTACCCGAAGTAGCATTCATTTAGGTGCAGATGATCCAACAACTCTCTGCGGCTCTTCAAGCTGCCAGCAGTGCGATTGCTGGCGCAAGCACGCAGATGGAGCATGCCTGGAAAATTTGTGCCCCACATATGACGCACGATTGAATTCGAGTTGATTGCCCTGGTTTCCCGCTTTCGCGGGAATGACGATTCTGGTGGGCATCAGTTTATTAGGTGCACTTCGGGTTTCTGGATTCCCGCCTTCGCGTGAATGACGGTTTCCTTCAAAATTTCTTTGTGACTTCGCGACTATGCGTGCGAAATCAGCCGCGGCAAATGTAAATTCTGTTTCCTGATGCTTCTGGTTCGTTTTGTCCTTTGGAATTCATGAAGAAATTTGTCTTCTTGGCGACGTGGCGTCTTGGCGGTCGTTCATTAATAAGAAATTCCCTTGCAGGCGATGAAGGCGAAAACCAACCGTGGCTAACGCCATCGGCTCATAAAACAATTACCTTTTTCTATCTTTTTTCGAGAAGCTGGGGTGCGGTCAAAGTGAGAAGTCTTGGATTCCCGCCTACGCGGGAATGACGATTCTGGTAAGTCGACTGCCAGGTACTGACAGAATTGCTTTCGCAATTTCTTCTGGTGTGTAGATATATGACTCCCAGTCATCGGCATAACTGTATGCTTGATTCGGCAATTCGTAAGGTCCCCAAACCAGCGAAAATTCGGTCAAATCGAGCAAAGGATCTGCCACCGGAGACCTCAAGGAAAATATTGAAATCCACGATTGAACCTGCCGCGATCGTTCTATTTGACTGTTACCAATTGATACACGTAACAGCGGACTTATACATCAGATCGGCAATGTTCATTCTACACGGGTAGTTTACCCCATTGATGTGAAGGTCTTGGACATCATTTTTTTGCTCGCTTCATCACCCTAAAGACTGAATCGTGGCAAGTTGTCTGTTTCAGTTTTTGGGGTTTTGGATTTGGAATTTTTGTAGGATCTGTACGCCCTACTTTGCTTTTTGCCCACTTCTTTTTCCACAGATTGCCCAATAATTCAGTTAGTCTTTCTAATATCCCCACTTCTTGTTTGATCCCTTGAAGCAGCATCTGCACATCGCGCGTTCGAAGCAATCGCGTTGCGGCCATCACCTCATCTCGGATATCTCGCCAGAGCATTTCGCCAGATACTTCATCTATTTTCTTTCCGTTTCCGACCGAAATATGCCATTTGATTGCTTCTGTAATGTTAAATAAAATGAGGCAAAGCGATGCTTGTATTAAACCAGCCTCTGGACTGGTACCTATCAAGTGACGCAACTGAAACACTTTTGTAATCGTCGCGTATACACGCTCAATATCCCAACGATAGCGATATATCTCTGCGATGTCGTCTGCAGGGTATCGTTTCGAATCGGTCAGGTCTGTTAGTAGTTGTATCTGCACTTTATCGCGGATAATGCTCAGTCGGCGTACTGCGATCAATTTCGTATTCTTTTGACTTGTGATCCAGCCATGTTCTTCGATAAGTTTTCGGCCATATCGGTCTTTGCCAATTCTCGCTGGTTTTTCCGGATCTTGAATAAATTGGGTAATGCTTGCAACTCGTAAAACAAAATGGCACCCGTCATCCTTGATCATTGCAATATGCTTGTAGAAACCATAGCATCGATCCGCCACAATTAATTTCTCGCCGCAATGGTCTTTCAGCTGTTGCAAAAGTGGAGCTAACAAGCGTGTTTCACTTGCTTCTCCATCCAATTCCGAAGCCATTTCCATTACCAGACCAGTACTCAGATTCACTGCAACAAGTGCTTTCCCTCCAAGCAATTTTGATGCATTTTGCTTGCTTATTCTTAAAGGAAGAAGGCGCCGCATCGTATGCTTAATTACTTTGCCATCAACGGCGACAACAGTAAGTTTGCAAAGAGATTTTGGTAATTTAGAAGTCATTTTTCTTGGCAAAAGCTTTGAAATAGCCCGATAGGAATGCGAAAGGAGCCCCGCCCCAACCTCTGGCGGCATATGCGCTAATTTGTCATAAAACGCTTTGAGCGATGTAGGCAATTCACCGTTTTCAGATGCATCGATCAGACGAGCCCTGGCAGAGTGATCGGGAGAAATCAGTGAATCTCGCAACAATTGGAAAAATGAAGAGAATGTCAAAATACGAGTGTAGGTGCGTCCACGATTTGATTGATAGATCGCTTCAAGCGTATTATTTTGGAAAATGTCATCAAGCATGAGGAAAGCGGCTTCGGCTAAAGGTAGGCGTGATAAAGCCTCTGAAGCGAATGAATTTGAAGTCATCTGTCAATCCTTGACAAAACATAAAACCTTACTCTTAAAGAACTTAGCCAAATCCTCCCAGCAGTTCAAGACCTTCACACCAATGGGTAGTTTACCCTGGGCCATTAACTCAACATCAGCACGGGTCAGTTTGCCTCCGGCGGGGCCTGCTGGATTGATAATTACCTCCATAATACCATATTCGAGAATAGTCTCGAACAGCTTCGATGCTGTGAACACCAGAAATTCCGGTGAGTTAGGCTGCCAGCGTTTCAAAGCACAAGGATCAGAAAATGCGACCAGGGTTAATTCGCCCTGCTCGTTCTGACTTGCTGTGATAGTAGTACCACCCGCATCATTATTGCTTGATGGCACACAATAGTTACTCGTTGACAAAAGCAGGTAAAAATTGCGGCGGTTCTCTACGGTAGGTTCTGCGGTGAACGCTTCAATAGCACAGTGCAATTCTTCGTTCAGAAGACGATCAACGCCATTGGGGTTCCACAAGTTTTCCATGTTGGTTGGCTCTGGAGTTCTACGCTGAGAGAACAACCGATTAAAGATGCCCATTGAGGTCTCCTGTGCTGACTACGGGCTAGCGCTTGAGCAGTTGCGGAAATAGAGAAGAAGTATTTACACCTGAATCGCAGGTTGGGGCTGCTTGCGATCTACAGTATTAGTATACACGCAACAGTGAACCTAACGGTAGCTAGCGGAGGATTCGTGTTTTTTGCCATGATGAGTGGTTACAATTAAAAGCAGGAATCGCATAGAGAGTCCGAATCTGCTGCGACACTCAAGGAGCAAAAACTGCTTTACGTACAAACAAATGAACTCTCGCCTTACTGCCCCACTTTGGGTGGGGTGGATTTCCAGGTGGCGCGTTTAATGATGATGGGCTGTTCTGGCTGTTCAGCGGTGGGGTCGAATTCCAGCGGCAATATTTTCCCCAGGCCGATTTCCTGTGCCACTTTTAGCCCGTTTTGCACTTTCCCCACAATACTATATTGCGAATCGAGCAGTGGCGATGGTGCGAGGGCGATATAGAATCGCACACCACCGGAAGTGGGGTCCTCATCGTGCCACCAGCCCACGGTGCCCGTTTCGTGCTTCAGGTCCGGGCGGATTTCCGGCGTCATGAAATAGCCCAAATGGCCGATTCCCGGGTCGCCGGTGGCAGTGGGGCAACCTGCCCGAATCATCTCCAGTGGGTGCATTTTCCCCTGCTCGTCCTGAACCTGGTGCCGCACCACACGGTCGAATTTCAGGCCGTCGTAGTAGCCCGCTTCCACCAGTGCAATAAAGTTGCGCACGTGGTTGGGTGCCCACTCCGGCTGCAGTGCCAATTCAATATCACCCAGGCTGGTTTCCAGCGTCACCACGGGGTTTAGCCATTCGCCTTTCTCATTTTTCAGTTGGATGGTGGGCCATAATTCTTCGACTTTTTGCCGCACCTTCGCGGTGGATTTCCCTGCTACCGTGCTGTCAACAGGCAAACGCTGACCATTGGGCACGGTGCTGAGGGTATCCCTCGAAAAATCGGGTTGAGAATCTGGCACCGACTGTGCCGCAGCAGAAGTGGTACTGGATTCCGCAGTGGGAGAAGACGAATTATCCCCACAGCCAAATGATGAGAGAAATATGAATATCGCAATCGTTATATAAGACATTGGTTTCATCGCTCGTCTGCCTCCTGCGTGCGGATACCATGTTCTTTCGGATGATAGTCTGGAGATCATTTTATGAAAAGAATCGGAATGCCGTTCTTCCGCTTTGTGCGCATCGTCATGAAGAGTGTCGAGATAATATGAGAAATATTTCATTCAAGTTCCTGCCCCACTTCCCTAAAAACCGGGCTTGACCGATTTTCCGGTTCTCGATTACGATCTGTCATGTTCAGAGAATTGCCGTCCGATGGGAACAAATCGGACGCACAATGGAGACAAAACCAGGAGGGTTCATCATGAAATACATCACCATCTCGTTATGTAGTCTGGCGTGGATTGCATCAGTACAGGCAGGCCTGATCCCCACAAATGTCAGCATTACCCCTGAAGGATCGTATTACCGCTACACGTATTCCGTTAATCTGCAATCCGATGTCACGATCGTTCCAGGGGATTATTTCACCCTGTACGACTTTGCCGGCATGGTCGATGGCAGTGCCACCGGACCAGACAACTTTGCTTTTGGCAGCAGTGCGTTGGGTTCCACACCTAATTATTTAAGTCCCAATGACGATGCCAGTGTGCCAAATGCCACCTGGACCTACACCGGAACTGATCCGTTGGTGGGACCAGAGAGTCTTGGCCAGTTCAGTCTCTTAAGTATTTACGGAAACCCTACTTACGACGATTTTACCGGTCAAACGCACCGCACCGTCGATGGGATTCTGAACTCCAACATTACCGAAACATCGGTACCAGTGCCAGCACCCGGTGTGCCAGAACCTACCAGCTTACTGTTGCTGGCCGGTGCCATCCCACTGGGACTGTGGTACCGCAGCCGAAAATCTTAACAATTGCTCTTCCCATTCAGTGGGAGTAGGCTATACCACGTTTTTGTGAAATCAAAAGGCCAATGTCGGTATGCGAACATCGCAATTAGCCACCATCTGGGAATATCGCTATTTCTGGCTGTCGCTGGTTCAGATGGATTTGAAGACCCGCTATCGGCGCTCCTTGCTTGGGGTGGGATGGTCGCTGCTGAATCCGATCATGATGACCATTATCTTCTGTGTCATCTTTTCTCAATGGTTTAAGCAGGATTGGCGAGCTTCCGCACCGTATTATCTGGGTGGGCTGGCAGTTTGGGATTTTATCCGCCAGTGTGCCATTCAGGGTGCGTACACCTTCATCCGGACAGAGCCTTACATTCGGCAATCGCCACTACCGTTGGCGGTGTATACCATCCGCACCACGTTGAGCTTTGGGATTCACTTTTTCATTGCCACGGGTCTCTTCATCGTTACCGCTTTCATTTTCTATCCTGGCAACAGGCTGGAACTGGTGAAAGTACTTCCTGTGGTATTTTTAGGCCTGTTGATGATGATGGTGTTTGGCTGGGCGATTTGTGCCTTTTTCGCCTACTTGACGGTCAACTTCAGAGATGTCATTCAGTTGATTGAAGTGATTTTCACGATGGCTTTCTTTCTGACGCCTATTATCTATCCGTATGAAGTGCTGATCAACAAAGGTAAATTGTGGCTGGCAGATATCAATCCGGCAGTTGCATTTTTCCGCATGATCCGCGACCCACTGCTTTATGGGCAGTATCCGGAGGCGTATCAGTTTGGGCTGGCAGTGCTGTTCACGGTTTTTTTCTTTAGTGTGGCCATGTGGATGACCATCCGCAACGAAAAGCGGGTTATTTTCCAGTTGTAAGGAGAGCAAACATGGCTAGCAAAGATACCCACGTGCGGCTGGAAGATGTTCACCTGCATTTTCATGTGGCAAGCAAAACTTCGCTGAAGGAATATGTGCTGAAGGGCCTGTTTCTGAAACGAGCCAGCAGCACTCGCGACGTCCACGTGATCCGTGGGGTGTCGCTCGATCTGCGGGAAGGCGATCGGCTGGGAATTATTGGGCACAACGGTGCGGGCAAAAGCACCCTGTTGAAACTCATTGCGGGCGTTTACCCACCCTCTGCCGGTGTGCGGGATGTGCGGGGCAAAATCTGTTCCCTGTTTGAAATTAACCTGGGCTTTGAATACGAGGCCACCGGCTGGGAAAATATTCGCTACCGTGGCTATCTGCAGGGCGAAACCCCCAGCACCATCAGCAGTAAAATCTCTGAAATTGCCGACTTCGCCGAACTGGGCAATTTCATGGATATCCCCATCAAATATTATTCCGCAGGGATGATGATGCGGCTGGCGTTTGGTATCGCCTCGTCGGTGCACCCGGAAATTCTGCTGATTGATGAAGTTCTGGCGGTGGGGGATTTGCAGTTTCAGCAAAAAGCGAAGGCCAAAATGCAGGGCCTGATGGATGAAGCGGGCCTGATGGTGTTGATTTCCCACGACCTGATTACCGTGAAAGACCTGTGTAACAAAGTAATCTGGATGGAGCAGGGCAAAGTAAAGATGTGTGGGGAACCGGAAGAAGTGACGGCTGCCTACCTTCGCGAATCAACTGCCCACCCTACTCCAGTGGGGGCGTATCAGGAACCAGTCGCGGTTGCCCAGGATGGTACCCCACCACCTGCGGAAACTCTTTGATCAGTGCTTTCCAATCCTGATTCAGATGGGGATCGTTGCTGATTTCCGGCAGATCATTCAAATATTGATGTGCCCACTGTACCATCGTCTGGTGGAACGAATCCACATTGCCCGCGTGGTGGCCCTTTTTCCCAAATCTGCGAAAATCTCCATCAAAGGCTGGCCCCACGTGGTACAGTTCGTGCACCACAGTTGCCAGTTGCTGCAATGCGGGCATATTCTGAAAACGTGGTAAGTACACTTCCAGCAAATAGAGAATCCTTACTTTCCCTATCTCCCAGGTAGGGTATCGATAGCGTTGCTCTTTTTTCCACAGATAAGGGGAGCCTTCTTCCCCACGCAGCGGAATCAGACGTGCCATAATTCCGTGGGCAGTTCGCTGTCGTGTGCGGGTAATCCCAAAAATGATTCGTGTGGGATCGATATGGTACAACGCTGGCACGTGCGTGCAGCAGATCAGTGCCAGTGATCGCACCCACGCAGAATAATCAAATGATTCTTTGAGTATTTTGGGCTGTTTTCCCGAACGAAACAGTTGGTGCTGCGTCCGCACCCCTGTTTGACGAATCGCCAGCAGTGGCACATCTGCCCACGTGGGCCAGTTTCGATCTTCCGATGCTTTCTGCCCACTCATCACTTTGACATTTGCTTGATTGTCTTGGCAATTTCCGTTGCCACTTCGGCACGCACGGTGTTGATCGAACCACTTTGGGGCATATGCACACGGTTCGTCAGCAGGATGACCGCAGATTTCGTCGGCCGATCTACCCAGATGCTGGTTCCGGTAAAGCCGGTGTGCCCGAAGCCGCTTTTCTTTTCAAACGCCGTCCCACTTTGGGAAGAATATGCCGAAGAAACGTCCCAGCCATAGGCACGACCAAAAACCTGGCTTTTTGGTTCCAGCATTGCCTCCCAGGTGGTGGATTTCAGGATCTTACCAGTGAAAATCGCCTGCACAAATGTCGCCATGTCGTCTGCGGTGCTGAACAAGCCCGCATGGCCTGCAATCCCACCCATTGCCCAGGCACGTGGGTCATGAACCTCACCACGAATCCATTGTTGATTTCGCTGTGCGGTGGGGGCACATTGCACACGTAGATTTTCTGGCACCAGAAAATGAGTATTTTCTAATTTTAATGGCTGTGCCACGGTCTTTTGGAAGTAGTCTGCCAGATTTTTCCCACTGAGTCGTTCCACCAAGTGGCCCAGTACGATAAACCCAACGTCGCTGTAGACCATTTTTTCGCCCAGTGGGGTTCGCAGTGGCAGTGCGGCAATCTTTCGAAGTGCGGCTTCCTTCCCACCTGCATAATCTGCCAGCGAATTGTCGGCAATCAGCCCACTGCGGTGCTGCAATAAATGAGCAATTGTTAATTTTTCTTTGCCGTTGGCAGCAATTTCTGGCCAATATTTGGCCACCGGATCGGTTAATTGCAACTTCCCTTGTTCCCACAGATGAAAAATGCAGGTCGTGGTAGCAACGGGCTTGGTCAGCGATGCACAATCGAAGATGGTAGCCACGGTCATCGGTTGCTTTTCTGGCTGCAACTGCTTATTTCCAAAGGCTTTACGGTAAACCACCCCCTGATTCAACACCAGCAGCACCGCACCGGGGAACTTCTGGGCTCGAATCGCCTCTTCGATAATCTCCTCTGCCTTTGGGCAGGTGAATGGCTCTTTTGCATTGCTAATTTGGGTAAAACAGGCAAAAAATGCCACCAGGGCCATCGACTTGGAAAGCGGGTTCAGATTCATCGATAACTCCTTATCAAATAATTACTTATGAAAAATATCGTGGGACAGTAGCAGATTTCCGGTTCTCCCCACAAACAGTGGGAGGGGCGCTGCAATTGCAATTCACGCAATTTGCTGGAACCAAAGTCCGATAAAATTGGTCTATGGAAGTCGGGCGACAGTCTGAAGGAGAGACGATTCAATGCCACTGCAGATTTACAACACGTTGGAACGGACAAAAAAGCCTCTGGCGAAAGCACCAGGCGAAAAAGTAACGATGTATGTCTGCGGTCCCACGGTTTACAAACCCAGCCACATCGGCCATATGGTGGGCCCGGTGATTTTTGACACCGTGAAACGCTACCTGCAATACCTGGGCTATCCCGTAGAGTGGGTGGTCAATATCACCGATGTCGACGACAAACTGATTGCCGCAGCCGAGAAGCAGAATACCACCGTGGCAGAACTGGCGGAACGGATGACGGCCGACTACTTCAAATGCCTGCAACAACTGAACGTGACAGGCATCGATCAGTTCCCACGGGCGACGGAATATATCGACAACATGACGGAAGTGATCGGCAAGCTGATTGCGACCGATTTTGCGTACCCCGCTGATGGCGATGTCTATTTCAACGTGGCACAGGATACCGATTACGGCAAACTGTGCGGCTTTGATCCCGAAGAACTGGAAGCGGGCAGCCGCATCGAAGTGGGCACCCGCAAGAAGAATCCGGGCGATTTCGCCTTGTGGAAATGTGCCAAACCGGGCGAGCCCGCCTGGGACAGTCCGTGGGGCAAAGGCCGACCGGGCTGGCACATCGAATGTACCTGCATGGCGATGAAACTGCTGGGCGAAACAATCGACATCCATGGGGGTGGTCTGGATTTGCGTTTCCCCCACCACGAAAACGAGCTGGCTCAGTCGGAAAGCGTTAGTGGCAAACCATTTGCGCGAATCTGGATGCACAACGGCCTGCTGAAAACCGGCAAATCGAAAATGGCAGGGTCCGTGGGGAACGTGCTGAACGTGGCGGACGCTCTCCAGCACGTTTCGGGCGAAGTGCTGCGGTTTTTCATGCTGCAGACGCACTACCGCTCTCCCATTGACCTGGGTGAGTGGGAACCCGGCAAACCCGACGCCGGACCGATCCCACCTGGGCTGGTCTCCGCACGCAAAGGTTACGATACCTTTGTTCGTTTTGCTGAACGCTACCAGCGAATTATCGGAACCAGCTTCTACGACCTGCAACCAGCGACCACCGCGGCAGAACGGGAGAAACTGCCACTGCCGGACGGACTGAAAGAGCATTATGTGCGGTTTCGGGAAGTGATGGACGACGATTTCAACACCGGTGGGGGCACTGCCACAATGTTTGAGCTGGTGACATCACTCAATGCCATGGCCGATGCAAACAAACTGGAAGACCCAGCAAATCGTTCTGCTGTCGCACTGGAAGAATTTCATCAGGGGTCGATACTGCTGAAAGAATTCGGCAACCTGCTGGGCATTTTCCAGCACGCACCCGAAGCGGCCAGCATTGGCGGTGGGGATCAGTTGGTCTCTGGCCTGATGGATCTGCTGATTGAACTGCGGAACAACCTCCGCACGTTGGCAAAGGGGATTACGGATAAAACCGACCCCACCCGCAAGGGACTGTTTGACCAGACCGACATCATCCGCAAGCGACTTGCAGAGATCGGCGTGACACTGGAAGACCGCACCGGCGGCACCACCTGGCGCATTGAAGGGTAAGCTGGTGTATTGACGGGTAAGACCTTATCGGTCATTCCTTCGAGTTATCTGTCCAAATACAACGGCATATTGAAGGATCAGTCAGGAAGCTGATTCGCCGGCATCCACCCCGCCCCTTCCAGCAGGGCAAGGATGGAGAGGCCAGCACGATATCCGTAATAAGTTCCATTGACAGAAGTCAAGTCCGTGTACATTGTGTTGATCCATTGCTGATGCAGAGAATCTGACAATCTGCTTGCAGCCATCAGCCAGCGTTCAGTACCAATATCCAGGTAATTACTTGGTGGATTTGCGACAGTATCGACCTTGTTAAACAAACTCAAGCTAGGATCGATGCCAGCGACAGCAAACAACTGTACTAAATAATGCGGATAGTAATCACTAAAGCCAGTAGAGTAAACGCCATTGCGATTCAACGCCCAGTTGTAGTATTGCCCAGCACTGTTCCAGTAACCACTAAGGCCAAGTTTCACACGGTTCGCACGCTGCAGTGCATCTGCACTTTGGACTTGGTTTCCTAGTTCCTGAAATGTATTGGCGACGGCAGCTAAGCCATTCAGTACTTCATCATTATCCATGAAATATTTAAACTGATCAATCATTCGAGCAGGTATTGTTTTCGGATGGGTATTGATGTAAGTGACCCATTCGGCAGTATGCCCCCATGCCAGTCCATCGGTTTCATCTGTCAGTTCAAGTAGCAAGTTATAACTACGATTGATTGCAATTAGTAGATCTGCCTGTTCTTGCGTAGTCAGTTCGTCATAGCCACCTGCACGGATAAAACGGTCCACAAATTGCAGAAACAATGCTGCAGAACTATCCATTGCATCCATGTAGATCGGGTATTGTGCAGCGTTTGCCTCATCACCTTCGATAGGCGTATAAAGTCGAATTGTTGGATTGGCAACTGTGCCAACGTAATCCAGCCAATATCCATCTTCTTCCTGATTCTGGATCTGCCAACGTAACCAGTCTGCAGCAACCTGCAGTGCATCTGCATCTTGTGTCCATTCGTGGTACGCAAGCATCGCCATCATCGAGTGATTGGCAAAATAAGGTGCAATCCAAATGGAAGCATTTGGATTATTTGCATCAATTTCGACCATGTTGATTGCACCACTGTTTAGCTGGCTATTCTTCAAGTAACCAATTAAACGTGCAATCTCACTTTGATCAATCAAAACAATCCGAATGTCCGCCTCTGAAGAGAGAGAACCATCGCTTACTCTTGCACGCAATGTGAAGATCGATTGATTAGCAAGATTGTGACTAGTATTGTAAGTAACAGTTCCATTGGATGAAATCATGAACACATCGTTCGGATCTCCACTCACTTCTGTAAACGTTAGCGATGCACCAACATCCGGATCTGTTGCTGTTAGCATCCCTACCGTAGTCGAATTGTCTGCATGTATAAACGTTGCTGACTGAAGCGTGGGGGCTTCGTTCACATTATTAATGACAATCACGACCGAAGCGGTACCAACCAGACTCGTTGCATCCGTGGCACTGACGGTCAGATTTCGCTGTGTCAGAGCCTCAAAGTTCAGCAGCGTACCATTCGCAACACGAATCTGCCCTGTAGAGCTGTTGATTGAAAACGCACCGTCACTGTTACCGGTGGTAATTGCATAAGTAATGCCACTACCTTCCGGATCCGTAGCCGAAACTGAACCAACAACAGTATTGTTCGCCGAGTTTTCATTAACACTGAAGTTGTACGTTTCCTGGCTGAAGACCGGGGCTTCGTTCACATTCGTCAAATTGATCGTCATTGTGGCATCGGTCGTGAGAGTTCCGTCTGATACCCGCACCACCACGCTGTACGTGGGTGCGGTTTCAAAGTTAAGAACGGCAGAATTCACACGAATCTGGCCATTGCTCGAATTAATCACAAACGGCGTACCGGTGGTGATCATCGTAAAGGTCAGTGGGGCACTTTCCGGATCGCTGGCAAGCACCGTTCCCACGAGCGTGTTCACGGCACTATTTTCAGACACACTGAAGGTCTGATTCGCCATCACAGGTGGTTCGTTCACATTATTAATTGCAATCATCACAGAAGCAGTGCCGACCTGACTCGTTGCATCGGTGGCACTGACTGTCAGATTTCGCTGTGTCAGAGCCTCAAAGTTCAGCAGCGTACCATTCGCAACACGAATCTGCCCTGTAGAGCTGTTGATTGAAAACGCACCGTCACTGTTGCCTGTGGTAAATGCATAAGTAATGCCAGTACCTTCCGGATCCGTAGCCGAAACTGAACCAACAACAGTATTGTTCACCGAGTTTTCATTGACACTGAAGCTGTACGTGGGCTGGCTGAAGACCGGTGACTCGTTGACATTGGTGACGTTGATCGTCATTGTGGCATCGGTCGTGAGAGTTCCTTCTGATACCCGCACCACCACGTTGTACGTGGGGGTCACTTCGTGGTTCAGCACCGCAGAGTTCACACGAATCTGGCCATTGCTCGAATTGATCACAAACGGCGTACCGGTGGTGATCATCGTAAAAGTCAGTGGGGCACTTTCCGGATCGCTGGCAAGCACCGTACCCACGAGTGTGTTCACGGCACTATTTTCCGGCACACTGAAGGTCTGATTCGCCATCACTGGTGGTTCGTTCACATTATTAATTGCAATCACCACTGAAGCAGTGCCAACCAGGCTCGCGGTATCGGTGGCGCTGACGGTCAGATTTCGCTGTGTCAGAGCCTCAAAGTTCAGCAGCGTACCATTGGCGACAGTAATCTGGCCCGTGGTGGCATTGATTGCAAATGCCCCGTCGCTGTTACCTGCGGTAATGGCATATGTCAGCGCGGTGCCTTCCGGATCGGTGGCAGAAACTGTACCTACAACGGTATTGTTAGTGGCGTTTTCATTCACATTAAAGTTGTACGTGGGCTGGCTGAATACCGGTGGCTCATTCACATCGGTCACATTGATGGTGATGATGCCTGTATCGCTTTTACCGCCAACAACTTCGTTGGCACGTACAGTCAACTGGAAGCTGGGTAGCGTTTCATGGTCAAACAGTGCCGGGTTGGCAACCGTCAGCACACCCGTGGTGGCATCAATTGCTACTTTGCCATCAGCATTCCCACTAATAATGTCGAACGTCCAGGCTTTGGTATCCGGATCGATCGCATCCACCCGACCGATCACCGTATCCACAGGCGAATTTTCCGGCACATTGAATGTCTGGTTGTTTAACAGTGGGGCCTGATTCTGGTAGTTGGGGTTGAAAATCGCCCGCATTGCCAATCGGCCTTCAGTGGCACCATCGTTTACCAGAACTTTCAATTCCAGTCGTTGTTTCACCGCGGGGTGAAGTTCAAATGTCACCACGCCCGTTTCTGGATTTCTGGAAAACGTGGCGGCGGGTGCCATGCCACTGGTGCCGTAAATCAACGCCGGGTTATTGTGGGCGGCACTGCCCAGCGAAGCCACGACGGGACTGCTGGTAATCCCAACGCCGTTCCAGGCTTTGAGGTCGCCATTCGGCATCAAAACGTAATATCCACCCCCCGCTGCATTGCTGCCGTTGGTGCTGAGGAAGTACCATTCCTGTTCACCACGGAAACTGAAAGCAAAGGGGGCTCGTGTCAGGCCGAAACGATCTTTCGCTTCAAATAAGGGATCTCGCACCACGGTGGGGCGGGAAGTGGCAATTGACGCAGGGTTACTGTACGCACCCGTGCCCGCAAGATCCGCTACCGCAGGAAGTTGCAGCGATGTGTTAATCGACAGGCCATCCCACGCATAGAGCTTGCTGTCCGGCATCAGGAAGTAGTAATTCCCACCGACAGGGTTCGAATTATTGGTAGCAGCAAAGAAAAATTCCTGCCTGCCAAAAAAGTTAAACGCATACGGTGGTGCGGTAAGCCCGAACCGCATTTTCACATCGTACAATGGGCCAGTGTTAACGTAAGTAGTTGCTGCAACTGGATTTACTGCACGGTACAACTGCTGAGGATTCAAGCGAACCGTGGGATTGTTGTACGGGGCTTCATCGAAATCTGCTACACGATTGGAAGCCTGAACGGTGCTGACGAACGTCACTCCATCGAAAGCATACAAAGCGTTGTCATTCGCGATCACATAATAACCACCGTTGGCTGCATTGCTGCCGTTGGTGCTTTCAAACCAGAACTCCTGCTGGCCAAAAAAGTTATAAGCGTATGGTGGATTCGTCAGCCCCAGCCTGGTTTTCAGTTCGAACAGGGGTGCGGGTGTCTGCACCACACCAGTGAACTGCCGCAACAGATTATCCCCGTTCGGATCGGTTACGGTGGGCTGTAGGTTAATCACTTCCTGCCCAGGCCCGAATTCAACTGCTGTCGTGCCTGTGATGGTGGGGCGTTGATTTTCCACCTGCAGGTCGAAGGTGCGGCTCTGCTGAATGCCATTTCGCGTGGCAGTCACTTGAATGCTGACATTGCGGGCAAACGAGGGATGAAAATCGACTACCAGTTGCTGACCCACCACCTGAGCAGAAACGCCGGGCACAGTACTGTGCTGGGCGTTGGTGAGCAGGCCGGGGTTCTGATAAACATTCCCCACACCAAGCAGATTGAAATCTACTTCCAGTGGGCTGCTGGCCAGCGAAACGCCATTGTACCGCACCAACTGATTGGTGGGCAGCAGCATAAAGTAGTTGAAACCAGTGGGATTGCTGCCATTGGAGCTAATGAGAAACTTCTCATTAGCTCCAAAATAATTGAAGTAAGTAGCGGTCTGCTTCAGCCCCAGCCGATCGCTGATTTCTGCAAGCAGACTCGTTTGCGTAACCGTGGGCACCTGCGTGGCACCCGTTAGAATTGCTGGATTCTTGTAGATATCGTTCGATTCGGATTGTGAAAACGGATTCGCGTTAAAATCAGCCACGGGTGTGGCATTCAGCGTCGCACGAATGTTGCCCCGCCAGGCATACAGGCGATTGGTGTCAAACAGCAGGTAGTAGCCACCGTTGGCTGCATTGCTGCCGTTGCTCGAAAGAAAATACTTTTCCCCCGCACCGCGGATGTTCTGTGCGTTCACCAGTTCCGGTTGCGTCAGTCCCAATTGCTGTTTCAAGTCAAAAATTGGGTTACTGATGGCAATCTGGTAAGTCGCTGGCAACCCGCCATGCATATCGTTAAGACCATACGATTGCTGCAGCACACCATGATCGATGGTGAATGTCGCGGGGAGACTGCGGTCTTCCAATGGTAGCAGGGAAAGTCGGGCAGAAATGTTGGACATAGGAGGCTCTCTTGATGGACTACAACAGTTATAACAAATCCCCAGGCAAAATCTGACTCAATTTTCTAAAAATTGTGCCAGGAAAATACTCTTCATATTTTCTTCATATTTGTACCACACTTCTTTTGTGGGCTGGCTTCTTGAATAACGCTGCACATGGCCCAAAACGGACACCATATTCACCAGATACGCACCAAATTGGCCGATGTGGGAGGCGATTTCTACCATAACTGTTGCAGTTTTTCAGCCACTTGCTGCTTGAACCGATGAGAATTTAATGAGTTTAATTGAAACGACCGCGACCGAACTGTTGAAACTGCAAGCCAGTGGTGCTGCCAGTTCACTGGATATTACCAAAGCATTTCTGGCACATATCGACCAGCACGAAACTCGCATTCAGGCGTTTATGCACGTCGACCGCGACGGTGCGGTTGCTCAGGCAGAGGCAATCGATGCCAAACGCAAGCAGGGCAAGCAGTTAGGGAAACTGGCCGGCGTGCCGATCGCCATCAAAGATGTGCTGTGTACCCACGGCAAGCCGACTACCTGTTCCAGCAAAATGCTGCAGAACTTTCGCCCCCCGTACAACGCCCACGTGATTGAACGGTTGCAGGCAGAAGATGCGGTGATTATCGGCAAGACCAACATGGACGAATTCGCCATGGGGTCTTCCACCGAAAACAGTGCCTACCACACCACCCGCAATCCGTGGGATACCGACCGCATCCCAGGTGGTAGCTCTGGTGGGTCTGCCGCAGCCGTCGCGGCCTGTTTCGCACCCTTTTCGCTGGGCACCGATACGGGTGGCTCAATTCGTCAACCTGCCAGCCTCTGTGGTATTGTGGGACTGAAACCCACCTACGGGCGAGTTTCGCGATACGGTCTGATTGCATTTGCCAGTTCGCTCGATCAGGTGGGGCCTTTTACCCACGATATAGCCGATTGTGCCCTGCTTACGGAAGTCATTGCAGGCCACGATTCCCGCGACAGTACGTGCGTCTCGCAACCTGTACCACAATATTCCAATACATTCGATCAACCATATCGCAATATTACAATTGGTATTGCCAAGGAATATTTCGCAGGTGGCCTGGATGCCGAAGTGGAACTTGCCGTGCGAGCAGCCCTGCAGGTATACGCACAGCAGGGTGCGACAATTAAAGAAATCTCACTTCCCACAAGTCCTTACGCAGTAGCCACTTACTACATTGTGGCCACCGCAGAGGCTTCCAGTAACCTGGCACGTTACGAGGGGATGCACTACGGCTATCGAACTCCCAGTGCGAAAGCAGAGCACCTGGATCTGATCCAGACCTACAGCCGCACGCGGGCAGAGGGATTTGGCAAAGAAGTCCAGCGACGCATCATGCTGGGCACCTATGTGCTGTCCAGTGGCTATTACGATGCCTACTATCTGAAAGCCTTGAAGGTGCGTCGGCTGATCAAGAACGATTTTGACAAAGCATTTGCGGAATGCGATGTGATTATTGGCCCCACGGCACCTTCGGCAGCGTTTCGCATTGGGGAAAAAACCGCAGACCCACTGGCGATGTACCTATCCGATATTTACACAATCAGTTGTAATCTGGCAGGGATTGCCGGCATGAGCATTCCGTGCGGCTTCACCAGCACCGGCCTGCCAATTGGCTTGCAATTACAGGTGCAGTCGTTTGAAGAAGAAAAACTCATGCGCATCGCACGGATGTACGAGCGTGAGACTCAGTGGCACCTGAAACGCCCAAAACTAACCCCATGAGACCGATCCGATGCGGTTAGGAATCATTTCTGATACGCACGACCAGTTGGAACGCACGCAACGTGCGATAGCCGCACTGTTGGAAGCGGGTGCGACCCATTTTTGCCACTGTGGCGATTTTTGCTGTGGGGAAATTCTGGAACTGTTTTCTCCCCACTCCACGTGGTATGTGTATGGCAATAACGACGACTACATCATCCCACGGTTAATGGAAATCTCGGCAGAATATCCCAATCTGATCAGCCTGCAGTGGGGCGGCATCTTTGAACTGGCAGGAAAACGGATCGGCGTCACTCACGGCCACCTGTTGAAGGAAGTGAAAGCCCTGTTGCAGGCAAAGCCCGATTTTCTGCTCTCGGGACACTCCCACATCGCCAACAGGTGGGAACAGGATGGCGTGCAGCGAATCAACCCAGGGGCCATCTTCCGCGCCCACCCATTTACCGTGGCCGTTCTGGACCTGGAAAGTGGCACCACCGAGCAGATCGTGGTTGGGAAGTAAATCCGCATAACTGATTGTCAGAAAAGACCTTGCAACGATTTCCACAGAATTAAGCCTAATTTTTCATTTTTTGCAAAATATTTCATAGTACGGCACGAAATACAATTTAATTCCCGTTCATCGAGGTGCGTCCATGTTTCTGGCGTCATTAGCTGCGGTCTTTCAAGTTGCCAGTTCCGTTGCGGAAATTGTCAAAGGGGGGCAGTTGTGCGTCAAAGCTGCCCGCTACTGTTATGGCAAAATCTTTAACAATCCTGAAGAAGTTCTCATTTCTAACGCCTTGTCCGCAGATATCGTTGAGGAAGCCCCCAGCACACCTCCGATGGAAGGTCCGTTGGATTTCGAACTGGAAATTCGTCACAAGCAGGAAATCAATCAGGCACTGGCTTCAGATCTGACAGCCCTGGCGATGATGACCGATGAAGAGATTGAAGAGAAAGCCAAAGCGGTGGTCGAAGAACAGTTGCCGGATAAATCACCGGAATTCAAAGAAGAGGTTACCCAGTTTCTGAAGCAGGTGCCAGAACGCATTCGCAACAACTTGAAGCGCCCGGAAGACCCCAGCGGCACCACCGTGCCGATGAACTGGTCAGTCGAACAGCCAGAAGATCTGGAAGGTTTTATTCCGCCGCACTTCCCGAGGATGAAGAAAGGCCAGCAACCGCCGAACAACAATAAATATGTGCTGCTCGAACGCAAAGGAATCGGCGGTTTTGGCGAAGTCTGGATCGCGAAACACACCGATATTGAGAATCGATACAGCGTTTTCAAGTTCTGCCTCGATCCGATCTCCCAGATGCGGTTGTTTAAGCATGAACCCAAAGTCATCAATCAGGTGATGAACGAACTGGATCATCCCAATATTGTGAAACTGGAAAATGTCGATTTCAATCGCGAAGCCCCCTGGTTGCAGTACGAGTACATTTCCGGTGGGGAATTGCATCGCCTGCTGGATAACTGGCCGCAGGACATGGAAGAGCGGGCCCGCAATGCCGTTGCCATCGTGCGGCTATTGGCCGATACGATCGCGGAATGCCACGAACTGGACCCGGCGGTCGTCCATCGCGACTTAAAGCCCAGTAATGTACTGATTGCACCATTAAAGCGCAAACGAACCACGGGCGAACCACAGAACATCCTCGAAGCTCTGAACATCACGCTGAAGATTACCGACTTCGGGATCAGCGAAACGCTGGCCCGCCGATCGATGGAAGATTCACGCTCCACCGTTTCATACATGAAGCAATCGGCAACCATGATTCTGCGGCATGCCCACACCCCTACGTATGCCTCGCCCCAGCAGAAAGAAGCCAACGACCCGCACCCCGCAGATGATGTCCACGCCCTTGGGGTCATTCTGTATCAGTTGTTGATGGGCAGTTTCGATATTGCCCTGGGTGTGGATATGTGGGACGACCTGAAAGAAAAACATGTCTGCAAGGCGTTGCTCCATCTGCTTTCCCGCGCGGTAGCCTACCGCCAGGAACGACGTTACCAGAATTGCCGCGAACTGGTAGATGCATTAGACCGCTTGCCGGAAAAACTGTCCGAAGTGCACGAGAGCCCCGAACAAATTGTTGCACGGGAAAAACAACGCCGCGAGCAGTGGGAAATCGAACGCAAAAGGCTGGAAGCTGAACTGCACGAGAAGAGCCAGGTCGAAATGGCCCGACTGGAAGCCGAGCGGGCTGCACTGGCAAAACGCGCCGAAGAAACTGTGAACAAATTGCACCGAGACCGCTTGAACCGAAGCATTCTGGAAGCAGATGAAAAGAATGCGGAAGCCCGCTCGCTGTTCAACCAGAAGAATTACGCGCAAGCGAAAAAGATTCTGGATACCATCGATCACGAACGCTTGCGTGACCCGAGACTGTATCAATTGGTTTCATTTTATGTCGAAGGTAAACGCTTTAAGAACAGCATTGGTATGGAATTCTGCTGGGTGCCACCGGGTACCTCCTGGTTAGGCGGCGGGGGTGGTACTGTCGGACAGAACAAGTTTGTACTGAAAGAAGGGCTCCTGTGCGGCACGTATCTGGTAACCCAGGGCGAATGGGAAGCAGTGATGGGTAACAATCCCAGCCACTTTAAGGGCAGCAAACGGCTTCCTGTGGAGAGTATCAGTTGGGATAAAATTACAAAAGAGTTTCTGCCGAAGCTGAATGCGAAGTGCAAGGCCGATGGCTACATCTATCGGCTTCCCACCAGTGAAGAATGGGAATATATCGCCCGTGGTGGGCCGATTACGCAGGAGCAAAGCAAGTTCCACTACTACTTTGCGAAATCGAAAATGGACCTGACGCCCAATCCCACGAATGAATTAACTTCCGCTCTTGCCAATTTTGATGGCAGTGGATTGGACAAAACCACAGAAGTGGGGAGTTATTTGCCCAATCCACTGGGTATCTATGATATCGTAGGGAATACTTGGGAATGGACGGAGACTGCATCGGGTTCTGTCCGTGTTCGCCGTGGCGGCAGTTATTTCCTCTCCGCTGGCAACTGCGTTGCTTCTTACGTCCCCACGTACGCACCGGTCAGCAGGTATGACCTCCTTGGCTTCCGTGTCCTCGCAGTTCCGTTAGAAGAGTAGGCAGGTCAAACAGAACAAGTTAAGCAAGTGCCTTTCGCGAGCGAGTGGAACGAGTGAGCCAAGGGGTACAGGGGCATAGTCCCTGTATTTTATTAATAAAATAACTATTTGAATGTTAAAATTTTATACTTTTTCATTAACTGAATCTGAGAAATTTGAAAATGTAGTTAATCAATTTTTAAGTACACATCGGGTAATCAGTGGATGATGCAAAAATAAGACGGCCTTACAGGCCTTCGGTGATGAAAGACTTGAATCCTGGCCCTCACGGACCAGGCTGTTCCTAGACGGCACTTCGTGCCTGAAGCAGTAAAATGCAAATCGTGTCCGTTTCGACCTGGAAGGCAGTTGCTGCCACAATCAAGACGGCCTTACAGGCCTTCGGTGATGAACACCTTGAATCCTGGCCCTCACGGACCAGGCTAAGCCTAGACGGCACTTCGTGCTTGAAGCAGTAAAATGTAAATCATGTCCGATTCGACCTGGAAGGCAGTTGCTGCCACAATCAAGACGGCCTTACAGGCCTTTGGTGATGAAAGACTTCAATCCTGGCCCTCACGGACCAGGCTAAGCCTAGACGGCACTTCGTGCCTGAAGCAGTAAAATGTAAATCATGTCCGATTCGACCTGGAAGGCAGTTGCTGCCACAATCAAGACGGCCTTACAGGCCTTTGGTGATGAAAGACTTGAATCCTGGCCCTCACGGACCAGGCTAAGCCTAGACGGCACTTCGTGCCTGAAGCAAAGAGCATCAAATTTTCCACGGCTTACAGCCTCAGGTATGTTAAATTGCACGTTTTGCTGTAACACACTTGTTCATCTAACCATTTTTGGACGGCTGATCGCTGTAAACGCGTCGGCTCACAATCACTTCTTCAGGCACGAAGTGCCGTCTAGGCACAGCCCGGTCCGTAAGGGCCATTGATGTGAAGGTCTTGGACATCATTTTTTTGCTCGCTTCATCACCCTAAAGACTGAATCGTGGCAAGTTGTCTGTTTCAGTTTTTGGGGTTTTGGATTTGGAATTTTTGTAGGATCTGTACGCCCTACTTTGCTTTTTGCCCACTTCTTTTTCCACAGATTGCCCAATAATTCAGTTAGTCTTTCTAATATCCCCACTTCTTGTTTGATCCCTTGAAGCAGCATCTGCACATCGCGCGTTCGAAGCAATCGCGTTGCGGCCATCACCTCATCTCGGATATCTCGCCAGAGCATTTCGCCAGATACTTCATCTATTTTCTTTCCGTTTCCGACCGAAATATGCCATTTGATTGCTTCTGTAATGTTAAATAAAATGAGGCAAAGCGATGCTTGTATTAAACCAGCCTCTGGACTGGTACCTATCAAGTGACGCAACTGAAACACTTTTGTAATCGTCGCGTATACACGCTCAATATCCCAACGATAGCGATATATCTCTGCGATGTCGTCTGCAGGGTATCGTTTCGAATCGGTCAGGTCTGTTAGTAGTTGTATCTGCACTTTATCGCGGATAATGCTCAGTCGGCGTACTGCGATCAATTTCGTATTCTTTTGACTTGTGATCCAGCCATGTTCTTCGATAAGTTTTCGGCCATATCGGTCTTTGCCAATTCTCGCTGGTTTTTCCGGATCTTGAATAAATTGGGTAATGCTTGCAACTCGTAAAACAAAATGGCACCCGTCATCCTTGATCATTGCAATATGCTTGTAGAAACCATAGCATCGATCCGCCACAATTAATTTCTCGCCGCAATGGTCTTTCAGCTGTTGCAAAAGTGGAGCTAACAAGCGTGTTTCACTTGCTTCTCCATCCAATTCCGAAGCCATTTCCATTACCAGACCAGTACTCAGATTCACTGCAACAAGTGCTTTCCCTCCAAGCAATTTTGATGCATTTTGCTTGCTTATTCTTAAAGGAAGAAGGCGCGCATCGTATGCTTAATTACTTTGCCATCAACGGCGACAACAGTAAGTTTGCAAAGAGATTTTGGTAATTTAGAAGTCATTTTTCTTGGCAAAAGCTTTGAAATAGCCCGATAGGAATGCGAAAGGAGCCCCGCCCCAACCTCTGGCGGCATATGCGCTAATTTGTCATAAAACGCTTTGAGCGATGTAGGCAATTCACCGTTTTCAGATGCATCGATCAGACGAGCCCTGGCAGAGTGATCGGGAGAAATCAGTGAATCTCGCAACAATTGGAAAAATGAAGAGAATGTCAAAATACGAGTGTAGGTGCGTCCACGATTTGATTGATAGATCGCTTCAAGCGTATTATTTTGGAAAATGTCATCAAGCATGAGGAAAGCGGCTTCGGCTAAAGGTAGGCGTGATAAAGCCTCTGAAGCGAATGAATTTGAAGTCATCTGTCAATCCTTGACAAAACATAAAACCTTACTCTTAAAGAACTTAGCCAAATCCTCCCAGCAGTTCAAGACCTTCACACCAATGGTCCGTAAGGGCCGGGTATCCGATAGCCCCCAATTTTCAAGGCCTGTAAGGCCGTATGACTTTGCGAATTACTCCCAAAGGTACCGTTCATCATAGTCCAATTTGTATTTTTTCAGGAAAGCGATTAACTCATCTTGAAAGGATACCTTTTGGTGATGCTGGGCCTGGTTCATGATGTACCTAGCCACCGCATTCACATTCGATTGACTCACTGAAAACACGGCATAACCCGCCTGCCAATGAAAAGTAGAAGATGGCTTGATCTGATCGTTCACCCATGCCGAAGAGGTCGATTTTATTTTGTTCAGTGCAGCAGAAACTGTTATTGTTCGATTCAATTGAAAGAGCATATGCACGTGATCTGATACACCATTCACAATATTGCAGGGACAATCTATCTTTTTGCTAATGCTTGAAAGCACATTGAATAATTCTTCTTGCCAATCTATCGAAATGATTGGTTGCCGATTCTTTGTTGAAAAAATGGCATGGAGGTAGATCGATGCTAGCGATTGTGGCATGGTTAACCTTTTAGACGGCCTTACAGGCCTTATTTTAATCGACAAACTAACCCTAGACCTCACGGCCTGGGCTGTTCCTAGACGGCACTTCGTACCTGAAGCAAGAAGCTTGATTCGTCCAATCAAACCATAAAGATGATTTCGAAATGTGCTCAAACATTTAAACCATTCGTTTGCCAGCAAGGTAGACCTGTTGCACATGAAAATCGTCGGACATTACCACCAGATCGGCGATTTTTCCGACTTCAAGACTGCCCAGTTGATCCCCAACTCCTGCAATCGTGGCGGGGGTCAGTGTGGCCATGCGGGTTACTTCCGGCAGGTGATCTGGCAGTGCCTGTAACATCGTGCGGAACATGTGATCCATCCCCTGCACGCTGGATGCGAGTGCGGAACCATCCAGTGTGACCCCCACGCCCGCGTGCTTTCGCACCACCTCGCCATTGGTGGTGTTGCCAAAAATGTATTCGCCATCCGGCATATCCATCGCCCGCATGGTATCGGTCACCAGGGCCAGACGGTCGGCACCTTTGCACTTCCAGGCCAGTTTCAGCAGTTCCGGTGCCAGGTGCTTGCCATCCGCAATCACTTCAGTGGTTAATTCATCGAAAAAGAGCGTCGCTTCCATCACCCCACCCCGCATCGGAAATGCCTGAGAAAGTCGCAGGCGGGCCCGATCCGACATGGCACAAAACAGGTGGTCGACGTGGGTGGCACCCCAGGAAATTGCCTCCTGAACCTGATCGAAGGTGGCGTGGGAGTGCCCGATATTGACCCGCACCCCACGTTCACGGCAGGCCAGGGCAAATTCCTTCGCCCCAGGCAGTTCCGGTGCCACCGTGGCAGACGTCATGATGTCGGCAAATGTGAGATATTTCTCATATTCTGGTGTTGTTGGGGGTCGCAGTGCCCCACCTGGGTGGCAGCCTTTCGCAGGTGGTGCGAAATAAGGACCATAAAAGTGGGCACCCAGCACACGGCACGCGGGGGATTCTGCCCGAAACTGCCTGGTGAGCCGGAGGAAATTCATAATTTCCTCATGATCTGCCACCGTGCTGGTGGGGGTCATGCTGGTCGTGCCATGTTCCAGGTGTGCCTGCAATACAGTCGCAAACGCCGTTTCGGTCCCATCCATAAAGTCGGCATTTCGCCCACCGTGGACATGCAGATCAACAAATCCCGGCAGCAGATAGTGGCCCGTCAGATCAACGGTCTGGTGGTCGGCAGGAGAATCATCGGAAATCGCCACAATGCGATCGTTTTCAATGGTCAGGGTGCCCGTTTTCACCACGTCGGGCAGGATGATTCGAGCACCAACAAAGCTGGTTTTCATGAAATTTCGTGTCAAAGAGTGCCTTCAAAGCTATTATCCGAAATTCGCTGAAAAATGCTCGAATGCTTTGCTCTCCCCCACCCACAATGAGGTAGTTGCGATGGCAAATTTTGACAGGTTTTGGAATGCCAATTCAAGTCTTTTGCCCTGGATTCCCGCGTTCGCGGGAATGACGGTTGTTGGCACAACTGTCTGATAAAAAGAAACAAACCACGGCAAACGCCGTCGGCTCAAAAAACCTCAGGCAAAAGAAAACCAAATGAGGCAAACGCAATTGGCACAATAATCTGTGACTGATGAAAGGATCCGTTACTTCTTAATCGCAAACAGGTTCTTTTCGGACATAATGTACAGCACACCATTGGCAATGATTGGTGTGCCACGGACGGTTTCGCCCACTTCGATTTTGGTCAGCAGAAACTTTGAAGCGATTTCTTTCTGAACGGCTTTCAATTTAGCATAGGCTGCCTTTTCACCCGCTCGCTTCTTGTCTTCTTCCTCACCTTCAGCTGCTTTCTGTACTTTCAGACCTTCTGCAGCCGCAATGTCCACTTCGTCGATTACTTCTGGTTTCTTGAAGTGTTTGAAAATGTAGACATCGCCATCTTCATTTGCCAGCATTACTTTGCCATCGACATAGTAGAACGAGCCCCAGATTGCAGACTTGGTATCGTACTGCCAGTATTTCTTGCCAGTATTGGCATCCAGGCAATGCACGTAACCAGCCAGTTCTGCAATGTAAATGATGTCATCGACAATGCAGGCGGTGCTCATGGTGCGGCCAAAGCTGTAGTCTCGCTTGGCGAATGGGCGGGTTTCCACACCACCATATTCCCAGATTGCCCCGGAATTGGGGTTGGGTTTGGTTTTGGCATCGGGGCCTGAACCGGAAATCAGCAATTCCCGAGAAATGTCGCCACGTTTGCTGGCATCGATACACCAGAAGTGGCCAATCCCTTCAAAGTGTTCCGGATCCTGGCCAGTGCCAATATAAACACGGTCTTTGTACACCACTGGTGTGCCGATGAAATCGCTCTTGGTGCCTTTGCCACCCAACTCATACAGCGAATCTTTCGGGTTGGCATCGAACTTCCACAGCACTTCGCCAGTTTCTGGCTTCAACGAATAGATCCAGCCATCGCCACCTGGGAAAATTACCTGCCCCTGCCCCTTAATGACACCGTAAGCGGGGTTGGCCCACTGACCGTGCATAATGTTACGGCCGGGGAGGTTGGATTTCCAAAGCAGTTTCCCGGTTGCTTTGTCCAACGCAATAAAGCTGGGAGCTTCCGGAAATGGAATGTTAATATGGTTTTCATCCACACCGTTCGCAGTAACGACAAAAATGATGTCGCCAACAATCAGTGGAGAGCAACAGGTCATATTGTGGGGGAACACGTTCAGGTCTTTCATCATGTCCACCTTCCAGATGAAGTCGGCATCGGTGGGGGACTGATATTTTTCATCTTTAATGCCGTCGTTGCCATTGGCGAGACCATTGACATCGGCACAGATCACCTGACATTCGTTTGAAGTGTAGTAGACGCGGTCGCCATCCACCACTGGTGTGGCACAAACACCTTCTTTCGGCCAGTCGTTCACCAGACCAGAAGGCAATTTGTCGTGCACTGCCTGCCACAGGAACTTACCGGTGGCTTCTTCAAAGCACATCAGGATCCCTTTGTCGATCGGTGGGCCTTCTTTTTCCCCTTCGACAGGTTTGGCACGATCCCGTTGGTTCCGTGGGCGTTCGTTGTTGGTTCCCACAAAGATTTTGCCACCGGAAATGGTGGGGCCACCATACGCACGCGAACCCAGTTCCATTGTACGGAGCACGCGATTCCCAAGAATCGTCCGCTCTTCATCTTCGGGATCTTTGGGGAATTCCGCGTTGAAGCCAGTTTCCTTGAGATTCACAAAGTTACGATCAAGCGTCCCACCAAACATCGTGTGATCAGTGGTGGCTTTTGCCTCTTCGGCAACCACAGTGCGATCCGATTGTAAATTGACATTTTGCCAGGCAAAATAGCCTGCAATGCCAAATACTGGCAGTAGCATTGCCAGGAGAAGTCGTTTTTTCATTATTTTCTCATCCTTATCTGGTTACCAGAAGATTACTTTCCGTTGGGTGTCAGTTTAATGTTGTCGAAATAGGCTTCCGCACCATTGAGCTGTTCATCCGCATTCGGAATATAGCCATAGATGGCAGCAGCGCCTTCGGTATTGGGCATGGGATCTTCAAACTCGATGGTCCATTTTTCGGGTTCTGGCTGGTCTTTTGGCCAGGCTTTGCCACGAACCATCGCCTTTTTGCCTTCGATCGTAACGGTCAGTTTCACGGTATACCATGTATCACCTTTCCAATCGAACGGTGCTTCCACATCGATCCGTGGCAGGGCTTCCCAGCAGATCAGCCGCACCGAGCGTTTGCCTTTGGCATCGGTTTTCCCGTCCAGGTAGAAGGTGTAGCGGTTTGCCAGCACGCCCGCATCGGGCAGCTTTTCACGCACTTCTTTGGCCATGATGTCTGCTTGAATGGTGTAGCCGGTGCTGCTGGGCTGGGTGAAGTAAGCATATGCCCGAGCCAATGGTGGGCGGGGGTTGTTATTGGTTTTGAAGAGCACTTTGTTACCATTCATTTCCACCACGCGGAATTTACCGCCCGTGTTTACCCAGCCACCAGGAATGGCAGCAACAGGCAGTTTTTCGAAATCCTGTGCATAAGGTGCATCCGTCAGCACCCGCACACGTGCGGTGGCGGTCAGGTTGCCCACTTTCGCCAGAACATAGGCACCCTGGTTCGGCTTCTTGGCGTTGACGGTAATTTTGCCTGTTGCCGAATCAATCGTTGCATCCAGCGCAGGTAGGCTGGATTTGCTGCCCGGAGGTGGGGGCGGCGTGGGTAACGACCAGGTGGCATCCAGTTTGGCCTGAGAAAGCAACTGGCCACGTGCGTTATAGCCACGCAGTTGGAATGCTACGGTATCACCAGGTTTTACCGTGACATCTGCCGGATAAACCTGTAGTTGAGCTACTGCATCATTGGGATCAATTGCCGGCTCTTCCAGCTTCAGAGGCTCGTATGGCTTGCCTTTCCATTTGGGGTCGCCAATACAGAAGGTTTCATCGCGTGTGGAGAGGTAGATACGACCATCCACAATCGCTGGCGTGGAGTGCACTTCCACCAGACCACTACCACCCGGAGGTGCCCGGAACTTGGTTTCGTGGGTATCTTCCGGTTCCTTTTTGCCATTCAATTGAATGATGTGGAAACGGGCATCGGGTGCGGTGATGAAAATCTTGTTATCCGCAATCACAGGTGCCCCACGGGAGAGGGTAGCGTAGTTGAACTTCCAGAGGAATTTGTTCGATTTATTGGATGTGGGCTTCTTGAAGATATCAAAACAGAACAATTTGCCTGCATCGTCTGGTACATAGAGCAGTTTGCCATCTGTTGCCAGCGAAGAAAGGCCAAAGCGGGTACCATCGCGGAATTCCCAAACCAGTTCTGGCTCGCCATCTTTTATTTTGGAAGCATCGACACAGATGACGCGACCCAGGTCGCCGCCACCAGGATTTTCCACACCGTGGGCCAACAGTACCAGATTCCCCACCACGACTGGTGAAGGATTAATGATCCCTTCGGCAAAATAGTAGCTCCAGATTCGCTTGCCGGTGCGTACCTGGAAGGCATGCAGGCAGCCATCCGCCCCACCAGAAAGGAGCAGACGTTCGCCATTGATCACGGCAATCACCGCATTACTGGCGTACGTGCCGAACAGGCGGGCCGTGGTATCGGACCACCATACGACTTCACCCGTATTCTGGTCGAAAGCAACGAAACGGTTCCCACCACGCCCACGATCGCCCCAGGCGGCATTGGCCATCCCAATGATCACTAGGCCGGAATCGCAGATCGGGCCGGAAACACGACCACCATAACCAGTGACACGACCAAATTCTTCGGTCAACTGGCGTTGCCAGACGGTTTCGCCTTTATCGTTGAGACACACCAGATAGCCACCGGTGGTGTGAAAATAGATCTGTTTTTTGACTGGATCGGCGGTCATGGGTGACCATGCCAGACGGTTGGTCACGATATCAGTCAGGTAGACGTTGAAAACGCGGCTCCATAGTTCTTTTCCAGTTGCCGCATCAAGACAGCTTACTTTTTCGCCGGTGAGCAGTTTTTCTGCCTGGGTCTGCACGCGGGGCACATCACCTTCGGCACCAAACAGGTATAATTTGCCGTCCATCACGATCGGTGTGGACCGTGAACCCATGGGGATCTTCCAGATCAGGTTTTCTTTCCCCACGCGACTGCCATTCCAATCATCCGGCAGGCCAGTTTCCGGCACAAAGCCGTTCTGATAAGGCCCACGCCAGTGAATCCAATCGGTGGACATGGCAGTACTGCTCAGGAACAGGAGAGCTATTCCGGAAAGCAGCCAACTTTTCTTCAACATTCAATTACTCCCAGGTGCGTTGCGATGGTCACCTCTGGTGACACGCCAACTGGTGAACAGCAAGAGGATAACCACGTGCAATTCATTGCCAAGGTGGTTTGATTCTGATATGCCCACCAATGTGGGTGCCAGAATCTAATTTCCATTCTGATAGCTTACACGTTTTGACTTCATTTCAAAGCGTGGCAGCGTACCTGCGGGGACCAAAATTACTTCTGGTCGAAACAACAGTTCATTTCGCACGGCCTGTTGCAATGCGGACACCACGTGGGTGTGGGTGGTTTCAATTTTCAGCACCAGATCGGCCAGTGGGCCGTTCTGAGCCACAATAATTTCAAATTCGGCGATTTCCGGAAATCGGCGGACAATCGCTTCAATGGCACTGGGATAAAGGTTATTCCCACGAATGTGAATCATGTCGTCGGTGCGGCCAATAATCCCACCGTGGAGAAATAATCCCTGTGCGGTCTGCTCCCCACGCACCATGTCGCCGGTGCGATATCGAACCAGGGCAGAACCTTCCCGCCTGGGGTTGGTCAGCACCAATTCCCCAGTCTCACCATCATGGACGTTTTCACCTGTGGTGGGATTCACAATTTCCGCCCGATAAAAATCGTTCAGCACCAGCATCCCAGGTGGGGCACCCGCTGGTTCGACGGCAACTGGGCCAATTTCCGTCATGCCATAATGATCGTAAACTGCTGCTCCAAAAGCATTTGCGATGATTTCCCTGGTGCCAGGTATCGAACCACCTGGTTCCCCAGCCACAACCAGTTTCTGGATGGAAGAATTGACCAGATCGAGCGATTCAGCCTCGGCAGCCTCCACCAGCCTCAACGCATAGGTGGGGGTACAACAAATCACCGTTGCCTGATGATCAAGCATCATCCGCAATCTGGCGGAAGTGGTAAGACCGCCACCTGGAAGGACCAGGCAGCCCATTTTCATCGCTGCTTCGAAGGCAGTCCAGAAGCCCAGAAACGGCCCAAAAGAGAACGGAAACATGATGCGATCGGCTGGACAGACACCCACGTGGTGAAAAATCTGTACCCAGCAATCGATTAAACTGCCCCACCCACGTGGGGTATCGAGCCACCGCAATGGTTGGCCTGTGGTGGTGCCGGAAGTCTGGTGCAGTCGGCTGTATTGCTCTAACGGTTGGCTGATAATACTGCCATACGGTGGGTGCTGCAATTGGTCCTGCAGCAATTCCGACTTGGTGGTAAATGGCAAATCTGAGAATTTTTTCACGGAAAGCGTGGCGAATTTAGCCTGATAAAATGGACTGCTCTGCCGCACATCCGACAGCAGTGCCTCCAATTCCGCATCCGGCAATAATTCGCGATCAATCACAGAAAAATCCCTAACTAATTCAGAAGCAATTACTTACGTTGATTTCACACTTAGTTTTTTGCCGCTTTGGCATTCTTATTGCCAAGAATCCCTGGCAGCATCACGCCTGGCAGATGAATTTTCTGCTGGCGGGCCAGTTCCAGCACCAATTTGGGATATTCTGGCCATTTCCCTTCCGCAGCCCGCAGCTCTTCGAGGCGATTGGTCTGATTTTTGGCCAGCACCCGCTCCAGGTTGCTGATTGCTGGCTGTAACATCGCAGGCATTTCGGTGCGATTAGTGGGACCAAGTGGTTGCGGCAGTGTTAACTTCTTTTTGCGTAAGTATTTAGCGAGTTCTTCACCGAATCGTGGACGCTTATTTTCTGCCCGTTTCAGATCTTTGGTTTCCGCACGTCCCTGAATTGGGCTGTCGGGTGGGCCACCAAAGTTCTGGTCATGAGTGCGTAAATATTCCTGATTTTCGGGGCTGAGATCGGCAAAATTCGCGGGCCCCACTCCACCTGGCAGGATGGGGTATTTTTCAGTCAATTCAATCAGTTTCACCAGGAGTGCCAGCGTCTCTTCATCCCCACGTTGCAACTGGTCGAGGTCTGCCGCTTCCTTGGAATTCACCATGGGCAATAAATTTTTGATCAGAGCATCAATTTGTGGGCGAAGATCGCGTGGTATCAGGTTATTGGTGCGACCATCACGCACATCGAGCCAGAATCGACTGGTGATTGCCCAGTGTTGCTCGTTCTGGCTGGCAGTGGTACGGATTTCGGCCAGTTTCTGCCCACGTATATCGGCGGGAAGTGCCTGCACCTCTGTGCGTTGTCGTTCTGGCAGTTGCGAAAGGAAATCTTTCTCCCGCAACTGCTGGATAATCCCCAGCTTTACTTCGTTGGTGGGTGCTTCTCTGATCTTTTTTTGGTTCTCTACTGGTAACGAATTCAGCCATTGATTAAATATTTTTAATATTTCTTTGTGATGTTCCTGGTCTCCCGCATCCAGTTCGCGAAACTGCTGGTCGATTGCCTGCAATTGCTGCTGTCTTTCCACAGGTAACGAGAGCAAAAAAGCCAGTTGTCGACGCAGATAGTTGCGGTCGTTGGCATCAAATGGCTTATCCAGATTGCCGTAACCCACGCGAAAATCGGTGCCAAACAGTTCCGGTTTGCTCAATTCCTGAATAAATTCTAATGAATCCACTTCACGATAGAGCCGCATGTTCTGTAACAGCGACAGGTGGTCTACCATCATCTGGTTGGAATCGACCTGATTGTTCTGGGTGGGAAAAAGCCTGTTCCGAAGTTGGTAACTGCCAACCCCGGCAATAAGGCAAACCAGCACGCAAAGAATGGGAAACAGCATCCCACCGTTCCTGGTGGGTGAAATGCCCGTTGCAGGTAACGTTTGCTGGTTGGTAGCACTGGAACTGGCCCCCACCGGAATAATCATGGAAACCGTGTTCTGGGTGAACGATTCAGAAGGTTTTGCACGTGGCAGAAAATCAAGAATATCCCACGTTCGCTGGTGGGTTTCGGCTTCGGCACGCAACTTCGGATCGATGCTGAGCTGGGCAGCAATCTGCTCCGCTTCGTCATCTTCCAGTTCCTGATCGAGGAATGCAATCAGTTGCTCGGTCTGCTCCAGATCTTCCTGGTTGGGCGGCAGTTTCTCCGGATCAGGTGTTGTCATCTTCGGCCTCCTCATCCGGTAAATCATCACCAGGCGGAGGGCCATCCATATAGATGTAGCCTGCCAGTGCCGCACGCAAACGAAGACG
This sequence comes from Zavarzinella sp., assembly GCA_041399155.1. Classification (NCBI taxonomy): domain Bacteria; kingdom Pseudomonadati; phylum Planctomycetota; class Planctomycetia; order Gemmatales; family Gemmataceae; genus Zavarzinella; species Zavarzinella sp. Next base: position 791,709 of record JAWKTI010000001.1, read on the forward strand.
AGCCCGGCATAACAACGATTTCACTGCTTTGGTGGTCAGCGACATGATTTCGGCAATTTCTGCATAACTCATGTCTTCAAACTTATTCAGCACCACAGCCAGTTTCTGGCGTTCGTTCAGGGTATCCAAAGCCCGCTGGACATGCTCTGCCAGTTCAGATTGTCGCATTCCAAACGAAGGTGTCGCACCATGATCGGGCAACTGATCCGCTTTAGGGTGCTCGCCCAGGTGGGATGGGGAATCGATGGAAGTTGCGTTCTTTTTGCTTTTGTTTCGCAGGGCATTCATCGCCAGATTGTTGGCAATTGTGAACAGCCAGGTCGAAAAGCGTGCGGTGGGCTGATAGGTTTTGCGATTCCGGTACACCCGCAGGAAAACTTCCTGTGCCAGATCCTCCGCTTCTTCAGCATTCCCCACAATGTGTCGCAGAATCCCCACCATGCGTGTTTGATAATTCTGCACCAGTTGAGCAAATGCTTCGCGGTCGTCATTGCGCACACGCAGCATCAACCGAATATCGGGATCGTGGATCACGATCTGTGCACTGGTATTGCCGGTCGACACAAACGCTACCTGTTCCATGCAAAGCAAGCAAAAGCAAGCAAAAGGCCTATCTATACACTTTAACCAATTTCCCGCCAACTTACCAAGAGAAAGAGAGAACTTCCCACAGGAGTTTGGGCAGAAAATCTGCTGGCACAAAAATAAATGAAAACTCATTCATTTTTGAGAGATGTGGCACAGTGGGGGTGGGTGCCACCAGATTGATTTCGTTGACAGTGGAAAATATTTGCCCCGGGTTGAACGGGTAAAAATCAATTCAGGCCAGAACGGAGAACCGATACTGAAATGGTAGTTTTTTCCGATTTTTCTGGTTGGTTAAGTTTGAACGCCCACTGTTCTGTGCTAGATACTGTTATCCCCCTGGTGCAAACGGGAACAGAGAATCGGCTTTTCCCAAGCCGAAAGTTGGTGTTGTGGTTCAGGACGGGCACGCACCGATCTTAAAATTTGGCTGAACTTTCAGCCAGGGAAAATTCAGTACTCCGAGGGGGGAGTACTGGATGAGCCAGGCTGCTCATGGGAAGGACGGGACCCTTTAAGTTTGTCTGGTGTCCGGCTCTCTGAATAAGAGAGCCGGATTTTTTTTGCACTTTTTTCTGTTTCTTGCCCCATGGCTGCAAGGCTTCAGCAGATCATCAACTGAAAAGATACCCCACCCGCGAGCAACTTATTGCCAATCGGTGCCGGTTGGAGATGTTGGAAGCAACGCACTTCAGTGAAAGGAATACGATTCCGCTCAGTGTTCTACTGTGCGACGCCCAGCCTCTCTTCGGCGTTCAAAATCTCCCAAGTAGGCGATGCGAAGTACATGCGCGTAGTACGCCAATAAGGTTCCGATCGGGATGGCGATGATAAGAAGGTAAGCCAATCGCGACCATCGTCGGCTACCTCGGAGAGTTGCTGATAACCCAGCCGCCCCTGCTAAACCTGCAAGACCGTATAACAACCTCATCAGCCACACTCCCAAGTCTTGGGTGCGGTTACCGGACATCGGCAGACTTGCCCCACCAAAGATCACACAGACGATGAGCAAAAACACGATCATCGCACGGTTGTCTCGCTGTTCAGTTGAGTCAGTCAAGGAGTCTGATCTTGGAAACGGTGATCTCTTCCCCACGCGATCAATCTCCCAAACGCCAATGTTGTCCGCGATTAAGCAGATTCACGGAGTGGATACGAAGCGATTCCTGCTCCAATCGCTCACTTAAGATGCCTACGGCCTCAACTGAATTCAGAATAATCTCTACTGCCAAAAATACAACGAAAAACTGGGGCGTTTCGTCAATCACCGGCGATTCTCTTTTCCTGGGACCGTGGACATCCTGCAAGCTTTTTGTCAATTCCACCTATCATCGAAGAGTTTTCTTGGTAGCATAGCTGCCTAAATGAAGGATCACACCTCATATTTCTAGCCCTAAAAAGCTATTTTGCACACAACCAAGACGTTACAACGAACCAGATCGGACTGAATTGCCGCTTGTCAAAGATTTCCATACCTGCAGGTTGGCTTTTCCACTGAAGGTGGCACCGATAGTCAGCAATTGTGGGAACAACCGCACCACAGGTGAGGTAAAGCCCTGTAAGGCGCGCGACATTGCCCAGCGGGCAATCCAGCCTGCGTGGTGGATCCGATTAGCAAAGCAGCGTTTCCAGGCAGCATCGTACTGTTTACCGATTCGCTCCAGTTCATCGGCCTGCCATTGCCCTGGGTGGGGGCTGCTGCCCAGCATTCGTGCCAACAAAAAACCCGCCTGAATTGCCATGCTGATCCCTTCTGCAACCACGGGGTGGGCTTCACCCGCAGCATTTCCTACCTGAAAAAGTCCTCCACGCGACTGGATGCGGATACCGGGCTGGATGGCACCCGTGGCTAACCATTTTTCTACGAGCGTGGCATTGCCCAGGGTCTGGCGAATCCCACGATTGGTGGTCAGAAGGTGCTCAAAGATCACATCCGCAGCTGAGGTGTGCGAACTGGCCTGCCGCAGATGTTCCAACCGATCTCGACGAATACAAAGCGAGATGCTTGTGAGAGAATTCTCACAATTAACCATGCCCCCATAGCCACCTGGGAAAGCCAGCAGTGGCATCAACTCGGTGGGCAGTTCGCTTTGTCGAAAATGTGCCTTAAACCCAAGCATATCATGAGGTTGCGACGATTCCTTGGTGCGTTGGGTGGGCATCGGGCCGTAATCCCACGACCCATGAGCAGCCACCACAACTGGTGCCAGCACGGATTGCTGGGTGCCGTTCTGTTCCAGATCAATCTGGTAGCCACCAGGGATGGTGTGGTAGGCGGTAACTTCCGCAGGCTGAAAAACGACCGCACCCGCATCGTGGGCCCGTTGCAGAATCAGCGTATCGAGGTGCTGTCGACTGAATGCCCGCCCCCACGTGGTGAACGGCTGGGGCCTGGGCAGTGGAGCCGCACAGATCTGCTGTCTGCTGAACAGCCCCACGCGGGAGACCGGGGGGCCTGCCAGAAATAGAAATTCGTCCAGAATGCCTAATTGGCGGAATAGTTCCAGATTGGTGGCACTGAGGTATTCCCCACAGACTTTCCGCCGTGGGAATGCCTTTTTTTCGATCACGGCCACCCGCACGCCCTGTCTGGCTAATGCCAGTGCGGTGGTGCCACCTGCAGGGCCCGCGCCCACCACAATTACATCGTGCGTCCTGTTCTGCATGAAATCTCTTTTGGGCAGGAGTGTTATTTCTTATTGTAGTCGCGATGAAGAGCAGTTTTGCAGGCGCGATTCCCACAGTTGCTGGGCATGGCCCGAATTGATCTGATTAACTGCTGGTGGTGGAATCCACAGCGTATTGTTGCAGTTGCTCCAGATCGACAAATTCCAGGCTGGCCATGTGGCAGCCTTCCAGAATCACTTTGGGTGCCATCCCTGCTTCCAGAGCTTCTTTCCAGCGTGTCACACACAGGCACCAGCGGTCGCCAGGTTTCAGCCCGGGGAAACCAAAAAATTGGTTTGGCGTGCTCAGGTCGTTCCCCGCACTTTTACTGAACGCCAGAAACTCGGCAGTCATCACCGCACAAACCAGGTGCAGGCCCACATCATCCATCCCGGTATCGCAGCACCCGGTGCGGTAAAACCCAGTCATTGGATCGGTGCTGCAGTTTTTGAGTGGCCCACCCAGCACATTTTTTGCATTGCTCATTTTTTTCTCATCTTGCGTCTTTCCAATTATTATAGTTGTTCGCTTGTGGGAAAACCGTTATTCCTGCGCAGGTGGCAATCCCATTCAACAAGTTTGCGTTGCCAGCACTTTACCAGTTCTGACAGCAGAAAGAATCAAATTCCCCACCTGAAACGACACTGTGTTGGTGACGGTTGTTGGGTTGCTTTGGTTTATTGGTTTTCGTTCGAGTTTCAGATCAGGATTCCCGCCTTCGCGGGAATGACAGTTGCTGGTTGGTTCGGTTTTTTGGTTTAGTTCGAGTTTCAGATCAGGATTCCCGCCATCGCGGGAATGACGGTTTTGATCATCTCTGATCAGCTTCGCGAGATCCAGATTACTTGAACTTGATCACGAGGTCGGTTTTCGCGCTGTCGATTGTTACTTCCACATCGGAATCGCCATCCTCACTGCTCTGATACTTCACATGAAGCAGTTTTGCCAGCGGTTTATGTTCCGTGGTTTTGAACTGCACATATGCCAAATACTTACCTGGTACCACTTTGTTTTCACCAGTCTGGTTTGACAGGGTAAAGTTACCAGAAGCATCAATATTGCCGCTGGCACCGTGCACACCACCGACAGGACGTAAAATCAGCGTTCCCCCTTTCAGAGGCTGGCCGTTGGCAAGAAATACTTTGCCACTAACCTCAACGCCATCTTCCTTGGAAACTGAGGGTTTATCACCACAGCCAATGAGAGAAACAATTACAAAACAAATCAAGATTCGTGGGATCATTGGGTAATTTTCTGCTTTGTTTTCAACGAAAATGTTTGATGCCGAGTAGTGAAAATAGATCAACAATTAGTTGATGTCGTTACCCAGCAGGTCACCTGCTTTGGCAGTGACTAATGCTGCAAACGTGGCATGGCTGATGCTGGAACGCAGAAAACGAACCGAACCATCAGCGAGGCAGACATTCATTCCACCCGTGTGGAACGAATACGGCTCACTGTCGTTGTTGCAACTCATGATGCAACGACCGGTGCCGGAGCTACCGTTGATGGCACCAGTCACCTGATCGGTCCCATCCATGGAGCCTGCACCACCATCGGGATCAGACCAGCCAAATCCTTCCGGACGTGGGAGAATCGTGCCTTGGTCACGACCAAGTAAAAACCAGTTGGGTCGAGCGGCGGATTCCATGAACATCACCGTGTTGCTGCTGCCATCGGTAATTCCCGTAATAGTCGTTTGAGTGTTTGAATTCAACGCACCATCGTGGTCAGCGGTGCCTGCAGGATTGGTCAGGCCGTTTGCAGTGTAAAACCGATGACGCAGGCGGTGCATTACAATGTAATCGCTTGGGCCCATGACATTACCATCAACTGCGGAGCCACTACCAGCAGCAGCCCGACGATTGTTGCCTGCTGGGGAAGAAGGGCAAACGAAGGTGGGGATCACGGTGCGGCCAGCAACTACGTTGTTGCCCACATTCCAGGCGATGTTTTTGTCGTATAAATTGGCCAGGTTGCCCTGTTCAATGTAATCTAGTACCACCACGGTCCAACTCATCCGGTTGCCAGCCAGGTCATACGGACGCGACAGGGGCAGAGTGCCATAAGTGCTCTCATAATTGTGCATCGAAAGACCACATTGCTTCAAATTGTTGCTGCACTTGGCCCGGTTCGCAGCTTCGCGAACTTTCTGCACTGCGGGCAGCAGCAGACCGATCAAAATGGCGATGATGGCTATAACCACCAACAGTTCAATCAGTGTAAAACCACGACGCACGACAAATCGTGAGGAACTCATCCACTTCTCCGAAAATATGAGAAAACCATGAACAGCGTGATGCTGAAAAAACTATACTAGTTCTGCGAAGTGGGGCCAAAGTGAAGATTTGATTAAGATATCATGAAGATATGACGTTTGTCCGATTACTTCGCTATGCGAAAACGTGCGGTCAGCGGAAAGTGGTCGCTGAAACCCCGTTCGCCAGTATGTTTATCACCACCAAAGCGAAAAGGTTCCTGTTTTTTGCCAAAACGCATCTCGGGTGGGGCGAAGATGTTCGCACTGTTGGGTACCAGTTGCCAGCCTTTTCCATCCAACAGGCCACGGCTGACACAGATATGGTCGAAAATGGCCCAGTTTCCACGGCCATAGACCGTTCCGGACGGGTCCCCATTCCAATCGGCGAATAATGCCAGCAAACGGGGTTCCCGCAACGAATCCCGCACCGTATCGGTGCTGCGGGAAACCTTCAGACCCTGCTGCAGGCTGGCATCGTTAAATTCGTCGTTAAAGTCTCCACAGACAATGACTTCCGCATCAGGATTCGCTGTCAGAATTGCCCGCAGACGACCATAACAGTCGTTGGCGTAACTCATTCTCCGGCTGCCATCCTCATCTTTATCGGTCACTCGGCTGGTCCAATGACCAGATAAGATCACCAGTTCCTGCCCATCTGCCTGGAAATGGCCTTCCAGCACCCTCCCATTGGTGCGTGCCCCGAAGGTGCGTGTTCGGTCGCCCAACGCTGGAATCCGGCTCAGGTAACCTGGGGCAAAAAATCGCCCCCCACGGTCACCCAGAAAGACCACATGGGTGTATTGCTGGTCTGCCCTGCCGGCACTGCGAAGTTTAGCATTCATCGCATCTTTGACCGCTTCCATGCACCGAATGCTTTCCACTTCGATCAAACAGGCAATGTCCGGGCCACTTCCCTCATTGATTTTTAATAATCCCTCTGCCACGCGGTTCACTTTGGTGCGGAACATGTCTGGATTTGCAGCAAACCAGTTTTCGCTGTCATCGTGCACCTTGGGATCATCCTGATCATCGTACAAGTTTTCGACATTCCAGACGGCCAGCGTCATTTCCCCCACCTGTGGGGCGCGGCCGGAATTGCCATTTCGCTGACCAGGTGCAGGACAGCCGGAAAGACTGACCACCAACACCACCACAATAATGATGAGGACCAACCCAAAGAGTGGTGCACGGTATTTCATCGGCAGGCTACTGATCAACCGCATGCCTGTGCGATAAAGCATCTGGTAAATCGGGCCGTTCGATCGCCTTCGCATGGTGGGTTTCCTACCTTGCATGTTCTTCCTGGTCAGCAGGTGAAATCCTGCCTCATTTTGTAAATTTTCTATTTATCGGAATGTTTGCACACCTTACAATAATTTATCGTGTACTGAAGTTGACTTTGTTCAGGAATTTCACCACCAATTCAGAAACGGCATGGACCCACTTCCCCAACGGATGGTCGAAACGGATGTGGCACTACAGGAGTGCTGCGACGATATTCTACAGGCTCGTCTGGTGGGGTTTGATATTGAATTTATCAGTGAAAATACCTTTACACCCGACCTCTGCCTGATTCAGTTAGCCACCCACAACGCGTTATATATTGTTGATCCCCTGTCGAAAAAGATTGGAGGACTCAAACAACTATACGAATTATTGGTGGGGCCGGAACGCACCGTCATTGTGCATTCGGGTCGCGAAGAGGTGCGGATGCTGATGGAGCACCACGGGGATTTTCCCACCAATCTGTTTGATACTCAGGTGGCAGCAGGCTTTGTGGGGCATCGGTTTCCATCCGGCTACAAAACGCTGGTGGGTGACATCGTCAAACGAAAAATTTCTAAAAATGAAACGCTGACCCACTGGGATCGTCGCCCGTTGACCGAAAATCAACTGGCCTATGCCTTTAATGATGTGCGTTTTTTAATCCCGCTTTATGAAAAATTGTCCCACCAACTGGAGGAATTGGGACGCACAGAGTGGGCGGTTGAAGAAGTGGCCAACCGCACCAAATACCACACGGAAGACCGAATTGAATCGGAACGGTGGCGAAGACTTCGGGGTGTTGGGGACCTCAGCCAGCGTTCGCTGGCAATTCTGCGTGATTTGTTCAACTGGCGGGAAAATCAGGCAAATACCGAAAATATTGTGGTCCGCAGGATCATGGGCGATGATCAGTTGGTGGATATTGCCCGTAAAAGCCCCACGCGGTTCAACCAGATTTCAGAAATCCGTGGGGTCAATCGACGTTATACGTCCGAAATCTTTGCCGTGGTGACAAAAGCACGCGAATTACCCAACGATGAGCTGCCGGCACCACTGGAAAAGCGCAATGATAACGATGCCGTGATCACCATTTCTCAGGTTGCATACAATTTTCTGGACGACTGGTGCAGTAACCACCGCTTATCGATCAACCTGACAGCGACGGTGCCTGATATTCGCCTTGCCGTACGAGCGATGGCGGGCAAAAAAGAACTCCCACCCACTAATATCTTCAGCAGTGGGTGGCGAAACAACATCGTCTGGCCAGTGCTGGAAGCCTTTATTACCGGCAAAAAAGCCATTCGGGTGGCACGCTATTCCGGCAAGCACCCATTTGATTTCTATGATTGTGAAGATTTAACGAATCAACAAAAAAGCCTGCTGGAAAGCCAGCAAGCCAACGTAGATCAGGATGAAAACGCAGAACAAAGCAGCCTTGAAGAGCCTTCGGAAGATTAGTGGGATTTCATGTAGGTTTTCAGGCCTTCTTCAGTGGGCTTCATCGCACTGGCACCTGGTTTCCAGTTAGCGGGGCACACTTCACCGTGCTGTTCAAAGAATTGCAGAGCATCCAGCAGACGAATCGCTTCATCAATGTTGCGGCCCAATGGCAGGTCGTTGATGACCGAATGACGGATCACGCCTTCTTTATCGATCAGGAAGGTGCCACGCAAAGCCACCCCACCTGGGAGCAGAACACCGAAATCGCTGGAAATCTTCTTGGTCAGGTCGCTGACGAGCGGGTACTTCAGCCCACCGAGGCCACCTTCGACGCGTGGGGTGCGGATCCAGGCCAGGTGGCTGAACTTACTATCCACCGACACGCCAAGCACTTCGCAGCCGCGTTTGTGGAACTCTTCGATCTTATCGGAAAACGCAATGATTTCCGTGGGGCACACAAAGGTGAAGTCCAGCGGATAGAAAAAGACAATTACGTATTTCCCACGGTAATCCGAGAGGGAAACGGATTTGAACTCTTCATTAACAACGGCATCGGCAGTAAATTCGGGTGCAGGCTGGGTAACAAACGCGGCCATGGAAAATTTTGCTCCGTAAAATTTGGAATCGGTTTCTATTTTTGTAGTCAGATATTGGCCGATCGAAAAAGATTCTTGGAAATCCATGATCTTGCGGAAGAAAATTGCTGTCCGGTAGATACCATTGCGGGGTAGAAGGGCACCAGCCGCAATTTCGGCCCAGAACACAATGACATTTGCACAATAGACAGAACAATAGTGTTGCCCACAATGCCATTCAGAAAGATGAAGGAGAAATGAGAATGTCTAAGGCCTGGGTGCACGCAGAGTCTTCCGCCCGCAAGTGGGGTGGCAAGCCGGACGACTACATAGCCATTCACGAAAAAATGGACCAGACCAAAATGGCCCACGCCGAAGTCACCCACCGTGCGGTGTTTCACCACGCGTTCGGCATCTATATCATGGAAGACATTTTTGGACGTACATTGACCAATTCTGATGGCAAACTGGTCCACGTTCGAGACATCGCCGAACAGCACGTACTGGAAGATCTGGGGTTTATCCCCAGCCTGAACGATTGGCTGCGAGAAATGCCCAGCCAGCCCTGGATGGCCGGCCAGCGTAAGCAGAAAATGACGCTGGTGGATTAATCTGGCAACGGCGTAAATGTTGTTGAGGTCGGTTTGCCTTCATCGCCCGATGCAACAGTAAGGGGATTTTTTGCCGTTTCTAGATAGTCAGCGTGCAAATTGACCGCCAAGACGCCACGTCGCCAAGAAGTCAAGTTTCTTCATCATTTACAGATGACAACACGAACCGGAGGTGATAGAGAGGGAATTTGCCTGTGAGCCGACGGCATTAGCCGCGATCCCAGGATCATCCGGTCTTGCTCCCCCTTCCTTGTCTTTTTGACCTCACCCCGACTTGCTCCCCCTTCCCTGCGAGGGAAGGGGGCTGGGGGGTTAGGTTTGCTTTTCGCCGCAGCGATTCAAGGGGATTTTTTCAAAATCGACCGCAAAGCCGCGAAAAGGACGTGGGAGTAAAACGAGGCGGAAGCGAGTGCATGAAATTACTCAATGCTACTTCCAGATGCATCGTTCACTTTAGGATACCACGTTTTCCTGCGATCTGGTACGATGATTAAATCAAACCAAGAGCCCTGTGATGAATGATGCACTACAGGTGGAATTGCTGGAACTGAATCAGGTGGTAGCCCGATTACAGATTCATCTCCGCTTCGATTATCAGGCGGGAGATACCGTCAAAGGGTTTATCTGTGGGCCGTATGCTGAAAAATCGCAGATGATCGAATTGACTTATCCACTTATCTTTCCAGAAGTTAGTGGGTCCCCAGTGGTGGGGCGTTGTACGATTACGGAACCAGTGCTTGCCACCCCCACCCGTGCGGTAAATTACCTGCTGAAAGTGGAACAATATCGCTCTGGCGAATTGCACGAAATCTGGCAGAAAATGTTGCGATTTACACTGCCAGCGAGTTGAGTATTTCGGAATATTATTCGGCTGGTGTTTCAAGTAACTTCTTCAAATTGGCTGCAGCCGTGCGCGTCTGTTTTTTGATCCCGATACGGATCATTGGCTGAAACAGCTTCCCGAGGAACTTCTTGGGGATAATTTCAATCGTATGAATCGTTGCAGCACCTTCCGGGACTGGGGCCACGCGCATATCGACAAACACATCAAATGCAGGATCGGTATATTTGCAGTAAAGTCGCTCGCCGGGGATTCGGTCAAGAATCTCACCAACCATTTCTTTCTGGCCAAAACCTTCCTTAAAAACGTATCGAAGCTGATCGCCCACCTGGTTGGGGCCATCACCCACTTTGCTCAGGCTGATGCAAGGTGGCAGCCACTTGGCGGTCAGCGGCAAGTCATCAATTGCAGCAAACGCGCGTTCAGGAGAGACCGCAACCGTTTCCACATGTTCAAATCGTACTGGCATCGGGATTCCTCACAGTTCATTGATCTCGTGTGATGATACCATACTTCGCCGATCGGACAAAATGTCAGCAGGGTGGGGAGCAACCTGCGTCGAAAGAGCTGGCTGTAACGACAGTGAACTTGATTCGGCTTGATGACTTGGCAACAACTGGACGAAATAGCGTGCCTGAATGCTTGCCGGCGGGATTCGGCCAACGTGACACGCGTATTCATCGTCAGAACCCTATTGGACGCAAGTATTTGGCAGACCATAAATTACGACGGATGCGTTCGTGTTCAGGAGGCTCTCTCTCCCACCTCATCCTCTGAAAACACTGAATAAGCACCTTTGGGCAATTCCACCCTTTACCCACAGCACAAGTTACAAACCTGTTACATCCCACGGTGCAGTGGGGCAGCCAGTCTTCCGAACATTCGGCTGATTATTGGATTGATTCAGCAGAATTTTCCGTACCGCTGTGCACCAAGTGGGTAATCTGGTGTAGAATGAGGCAGTCAGGCCCACTTCTGTGTGAGAAGCCAGTCGATTGATCTGTCGGAGGATTTCCGAATCATGTTGCTACGCACCACCTTTCTTGCCGTGTGTATCACGGTCGCACCCGCATGGGCCCAGCCTGCCAATCCCGTAAAGCAGGCAATCGACAAGGGAGCCGAATATCTGGCGGATGTTTACAAAGAAGAATTTCCAGGTTCCCACGCACTGGGCAAATCGTGTCTGGCGGGGATGGCCCTGCTGGAAAGTGGGCGTAAAGCCGATGATCCGGTGGTCGAAAATATCGCCAATTTTGTCCGCTCCAAAGCACTTTCCAACAATTCCACTTACGAAGTATCGCTGGTGATCATGTTTCTGGATCGCTTGGGAGTGAAAACAGATCTGGGATTGATCCAGTTCATGACTCTACGGCTGCTTTCCGGTCAGAATGGCGATGGCACCTGGTCTTATAGCTGTGGGTTGCCTCTCCGTGGGAACGAAGAGGCGATGTTAAGTGCCCAATTGGTAAATATCACACGGTTGAAGACCCCACCGACGCCGAAACAGCCTGAAAAACCCCAGCCCAAGGACCGCACCGATATTGATTTGCCCAAAACACCCGGAAAAGCCACCCCAATCAAGCCTCCTGCCAAGGTCGCTGACCCGACACCCACCGTGCCGGGCCTGATCAAGGGACTGGAAGGTTTTGCTCGACTGGTCAATCAGGGCCGCAAAGGGGGTGGTTTTGGCGACCATTCCAATACCCAGTTTGCCACCGTGGGCTGCTGGTGCGGTCGGCGACATGGAGTGGATGTCACTGTGGCGATGGAATTACTGGATAAACATTACCGTTCCTGCCAGAGTGATGATGGTGGCTGGAACTATTCCAGTGTGCTGGGTAGTGGCGGGCGGTCGACGCCCGCAATGACCTGTGCCGGGCTGATTGCTTTGGCGATGGCCCACGGAAATCGTGAGGCAAAAATGAAGGCACGGCCACTGGCACCCAAGCCAATTGCCGAACCGGTTGAGAAAGAGCCAGCAAAAGAAGAAATAAACGATGTTGCCCTGGATGCCGGCCTGAAGTGCCTTGGAAAATTCCTCGCCGACGAACAGGGTGATGGCCAGAAAAAACGCAAGCAACTTGCCACCAATATGTACTTCATGTGGTCGCTGGAACGCACCGGTATGATGTACGGCCTGCAGACCATCGGCAAGATTGACTGGTATTTGTGGGGGCTGGATACGATTCTTGATACCCAATCACCGAATGGCAGTTGGGAAATGGGTGGTTACCACGGTGCTGAACCAATCATTAATACCTCGTTTGCGATTCTCTTTCTCAGTCGGGCGAATCTGGCAGAAGACCTGACCGCCAGCCTGAAGGGGAAAGTACGCGATCCGGGGATTGCCCGCCTTGTCGGTGGGGATATTTCCAAGTTTACTCCCGGCACCAAGCCAATGGATAACAACGTGGTCGCACCCAAAGAGCCCACCCCGATGCCGATGGTGCCTGGTTCTGGCAATCCGCCGAAAACTACCCCGGGAACCACCCCACCTGTGGTACCGGTGGTGCCTGCCAGTGAATTTGAAACTAAAGTAGCCGCACTGCAAAAACAGTTTGATGCTTCCAGCGACGATGACAAACAGGAAGTATTAAAGCTTCTGGAAACCAGCCGAGGCGGGGAACATACCGAGGCACTGGCACGCCTGGCACGTGGCAATTCGGGCGATCTCCAGCAGCAGATCCGCCACGCACTGGCAAAACGCCTGACACGGATGAACCGGGCCACCCTTCGTGAGATGCTTCGGGACCGCGATGAGGAAGTCCGCTCCGCAGCGGCACTGGCAACCGCAGGCAAAATGGAATCGAGCCTGGTGCCAGATCTGATCCGCTTACTGGCCGATACAGAACCGTACGTGGTTCAGGCAGGACGCACCGCCCTGCGAACCCTGGCAAAGGTGGATCATGGCCCACCGGAAAACCCATCACCTGCAGAGAAAACCAAGGCGGTACTGGCCTGGCAGCAATGGTGGCAGGCAAATAATCGCTGATTTCTCAATTCTTGAACGCCCAAAGAAATATCAACCGTCATTCCCGCGAAGGCGGGAATCCAGGGCAATCAACTCGAATTCAAATCGTATTGACTGTTTTGTGAGCCAATGTCGTTCGCCGAGCGGTTGGTGTTGGACCTAGTGACCTTATTATGAAAATCTATTCATGAACAATTGACCCACCGAAGCCACTGATCAGCAGGCCAGTGGGCACCATCGGCTTTGCAGCAGGCATTTCCGGTGGCACTTCCAGCAGGGAATCACGCAGATAAATCACATCCTGATGCCGATCCGGACCATCCGGTGCGGGCAGGTATGCCTTCGACAGATCGATATTTTCTTCCCCCACGTGGGCAGCAATGGGTTGGGATTTTGGCACCGTAATCGGCGGAACATCTTTTGCAGCAGTCACTTGCGACGATTCTGTTTGTAGTGGCTGTTGCCAGTTCATCATGAGAATGGTAATCGCCAACAGCACCCCTGCGATTCCCAGGCCCAGCAGGATTCGCTCTATCATTTGGATTCCTCCCGTTGAATGCAGCCACGATAATGTATTTGTTGCAATTTTCCAGCCCAAGTTGCGAACCAGCGACAGCTCACCGCAAATTACCCAGATTGCCCAGATTGCCCACTGAGCACACTTTCCCGAGGTTTGGTATAATCTTAGGCTTGTGGTGAACTGCCTGATCGCAACAGAGTCCCTCACGGAAACTCTTTCTCACAGCCGTCAGCGACGAGTTGGGGACTAATCGTCATTGACTAATTGTTCCTGTTTTTGATTGCATTTTTCTAATTTGAGATTATTCTGAATTTGGTGATGGCCGCAGGTGGCCTAAGTGAGCGATTGAGCAGGAATCGCTTCATATTCACTCCGCGCTCTGCTCAATCGCGGACCCGTTCGGCGGTGGAGGGTGTTCCTATGTTCGGTTGGTCCAAGAAGAATCCCCAGTCGCACGGCCCGGATTTCTCGGCCATCGACTCCCAGGCGAAGGCCATCGAGTTGTTCGAGCGGGGCGACTTGGAGAAGCTATTCCTTATGCCGTTGGAGTTCGGCGGCACGGACAACGCACTCAACACGCTGTACGTCCCGGTCGGGATTGCCGACATCAAGGCAGGGATCGACACCAACGTGATCGGGCCGCTGGCGGCCGAGGGCAAGATCACGAAGTACACCGCGTCCCCGGAGTATCAGGGCAAGAGCTTTATCCCCATCGCCATCAAGATCGTGGCGTCCGATCCCGGCGACTTCACTACCACGATCATCATCTGGGGAGAGGCTCTATCCCGCGAGTAAAGGCACGCCTAACCAGCGATTGAGCATATACAAAGTGACGGCCGCAAGCGGCCTAACCAGCGATAGAGCATATACTAAAAGTGACGGCTGCAAGCGGCCTAAGTGAGCGATTGGAGCAGGAATCGCTTCGTATTCACTCCGCGACTCTGTTCAATCGCGGACACGTTATCTTACTAAAATGCTGCTCATCGACTCCAAACCACTGACAATCACCACATCGCGATCGAAGCTCGCATTTACAACGACCGGCGGCACTAACTGGAAAGTTTGGGATCGATTCATCTCGTTAGGCGATGAGCAACTATTTCACATCGGCAATATTTGCGGTACCTGTGAATTCTTCTTTCGCCGTATGACTGAGGCTGCCGTACCCAGCTTCGAAATCGAACGTGTCAAAACGGAGCTTGAAGTCGGTATTTCGGCAATCGACCCTACGGCAGCCACGCTTGCGGAAATAATGCCAAACGGCAAATACGTTGTGGCCCTCTTTGAATGCCAGCCAAATCAAGCTGGCACTGACAGCACTCCGGATTATTTTTCACACGAACAACGGCTAGCGTGGCCGGACTATGACGATGATCCATCGCCCGAAACTTGGTACTACCGCGGAGACTCGACGGCGATGCCCGACCAACAAATGTTGTTCGAGTTTTACGTTCCGCTCTACGATTCTTCGCTGCTTAACAATGAACGGGTTGAGTATTACAAATCGGTCATCAAGTCTGGTTCGCGTCCAACCGCGATTTCACTTTCTGTTTTGGATGTAAAAGCACCAATGTCATTTCCCGAAGACGAAGACGGGAACGAGATCGAGCCTGAGTTTAGAACACATTGGTGCTTTGCAAACTACCTGCTTGATGGACATCACAAGGTATTTGCATCCCATTCATTGGGCATTCCAATTACAATTTTGTCGTTTATCTCTATCGATCACTCGTGGCAACAGATTGACAAGTTGATCGCGCACTACCATGATCAACAGATAAACAAACGGCGAACCTGAGCCGACGATCGGGCGTTTCGTGAAGTCAAAGTCACTTGGCAGGTATCCGTTCGGTGAACGACTGTCTTGTGTAGCGTGGTAAGCTGCTGGTTTCTTGTTTCAAGGAGATCAGTGATGCTGAAGAATCGTCGCAATTTAGAACTGGAACAATCTTGGCGAGTGCATTTGCAGCAGCAATTGACAAGTGGGTTTTCGATTGCGGAATACTGTCGTCAGCAGAGTTTGAGTGCGATTCAATTTTATTTTTGGAAACGAACCATTATGCAGCGAGAACAGGAGATTATTTCGATACAGCCCAAGTCGTTTGCTGGTAAAGCAGAACCAATGCCGTCAAAATCTTCCGCTGGTAAACGACAGGTGGCACCAAAGGTGGCAGCGGGTGAAACTGCCCAGGCATCAGCACCAGTCAACCATCAGCCCGGTGCACCAACAAGCAAGGAAGCAGAACCGCCCGCGTTCATCCCGGTCGTTTTTCAACATCTCAAGGTTCCACAATATAGCGATACGCCGATCGAGATTATTCTGTCTGGTCAACAAACGATCCGCGTACGGGCGGGATGCGATCGGCAATTACTAGCAGAAATCGTTCACCTGCTGGGAGAATCATCATGCTGAATCTGCCCGACAGCGTGCGTGTATTCGTGGCCACGCATCCCGTGGATATGCGGCGAAGTTTTGATGGCTTGTGTTTCCTGGTTCAGCAATATTTGGGTCAGGATCCGTTGTCTGGTGATCTGTTTGTCTTCCGCAATCGCCGTGGCGACTGCTTGAAATTGCTCTGGTGGGATCGTGATGGCCTGGCCATCTGGTACAAACGCCTGGAACAAGGCAACTTTCTGTTTCCGAAAGATCCCAGTGCCGTTCTGACGTTGACCGGCATTGATCTGCAACTGATTCTGCAGGGAATCGATCTGAGTAAGGTTCAACGTCAGCATCGTTATCAGCGACCAGCCGACTGAAGATTTCACTGGCAAATCAGTTCTCAATTGATTTCAGAAAAAATATCAAAATTCTCCATGATTGATTGATTGATAGTTTTTGCTACCTCGCGTCTTAATAGTATGAGCGAGTCATCGGCTGATCACGATCCTTCTCTACCCGTTGACCTCGGTCAGTGTCATGAAATAATTCGGACAATTTCCGAAAAGTATCTGCAGCAACAAGCACTGATTGAATCCCTTCAGAACCAGATCAACAACCTGATGCGATCTGGTCGGAATCAGAAACGGGAATATTTTGACCCGGGCCAAGGGGAGTTATTTGAAGAGCCGGAACCGGAACCAGAGCCTGTTATCGAACTCGAACCTGAACCAGTTATCGAGCCAGAATCGCCAACTCGTCGCAAAGGTCATGGACGCAAGCGGCCACTGACAGATTTGCCTCGGCAGCGGGTAGTGATTGATCTTGAGCCGGAACAGAAAACCTGCTCCTGCTGTCACCAGCCGCTGACAAGAATTGGCGAAGTGATCAGTAGTCGTTACGAATACAAACCTGCTTCAATATTTGTGATGGAGTTTGCCCGTCAGAAATATGCCTGTCAACGTTGCCTTGATCGCCGGCCTGCGGATAACAACCCTGTACCCGTCAATGACTTGATCCGCGTGGCAGAACCACCTGCAAATCCGATTCCCAAGGGAAATGCTGGACCTGGGTTACTGGCTTTTATTCTGGTCAGTAAGTTTGTTGATCATCTGCCGCTGCACCGGCTCGAACGATTGTTTCAGCGAGCCGCTCTGAAGTTATCTCGCTCTACAATGTGCAGTTGGCTGGGCGATGTCGCGCAATTGCTGGAGCCACTTTATTGCTGGATGCTGGCGGATCTCTGCAATCCCGGGTAATTCATATCGATGAAACCAGTTTGCCACTGCAAAAAAGATAATCAGCGTCAGTTGCATCCCGCCCGCATGTGGGTAGCGATTGGTGATGCACTGCATCCGCATCTGATTTATGACTTCACACTGAGCAAAGCACGCGCAGGGCCAGAAGCACTGCTGAATGATTACAACGGCTACTTGCATGCGGATGCAGCCAACTTGTACGACCAGTTGTACACCCGGCAAAATATGACCGAGGTGGCGTGCTGGGCACATGCGCGGCGCAAGTTTCATGAGGCCCAGATTACGGCACCGCTGCAGGCTGCGCGGGCCATGGTGCTGATCAGCAAACTGTATCGGATTGAAAAGGAGGTAACCGTTCACCGGTTCGGGAATTGGCCTTTCGCAAATTTCAGCCATTTTCTATAATCCGGTGATGGAAATCGAGTCGTTCAATTCCGAATGTCCTGGGTGCCAGCAATTGCTCAAGCAGGTTCATTTGCTGCAACAACAGCTGATGGATCAGCAACAAATTATTCAGCAACAACAAAAGACAATA
This sequence comes from Zavarzinella sp., assembly GCA_041399155.1. Lineage (NCBI taxonomy): Bacteria > Pseudomonadati > Planctomycetota > Planctomycetia > Gemmatales > Gemmataceae > Zavarzinella > Zavarzinella sp. The sequence continues at coordinate 809,616 of JAWKTI010000001.1, forward strand.
CTGGCGCTGGAAGCTCGCATTCGTGATCTGGAAGACAAGCTGAAACCGCCTAACAAGCAAGAACCTGCAGAAAAAGAAAAATTAGCTTCCCAAAAGCCGACTGGTCGCAAACGCGGGGCACAACATGGTCACAAGGCAAATCTGCGAAAACCCTTGCCTCCTGAAAGTGTGGACTCCTTTATCAAGTTCGTGCCAGAAACCTGTTCTCGCTGCCACAAATCACTTGTTGGCTGTCCGAATCTACCTGAACCCAGGATTCATCAGCAAGTTGAACTGCCACAGCAGCCTTTAATCGTAACACAATATGAAGGTCATTCCCGGAAATGTGCTGATTGTGGACACACAACGGCGATGACCATTCCTGCCGAGTACCGCAACCATTGCACCGGTCCTCGATTGACAGCTGCTCTGCTATGTATGGTGGGTCAGGATGGATTGAGTAAACGGTCAATCGAACGAACTTGCAAAACGATTTTTGGCATAGACATATCCTTGGGAACCATCAGCAATCTGGAAGCCGAGGCAATTCCGGCATTGGACGCACCTTATGAGGAAGCTCGTGAGAAAGTTAAAAACGCTGATGTAAAGGGGTTTGATGAAACGGGCTGGAAAGAGGCGGGCCACAAACGCTGGTTATGGACAGCGATTGCGGCAAAGATTCATATCGTAGTATTTCTCATTCATGCACGTCGCAATATTGATGCATTGAAAACGTTTATGGGTGAAGCACTCCTGGATTTGTCAGTACGGATCGCTGGAAGGTATATGTGAAGAACCTTCCTGAAGATAGCCATCAATTATGTTGGGCACATTTGAAACGCAACTGGGAGGCATTGTCCAAACGAAGTAAGCGAGCGACAAAACTCGTGGATCACTGGCTTGAATTACACAAGGAAATATTTGAGCTATGGCATATTTTTACGAGAGATCATCAGATAAGTCGCCAAACATTGCAACAGCGGATGAAACCGTTGAAGGAACGCGTACGCACGCTGCTGAAACAGGGGCAAGGTAGTAAGGACCAAACAGTTGCAGGGTTTTGCGAGAGGGTGGCCAAAGTAGAAAGGCGTTTATGGCTGTTTGTCGACCATGAGCATGTTCCGCCAACGAATAATGATGCGGAGCGTGTACAACGTCGCGCTGTGTTGTGGCGGCGACGCAGCTTTGGTTCTCAAAGTGCTCGTGGCTGTCGGTTCGCAGAGCGAATCCTGACGGTATGTGAAACATTGAAACTACAGGGGAGAAACGTATTAGATTATCTGGAAGAAGCGATCAACGCACACCGGAAAGGCAAACCTGCACCGAAACTTGCAACAACATAAGTGAACGGTTACAAAAGGAGATTAAGAAGGATCTGGCTGAGCAGTCCTGGGAATTGTCTGTGCAGGAAGCGTCTCGAGTGCAGATTCGCCAGGAAAAAGCAATTCCCGTGTTGAAAGAATTGCACGATTGGCTGCATGCGGAGGCACCAAAGTTGTTGCCCAAAGCCCGATTGCCAAAGCGGTGAACTATGCGTTGCGCCATTGGCAGGCCCTGCACCGATATACCGAGCAGGGGTATTTGAATATTGATAATAATGCCGCGGAGCGGGCATTGCGAGTGATTGCCCTGGGACGCAAGAACTGGCTGTTTGCAGGCAGTGAACAAGGCGGTCGCAATGCAGCCATCATCTACAGCATCGTGCAATCGTGCCTGCACGCGGGTGTGGAGCCGCAGGCCTACCTGACCGATATCCTGGCAAAACTGCCCACCTGGCCCAAGGATCGCCTGAGCGAGCTATCCCCTGCAGCCTGGAAACCTCAACAATTCGACAACAACAATCCCACACCATCCTGAATCCATCTACCCGATTCTAAACAATTGCGAAATCTCAACGAGCTCTGCAAGTTGTGAGAAACTCAACTCACGGATGTATGAAATCAGAACAGTCGTTCACTGAACGGGTACCTTGGCAGCAACCGGGTTAGCTTGGTCGTTAAGCAGGCTTAACGGGTCTGCGATTGAGCATACAGTAAAGGTGACGGCTGTAGGCGACCTAAGTGAGCGATTGGAGCAGGAATCGCTTCGTATCCACTCCGCGCTCTGCTCAATCGCGGACCTGTTCGGCTCGGAAAATGAGGTATCATGCTTCCGTTTGATGATCCATTGTGGACGGAATTGTGTGCCAGCAGTAATTGTAATGCCATTTGGTTGCGGCAATGGCTGGTACAACTGCTCGACCACCCCGATGATGTTGTCCTGTTCGGGCAAGATTGCTGGAGCCTTTGTTCGGAAGAGGTGACGTGGGCTCCGGCCTTCGCCGCTGCTCCGTATCTGGTGGAGATCGCGCGCCGTGCCGCGCCACCAGCAAGGTTGTACCAAGTCTGTTTTCTTGGCGAGGTCGCCATGTACCGAGTTCCGCCCGGCGAGTCGGAGCAGTGTTCTGCTTGCCCGACCACACTGGAGGCGGACTTCCGCGGCGCCATCGCTTCCGCCTCCGAAATGGCGATTGCATTGTTAGCGCACGCAACCGAAGAGGCCGATGTTCGCTGTCTGTTGGCGGCTCTGGCAGCATTCAAAGGGTATATTGAACTGGCTCGCGGCATTGTCGATCTCCAACATTCTCAGAGGCCGAAAGTACCCGCAGAGGAAATCGAATTTTGACTGGGTTTCGAGATGCTGGCCCTGGAGGATTTCTCGCTCCCAGGAACTTCCTCTACTGTAGACAAGCGTTTCAACAAATTTCGGTTGAATTATCTCATCAGAGAAAGGTAAAAGTGCTTGTTCAGCAATTAAGGATACCCTACACCTTGGGGTAATTTTTTTGAAATTTTTAACAGAATGAACCGCGATTGAGCATACAGTAAAGGTGGCGACTGCAGGCGGTCTACTTAAGCGATTGCAGCAGGAATCGCTTCGTATTCACTCCGCGACTCTGCTCAATCGCGGATCTGAGCTTGAAATATCAAGGTAAGGGCTATGCGGGGGCGGGCGTACCGAATCCATCAGATGAATCGCGCCAGAGCACGTGCGGCCCGTTATCTGCGGTGGCTCTTCGCTGATAACGCATGGGTGACCTCGAGGCAAGTAGCTCGCTATGCCACAGACCGGGCCCCATGCTCGTGTTTCCTCTGCGGCAACCCACGCCGCCATACGGGCGAGCGGACCTGGCAGGAGACAGAGCAAAGCAAGTCCGAACCAGGAATGATTTAAAAGAAAACCAGATAAGCTCCGCGAGTGGACTGAAACTGAGCCGATTGACGCGTTCCGCGTATTAGCACACGCAAGTGGGCCATTTTGAATTTCAGGACGAATTTTCAGTTCAGACCATAACCTCCAACGATTTGTGGCAGCAGCAACACCCCCAGTAAACAGCATGTTGCAATCAGCAGGATGGGTACTTTCCAGTGCCGCAGGAGTACGAATGCCAGAATGGCGATTGCCAGATCCGGTGGCTGGTGGATCGTTGATACCCACAGCGGGTTGTAAAGTGCGGCCAGAAGTAAGCCCACCACGGCTGCATTGACACCGATCACCATCCGGCCCATCGTGGGGAACTTGCCCAATCGTTGCCAGACAGGCAGTGCGGCAGCCATCAGCAGAAAACCAGGCAGAAAAATCGCAATCAGGGCAACAGTGGCATACCACCAGCGAATCGGTTCGGTCGTGGTCATGAACCCCAGATAAGCCGACAGACTGAACATCGGGCCCGGGATCATCTGTGCGGCACCGTAACCGGCAAGAAATTGCTCATTGGATAGCCAGTTCTGCCCCACCAGTGATTGTTGCAAGACCGGTAGCACTACGTGCCCACCACCGAAAACCAGAGAGCCCGCCTGATAAAAACGGTGGGCAATCGACAAGGTATGCACCGTGGGGCGATTCAAAACCACGAAACCAAGCAACAAAAATGAGAAAATAATGAGAATTGCCACCGTGGCACGCACGCTGTATCGACAGCGGATGTTCTGGTGCGTCTGATCTGTTGGTCGACACCAGAGCCAGCCAAGCAGTGCCCCACCCAGAATGATCAGTAGTTGGGCATAACCAGTGGGGAATAAAATCATGCCAGCGGCGGCACCTCCGGCAATGCTGGCAGTGCGGGCATCGGTGCAGAGCGTTTGAAACATTCCCACCAGACCATTCGCAACCACCACCAGGGCCAGGATTTTCAGAGAATGGATCAGCGGCACCGCAATATTCCGGTCGAAGTGGGGCAAAAACAGTCCAAAACAGATGAGTAGGAGTGCAGAAGGCAGTGTGAAGCCCGCAAAGGCGGCCAGTCCTCCTCGGAGTCCGCCATGCATCAGGCCGAGACTGAACCCCAATTGGCTACTGGCTGGTCCAGGTAAGAATTGGGCAATGGCCAGCAATTGGCCGAATTGTGCCTCGCCAAGCCACTGTTTTTTCAGCACCAGTTCCTGTCGAAAGTAGCCAATGTGGGCAATCGGCCCACCGAAAGAGATGCACCCCAGCTTCAAAAAGGTGGTGAAAATCTCCCAGGTACTATGAGGTGAGGCAAGCGGTAATTGCGTTGACGACATACTCTTTTGTTAGATGCCAACCGGGACATTTCCACCACGAAATGGGTGGGAGATGACAACACAATGACAATCGTACAGGCATCAGTGTTCCACGTGGAACATTTTCGATATTCGTTCGAATGTTGTAATATTATGCACCTTCTGTTTGCGATTTCTGATGAAAAGTGGCCTAAAAGTTGCTGCAATTTACCCACTTTTTGAGAAAAAATTCAGATTCGGCGCGAAGAATTAAATTCTTGTGTGAAATGGTCTGATTCAATTGCGGGCATTGTGACACGAGTTATAATTCCGATATGCCGGATTTCCAGACAAATTGCTCCTTTGGGAACAATTGGCAAATTCGTAATGTAAACTGTTGGCAATCCTGGTTGTCCAGGTGGGTGCAATGATTGTGCCATGCTGGTAGTTGTTGGCCCTGTTTGCGTTCTATGGTTGTGAAACCGAATGCCATTTGGGGCGTAGGCTCGTTTGAAATTGCATACACGATTGACCCGCTATGTTTGATAACAAGAATTCTGCGTTAAAACCTCGCACTGCATCTTCAGCGGTGGTGCCATACGCCCAAGCCACGGAAACACATGCACGGCCAACTTCAAATACGCCTCCCCTGACTGTGCTGCACCTGATTGGCTGTCTGCGTCGTCGCTGGAAGCAGGCTGCCATTCTGGGTACCATCGCTGCCGGCATGATTTCGGTATTTGTGTTCTGGTTTCTGCCACCTGCGCGCCCCTACGCTTATACAAAGTTATACTTTCAGTCGAAACCTGCAGGCACGGTGGATCGTCCTGACCCACCTGTAAAGCCCAGCACCCAGAAAGAACTGGTGGCCAGCCGGATTGTGCTGCAGGAAGTGTTCGATGGCGAAAAGGTGAAAAATCTGGAAATTGTGCGGGAGAAAACAGACCCGTACGAATGGCTGATACGCGAATTGCGGGTTGAATTCCCCACGGAATCCGAAATTATGCGGATTGAACTGGCCGACAATCGTGTGGAAGAAGCGAAAATCCTGGTGGATGAGCTGGCCCGCGTGTACATGGCACGGATTGCTAATGAGTCTGCGGAATATCGCAAGACCATGTACACCAAATTGAAAGATGAAATCAAGCGACTGGAAACCGAATATCTGAAAACATTCGATAAAGCGGGTGATCCGGAATCGGCTACATTGGATCCGGCGGTGATGGCCCAGCGTCTGCAGTGGCGTGGGTCGGAAATTACCCGGATGCGGGCAGATGTCCAGGCTTACAAAGACCGGGCGAGCGAAATACGCACCGAATTAACGATTCTGAATGAACGGCTGAAAAAACGTCCCATCGAATTGACTCCAGGTGAGTACGACAAACTGCTGGCATCCAATCCCACGGTGCAGAATTTGAAGCAAAGTCGTATCGCCTTACAGCAGATGTACGATCGGGAATCGCTGGGACTGGATCCCACCCACACCAGGATGGTGGGGCTGAAAAACCAGCTCAAACAGGTTGATGATCAACTCGAGGCAGTTCGCAAAGGTCTCAGTTCTGCTTCCATCGAAGAAAACCTGCGGGATGCAGCCACGAAATTGCAAGCGGAAATTAACAAATACGATCTGACGATCCGCAGCAAAGATGCAGAACTGGGGCTGGCGATCAAAGAATATGAGAAAATGGCCAGCAGCAGTGGGGCACTTTCCCGCGATAAACCGAAGTTCCTTGCCAGTGGCAGCCAACTGGAAGAAATGAGAAAAAGATTAAGCCTGTTGGAAATGGACCTGAATGCACCTTTCGGTGTGAAGCCTTTAGAGCACGAGGCAGTGATTGTTCGACCCAACGATGCCTCCCGCCGGATGAAATTAACCATGGTGGCGGCAGCGGGCACATTTGGTATGGTGGTGCTGCTGCTCTGTTTCATGGAATTTCGTGCTTATCGGATCAGTTCCCCCAGCGAAGTGGTGGAAAATCTCGGCCTTCGGGTCTACGGCACTGTGCCCGCACAGCCGAAACGGATTACGGGCCGCACTTTCCGTGATGATGAGTGGGAAGCGATTATTGCCGAATCGGTGGATTCGGCCAGAACCATCTTTCTTCATTCTGCGATGGCGAAAAACCTCCGCACCGTGATGGTGACCAGTGCGGTGGAAGGGGAAGGAAAAACGACCTTTTCCTGCCGACTGGCTGACAGTCTGGCTCGCTCTGGCCGCAAAACACTGCTGATCGATATGGATCTGCGGAATCCTTCTGTTCACGCCCAGTTTGGAATGTCCCCTGGTCCGGGTGTCTGTGAAATTCTGCGTGGCCAGGTGCTGGTGCATAACGCTATCCAGCCCACCACCCTGGATACTCTTTCGATTCTGACCGCGGGAAGCTGCGATCGCTTTGCTATCGAAGCACTGTCAATGCCGCAATTGACGGTGATGTTGAACTCGTTGCAGCAACAATACGATTTCATTCTGATCGATTCCAGCCCGGTGTTACCTGTTGCGGATACGTTGCTGGTGGCTAAACATGTGGACGGGGTGCTGTTTTCGCTGATGCAGGACCACAGCAAAATTGATCGTGTGCATGCTGCCACCGAAAAACTCGCCTCAATCGATGTCCCACTGCTGGGTGCTATTGTCAATGGCACACGTGGGGAAAGCTACGGTTACGCCACCGCTTACAGTCCGGCTGGCTCGGCAGGCTGACCATCATTCAAAATCAGCCCGCAGGAAAAGGTTTAACGAAACGCAAACTCGGTTCCAACTGGTACTCGCAATACAGTTGATGGCAAGGATGAAGTGGATTTATGCTTAGTAACTTTCGAACAAGGCCCGCACGACCGAAGGTTCACCGGCAGGAGTTTTCTCACGCCGGCAAGCAGGTGAACGTCCAGGTGATTGATGATCTCAATTTATCACCCAAGCCCACTGCTGTCATGCCGATACTGAAACGGATCATTGATGTGGGGCTGGGCACCCTTCTGCTCCTAGCACTGTCACCAATTATTGCCGTTTGTGCATTGCTGGTGCGACTGACTTCCCCCGGCCCGGCCTTTTATTCTCAGGTGCGGCTGGGAATGTTCGGGAAGCCGTTTATCATCTGGAAGCTACGCAGCATGCGAAACGATGCCGAACGTGGCACCGGTGCGATGTGGTGCGGCAAAAAAGACAAACGAGTGACCTTTATTGGCAAAATTCTGCGCAAACTGCACATTGATGAGTTTCCACAGTTGCTGAATGTGATCTCCGGCGAAATGAGCCTGGTTGGCCCACGGCCAGAACGACCTGAATTTTTCCCCGCCCTTGAAGCCTCCGTTCCGCATTATGCCAGCAGATTGCTGGTGCGGCCAGGGATCACCGGGCTGGCTCAGGCGTACCTCCCACCGGATGAAAGCATCGAAACTGTTCAGAAAAAACAGATTTACGATCTATACTACATCAAGCATGGGAATGTGCTGCTGGACCTTCGACTAATGGTGGTGACTGGTCTGCAGGCAGTGGGTGTGCCGCACGTCATGTGCCGGTTGATCTTTGTGCTGCCCCACCCGGAAACAATCCAGCCTGTCTACCAGGTTTCTAAACCTGGATTAAGATAGAATCTGAACTTTTTACTTATACCTATAAATTGCTTTGCAACCCAATCGCACGAAGAACGTTCTTCTGGTAACCCACCGTTTACCATATCCACCAGACAAAGGCGACAGGATTCGCACATACCACCTGTTGAGGTTTCTTAGTCAGCGTGCGTCTGTGTGGTTGGCGGCCCTGGCCGATGAAAAAGTCACCGATGAAGCCCGCGATACCTTGTCTGGCATGTGTAAGCAGGTCATTGCGGTGCCCCACCAGCACTGGAAACTCCCCCAGGGTGCGTGGAATGCGTTGAAAGGAAAAAGCATCTCCGAGGGGTATTTTTTCTCCAAAGAATTGCAGAACGCCATCAAACAACTTGCTCAAGCGGTGCCTTTCGACATGGCAATTGCTTCTGCATCCAGCATTGCTGATTATTTGAACATTCCGGAACTTAGTAACGCGTTGCGGGTCATCGACGTGATGGACGTCGACAGCCAGAAGTGGGAAGATTATGCGGCGGCGAGTTCCCAGCCCAAAAAAATGGTTTTTCAACTGGAAGCCAAACGCACCCTCAAAGCAGAAAAAAAACTGGCCAGTTGGGCAGATGTCGTCACCCTGGTGAGTGAAGGTGAAGCGAAATTGTTTCGCGACCGCACCACAGCCAAAAATGTGCACTGCATCGCCAATGGCGTGGATCTGAATTATTTTCACCCAACCACAGAACCGACAGACCACAGTTGTGTGTTTGTGGGGGTGATGGATTATCGCCCGAACGTGGATGCCGTCTGCTGGTTTGCGAAAGCAGCCTGGCCGGAAATTCGCCACCGAGTACCCAAGGCCACGTTCCGGATTGTGGGCAGAAATCCCGCACCTGCCGTGGTGGAACTGCAGAATATCCCAGGTGTGGAAGTGACAGGCTCGGTGCCCGATGTTCGACCCTATCTGGCCAAAGCAGTTCTAGCCGTTGCCCCACTGCAGATCGCCCGGGGCATTCAAAATAAGGTGCTGGAAGCAATGGCTGCCGGAAAACCGGTGATTGCTTCCCCACAAGCGTTGGGTGGGCTGAGCCATCATGCCCAACTGCCGATACTGCGGGCCGAAAACCGCGATCAGTGGTTACAAATGGTAACAGAACTATTGAACAACCCACAGAAAAGTGCCGAACTAGGCCAGCAGGGACGTGAATTTGTTGAAATCTACCACAATTGGGACCTGTGCCTGGGGCCGTTTGAACAGATGCTGTTGACACCCAAGTCGAGTGCAGGCCAATGAAAGCACCCTTCCCACAGCGTCATCACTATGCCTTTGCCTCGATTGCCTTTGCATTGTTCATCGTTTATGGCAGTCTGGTGCCATTCGAGGCGATTTCACTTTCATTTTCGACAGCACGTATCCAGTTTGCAGAAGCGATGCGAACGACATTTTCCTTCGAGTCCCGCTCCGACTGGGTGGCGAATATCCTTCTATACATCCCGTTAGGCTTCGTGGGCTGTGCCGCACTGATGGTGGATCGGCGACATCTGTGGGCACCCATGGCAGTCATTGCCGCTGTATTTGTGATCTGCATGGGGGTGGAATTTGCCCAACTGTGGTTCCCGATGCGAACAACTTCGGTAAACGATGTGATCGCCAACACAGTTGGTGGGGGAATCGGTGCCGTAGGATGGTGCCTTTACGGACAGAATGTGACCGAGCGGATGCGGACGTTGTGGACGACTTCCGGTCGAGAACATGCCTTTTTTCGTATTATTCCGTTTTACCTGTTGTTCCTGATTGCGGTCAATGGCATGCCGTTTGATCTCAGCATCAGCCCCACGGAATTATGGTATAAGTATAAAGCTGGCCGAATCCAGTGGTTCCCACCGGTGGGCTTTCTGGAAAAACTTCTGGTCATTGTGGCTTATTTTGCCCCGATTGGCTGGATGTGGGCTAGATTCACCACCCCAAAGTGGGGCGACAACTTCCTTTATGCACTTGGAATTGGTTTCGCCTGTGCCACGCTGCTGGAATTGGTGCAACTTTCAGTGTTAAGTTGTGGCACCTATCTGAGCGATGTCATCGCAGGCACCGGTGCGGTGCTGCTTGGTTGGCAATTCGCCCGAACTCCTTTGATTGTAAGCCGTTACCGGATTTTCTTCGCATTGCTGTGGTGCGTCGCCCTGGCCACCGTTCATTGGTATGGCCGCATCTGGGTGGGAACCGGTTGGCTGCACTGGAAGTTTGAAGAAATCTTCTGGGTGCCCTTCACGGATTATTTTCGCAGCCACTACCTGACCGCATTTGGCAAAATTGTCGACCGCACGATGGTGATGATTGTGCTGGGCGTGTTGCTGCACCGCAAATCCGGCTGGGCCTGGACCAGTCTCATTGTCGGGACAATCGCTTTGTTGTTGGAATGCGGGTTGCTGTTCATGGGAAATTCACCCACTTCGGCAGCTTTTTTGGAAAATCCATTCTCGCCCATCCCCAGCACCAGTAAAGTCGAACTAGGTTTTATCGGTGGGGGAATTGGTGGCTGGCTGGCACTGCGTTGGGGCAATCGCTCCAGTGTGGTGCAACAGGCACCGCCAAAGCAACCCCAGGAAAATCAGCGTCCGATGTACGCCCCACGTTGGCCGGGACCTCGTCCTCAGTCAGCAAATTAATGAAATTGGCCGTAACTGCCAGAAAACAAAGAACTTAAGGCGAAGACTGACAATTATTATCATGAATTCTTCATTAATAAACGATGAGACCGTGGTGGAACAGCACGAAGCAGAGAATGTCTCCCCACCGGAACTGGTTGCCCAGCCCAGCGGACAGGATCATCTCCCGATTACTGTGATTGAACGTCGGCCTGGCTGGCACCTGGTCAATTTCGGGGAATTGTGGCGGACCCGCGAGATCCTGTTCTACCTGGCGTGGCGAGATATCAAAGTTCGCTACAAACAGACCGTTCTGGGGATCGCCTGGGCCTTTGTGCAACCCCTGCTGTCCATGGTGGTCTTTGCCATTTTCTTTGGTCGCATGGGTGGCATGGGCACCGGCGTTGAAAATTACGCAATGTTTGTCTTCGCGGGCATTTTGCTCTGGACCTTTTTTCAGATTCGCTGTCGGTGGCGGGCAATAGTATCGTCGCCAACGAACGCCTGATCACCAAAATTTATTTCCCACGATTGCACGTGCCATTCAGTGCAGTGGGGAGTGCCCTGTTCGACCTGATTGTTGCCCAGATTCTACTCGTGATCATGATGCTGATCTTTGGCGTAGTACCGGGTTGGCGACTGGCAATTGCCCCACTGGCAGCCGGCATGATGATTATTGCCGCCATGGGTATCGGAGCATTTCTGGCAGCATTGGTCGCAGCCCAACGCGATTTCCGTTACATTCTGGGCTTTATGATTCAATTGTGGATGTTTGCCACGCCCGCAATTTATCGGCCGATTGAATCGCTGGGCCAGACCGCACAGTGGCTGCTGCCAATCAATCCGTGCCACGGTCTGGTGGAAAATTTCCGGCAGGCAATCCTGAATCAGCCTCTGAACTGGTATTCGTTTGGGGTATCCAGTGGCATGGCAATCGTCATTGCGGTGATTGGCCTGGCCTATTTCAAACGTGTCGAACGCACCTTTGCGGATGTCATTTAACCCCCCACGGAGCAAGAAATGAAACCCGCAGTAATTGTTGATGGGATCTCTAAGTTCTACCACCTGGGTGGTTTGCAGCGTGCGGATCGCAACCTGACTGAAAATGTGCTTTACCACCTGAAGCGGTCGATGCAGACGCTGACGGGCCGCACCACGCTGGATGAGGCGAATGGCTTCTGGGCGTTGAAAAATACCTCCTTTGAGGTGCAGCCAGGCGAAGTCATTGGACTGGTGGGGCGTAATGGTGCTGGCAAAAGCACACTTCTGAAAATTCTCTCACGAATTACCGAGCCCACCAGTGGCAAGGCGTTGATTCGTGGGCGATTAGGCAGCCTGCTCGAGGTGGGGACTGGTTTTCACCACGAATTGAGTGGGAGAGAGAATATTTTCCTGAACGGCTCCATTCTGGGAATGTCCCGCCGCGAAATTAAATCCAAACTGGATGAAATTATCGCTTTTGCCGATATGGACCAGTTTCTGGATACCCCCGTCAAGCGTTATTCCAGCGGTATGGTGGTGCGGCTGGCGTTTGCAATCGCTGCCCACCTGCAGCCGGAAGTCCTTATTGTGGATGAAGTTCTGGCAGTCGGCGATGCACAGTTTCAGAAAAAATGTTTGGGTAAAATGAAGGATGTGTCACAGGAAGGCCGCACCATCCTTTTTGTCAGCCACGATATGCACGCGGTGCGTCGCTTATGCCACCGTGCGGTGCTGCTTTCCAAAGGTGAAGTGGTACAGGTGGGCCCCACAGCGGAAGTAATTGCCACCTACCTTGCACGGGAAGCCGTCGTGGTGCCACCTGGTCAGCAGGTCGATCTTTCCAATACCCGCCGAAAGGGGCTACTGACCGCACGCTTCACCAGTATGACGATGGACAACGGTGCGGGCGATCTCGTCCATTCCGGTGGCCCACTGCGGGTACAATTGACGATTCACGCCGACCAACCGATTGTGACCGACAGCATCGCACTGACCATTATTGATCGCACCGGTTTTCGCCTGATCCACGCCGATACCGCCCGCATTGATTACCCGGTACAATTACAACCGGGCACGAATCAGGTGGAATTGACCATCCCCGCCCTGCACCTGCAACCAGGAGGTTATACCATGGGTCTGTGGCTGGCCCAATGGCCGGATCACATTATTGATCAGGTAGAATCGGCCTGCGATCTGGAAGTGATTCCCAATCCGGATGACAGCAGCGTGAAACCTGTCGCTGACGGTGCCGTCCGCTGTGATTTACAGGCTCGGGTGGTCGTACCACAGGAGATTTAACCGGACGTGTTAAAACTGGGATTGCTATTGATGATCTCTGCCTGGGGTGGTGCGGCCAGTCTGATCTGGGGGCCGTTCATTCCACTGGTGCTGTATTACTTCTTTACAGTCTTTCGACCTCAGGTGATCTGGAAAGAGTCGCTGGCTGCCTATCCCGATTTTCAGTGGGCGCTGATGATGGCACTCCCCACCATCGGGGCCACCTTTGTCTGGCGCTTCGCCCGTTTTATTGCCCCACAACGGTTTGTGAATCAGCCACTGCCCAGGCCGAATATTGGACATTTTGTCTTTGCGTTTTTTGCCCTGTGGATCACCGTTACCTATTTGACTTCACGAAATCAGTTACTGGCAGAACCGATCTTCAGCGATTATCGCAAGATCTTCCTGATGTTCTTCATCTCTGCCATGGTGCTGACCAGTATCCGCCAGATCTGGATCATCTATCTGGTGGTTCTTGGTTCGCTTTCGTACATCGCGTTTGAAGTCAACCAGTATTACTTTTTCAACAACTACCTGTATCTGGTGAATCAGGGTTATTCCGATATTCGCGGTGGGGGATTGGATAACAATGGTGCCGCACTGATGCTGGCGATGGGTTTCCCTATGTGCGTCTATGCCTGGGACGGTGTCAAGCACTGGATTCGCTGGCTGTTCCCGGTATGTGCAATGCTGATTGTCCATGCTGTCCTGACCTCGTACTCCCGCGGTGCGATGCTTTCGATCCTGATTACCGTGCCGTTTTACATCTTCCGCTGCCAATCGAAACGCCTGATTCTGGTGGGCTATCTGGTGGGGGCAATGATGCTGCCGTTTCTGGTCAGCGATGAGATTGCCAAGCGGTTCATGAGTATTACTTCCCACGAAGAGGATGAAAGTGCCGGCAGTCGGAAAACCACCTGGGCAATCGCCTGGAATATGGCCAACGAACGGCCAATTTTTGGTTATGGCATCCGAAATTCCAGCCTTTACACCTACCAGTTCGGTGCCGATGAAGAAGGGCGGGTGATTCACAACAACTATCTGCAGATTGCCGCCGACAGTGGTATGATTGCTCTGGCAGGTTTGCTGGCGATTTACGCGGTCTGCTTATATCTTGCGGCAAAAATACGCTGGTCAATCCCAGGATCCAACAGTATCGTGGGATTGCTGCTAGCCGCCGGCCACACACTGACAGGGGGGCGCTGGCAACCGATTAGTTCCACTGCGGGATACCGTGGCAAAGATGCCCACCTGGTCTATGCGATGGCCTGTGGCATCGAAGGTTCGTTGATCTGCTGGATGTTTGGCAGCTTTTTCCTGTCGCTGGAAACGTTCGAGCCACCCTACGTACTGGAAATCCTGGTCATCCAGCTCTGGTCGATTCTGCAACTGAAACGTGTGCATGAATCCCATGAATTTGGCTAATGGTTGTCCGCTGTTCAGAAGGTTACATTGTCTCAGAAATTGTTTTCTGGTAATACCTGATGTATGCCTGAATGAACCAGACATGTTGATTGTATTTGAGTGAATTGAGTTGTTGTTCCAACGAGTCCAACATTTTCAATGCTGATTCGTAACTGTATTGTTCCATCAATTGATACGCCAACTTTGCCTGCCGTTTGAAATTTGAAATCCCCTCTTTCTCTTGCCAGCCATGCTGCTGAATAAGCTCGATGGCATAGTACAAATCCAGGGGATTCACTGATGCCGGTGTGAGATTTGACAGAAACAGCTCATGTAATTCAGATCTACTGATTCCAATATCGTGATACATCTGTGTATCGTCGACATTTTCTGGATACTGTTCGTTCATGACACAGTTCCCGTGTTCAAACAGTTGATACGATGCGTGTCCACTGGTACTACAGGAAAACACGATTGCTATTGGATGAATTTTTGTCGAAAGAGATCTTGCTACTTGCGCATAGTTCTTCATCTCCGTACCAGCACCATGTGCAAGGATGGCAAAGTTTGCTTCACGCTGGAGTAACAATAAGGGATGCGGTGTCGCAAGTGCATGAAATGCGTTCACTACAATCTCTGTTGATCCAGTCAGGACTATCCCACAAAATCGCTCGCTCATCGGACTATCCTAAAAAGTGGTATCCAGTTCAAGATGTGGTGAATACGAAATGTCTGAAACTACTTCAAAAATGGCCCGGGTGCCCGGCCTGTTGACTGCATGGGAGTAATCTTTGGTGGCACCACTCGTATCAGATCAGCATGAAAAGTCAGGCGATACAAGGTCTTACGATCTGCGGGTGTGATTTCCTTGCGGGTTCGTTTGCTCTGCAGCAATTGCTCAGCGACACCATATTCCGCTAATTGTTCCTGATGATAACCACGTGCCAGCAGGTAGATGGTGGGTCGATCGATTTCCGTACTGCGCAGAAAAGTAATGTTCTGGAGCTGGCGGGCATTTCTGCCCAGGTAATACAGGTTCCAGGAGGCATTCAATGGTTCTTCTTCATCCAGCACATACACATGTTCTTCCGGTGGTACCAACTCACGGATTTCAGCAATCAACCGTGAGTCTTCTGCGTAATTGTCCAGATACTTCGATCGAAAGTAGTGGGCAGCAATGTGGATGAACGTGATGACCATCAGCAGACCCACCAACGCCACCCTGGGCTGTGGGCGGGAAACAAACCAGGTCGCAAACAATACCAGTGGCACCCATGCCAGAAGTAAGATCGTTTGCAGATTGGCCGGCCCAGGTAGCTTTTTGGCTAACGCCAGGATAGTACCCAGGCCCAGTGGAATCAGGATTCCTGACCACAGTGCGGGATGGCGAAACCAGCGTGGCTGCTGCTGAAACCAGGAAAACATCCGTTGCAGGCCCTGACTGCCCAGAATTGCGGCAGGCGCCAGGCAACTGAGCATGTAGTGGTGGTGCTTGCCATTAAACAGCGAGAAAAAGATCGGCGGCACGATTGCCCACAACCAGACGAACCGCCAGGGTGAGACTGTTGTGCCACGAATCTGAGAAAATGTGGTAACCAGTCCGACAACCAATGCAATTGTCCAGGGGAAGATATTCCAAGGCTGTTGGACCGCGTAATACCACGCTGGTTCTTTCATGTAGTCGGTGTTGTAGCGACCCTGGTAATCGTTTTTCCAAAGATCAACGACTCCTGGTTCGTTGCTGCTTGCCACAAGCAACCAACTGGCTGCGCCACCAAGGAACAGCAGAATTCCAGGCAGCCAGAAAAGTGCGAAAAAGCGTCGACGATCCCAGGTCCAGATCAGCCAGAGGAGTATTGGCCACGCAATAAACATGCTGCCAAAAAATACCCCCTTGGTCCAATGGCTGATTCCCATGACCAGGTAAAACAGCCAGTATACCGTGGGGCGATTCCCCAAAAATGAAGTGCTTTGTGGTGCTGGCCGCGACAATAGTTTCAGGGCCAGCATTCCACCAATTGTAACAATTCCAGCCAGAAAAATGTCGGCTTCTGGTGCCACCGCGTACGAAGCAAACTCCCGCATTGTTGCCAGAACCAGCCCACTGAGCAAGCCGGTGATTCTGCCAAAAACCTGTGCTGCCAGGTGGGCCACCAACAGTACGGTCAGCCAACTGAACAGAATCGAAGGAAACCGCATCGCAAATTCATCTTGAATATCTCCCACCAGCAGGGCACCCACCCCAGTGAGCCAGTGAGGCACTGGTGGGCGTTCCAGCCAGACCCTCCCACCGTAGGTGGGGATGAGGTAACTTCCAGAATCGAACATTTCCCGCACGTTAATGCAGTGGGTCGTTTCATGTGTGGTGAAGACCCGCGGAATCACCAGTGAGATGCCAAAGTAAACCCAGCATAGCAGCGATAACCAGATGTAATCGTTACGCTGGAGTGGGGATGACTGATTGTTTTGGATGTGGGATTCTTCCATGGTTCCATGTGAATGATTTTCGAACTGTTTGTTGTATTTGAGAATGGAGAAAGAAAAAAGCCGTACCACAAGGGTACGGCTTACGGAGAGGACGCTCAAAGAGTATTAATTACAGCAATTCGCTGACAGTTTGACGATCATCGAGAATGTACATTGGTCGACCGCTGCCATTATTGAAGGTCATGGAAGGATCGATTCCCATGGCATGGTAGAAGGTCGAGAGTAGGTGGGACACTTTGTAAGGACGATCTTTAGGCCGTTCACCACGATCGGTGGTGCTGCCGACTGCCTGGCCCACTTTCAAGCCACCACCAGCAACCATTGCGGACATCGCTGGCGACCAGTGATCGCGACCTGCACCACCGTTGATCTTCGGCGTACGGCCGAATTCACCCCAGACAACCACGATGGTGTCTTCGAGCAGACCACGCTCATCCAGATCGGAGATCATGTTGGCCACGCCACGGTCGAGCATGGGCAATTGTTTTTTGAGGGTGGTGAAGTTCTGACCGTGGGTATCCCAGCCACCATAAGACAAGGTGACGCAGCCGACACCGGTTTCCACCAGACGACGGGCCTGCAGGAACTGCTCCACACCCTTGTAGCGGTCACGTACGCGTGGGTCTTCGCTCTTCAGGTCAAGTGCTTTCCGGACATTGCCTGAAGCAATCATATCAAATGCACGTTCCGTGAACGAATCAATCCCACGCATCGTGGTGGTGGTATCAATTTCGTGACGCACGGTATCGAAGTTTTTCAACAGGTTCTTGCGATCATCCATTGCATCCACGGTAAAGCCACCACGCATGCTGAGGTTGTCGAGGCCAGCACCGGATGGGGTGAAGGCACGGTGGGCAACGCCCAGAAAACCTGGTTCATTGCCTCGGCTCATCCCACGCAGGCTGACGAATGGTGGTACGTCCTGACCGCTGTTGGAACGCAGTTTCGAAATCACCGACCCAAACGAAGGGTGGTGGGCAGTGCGGTTTTCCCGTTCCGGGTAACCAGTCATCACCAACGAATCGGAATGCTCATCGACCGAAACCAGCGAACGAACGGCGGCCAGTTTGTCGAACATTGCTGCCTGCATGGGGAAATGTTCACAAATCTCCACGCCCGGCACCTTGGTTTTAATCGGATTGAATTCCCCACGGAACTCGCTGGGTGCGTTAGGCTTCAGGTCGTACATATCCATGTGGGAAGGCCCACCAGGCAGGTACACCATAATTGCGGATTTAATGGTGGGTGAAGTGCCACCAGGTGCCGCAATTGCTTTGGCACGCAGCACATCGGCCAGGGTAATCCCTGCACCGAACGCACCAATTCGCAGGAAATTACGACGGTTAACACCATCGCAGAATGATTGTGATTGACCGTTAAACGTGATCATAAATGGTCTCTACCGGCGGGAAAGTTTGGTTGGTACCCGATTCAATGTTTCGGGAATTGTTTGAATGTTAATCTTATTCTCGAGATGATTCAATCCGATTTTTAAGAATTTTTGAAATTTTGTTAGAAAAAATTCTCATTAATTCCTGATTTGCAATCTGAAATCTATCTGAATGTCTGATAATCGTGGGGCAGATGCCCCTCCCTTGTGGGAAACAAGCCACCTGAGAACCTACAATAAGCTGTTCAAAATAAAGGATTTCGTGGTGACTGAAGGTCCGAACAACAATTTGCCTGCGTTATTATTGATCGCCCACGGCAGCAGGCGGGCTGCTGCAAATGCAGAACTGCAGGAACTGGCAAATCTGCTGGCCCCACGTGGGGAATATTTGCATATACAACCATCTTACCTGGAATTGTGCCAGCCAGATATCGCCACCGGTGGCCGATTGTGCGTGGCTGCAGGTGCGAAGACAGTCGTCATGCTGCCATATTTTCTGTCACCCGGCATGCACGCCATAGATGATATGCAGGAAGCGCAGGCGGCATTGCAGGCAGAATTCCCCCACGTGCGGTTTTTACTGGCGTCCCACCTGGGTTTACACCCATTGATGCTGGAAATTGTGCACGCACGTGCGAATGAAGTCCTGTCACACGCGAATTAGTTGACACATCATATAATTACAAGTCAGATTGTTTCCAAGCCGTATGGCCCGATGCTTATCCTTGTTGCGGAACGGTCTTCTTTACGCGGAGTGTGTATTTGATGCTATCCGCAGGGAAATGCCGGCACCATCCGCGTTCATACCAGTCAAGCATGCCAATCGAGGAATTGACAATCCTGGCGGCCAGTCGGCGTATTGGTTTGCAGAGCAAGAGGGTCGGAATCAGAGTCACTTTGACTGCATCGACGGTGAATCGCTCCGGAATGTAGTATGCAGGAACTTTTCTTCTAGGCTGGTCGGCATCGTCGGCGAAGTAGAAGAAGCTGTACAACCCAAAAAAACGCACGTGGGTCGGGTCTGAGTAACAGTATGGATTCGAGAAGTGCGGGGCGACCACTTCCACCTTCCCATCAGGGACGACGATGCGATGGATCTCTTTCAACAGCGGCAGAAATTCAACGACATGCTCCAGAGTGTGGTGCGTGAAGATTGAGGCGACGGAATTGTCGGGCAGTTCCGAGAGAGGCTCGTTGAGGTTCGCGACAATATCAACGCCTGGCATTTCAATCCAATCGACGCCGAAGAATCCGCTCCTGGGTCTGCGTCCGCAACCAAGGTCCAGATTCAGTTTTCTACCAGCAGCGAGTTCATCATGCACGATCTGATTAACGATATTCATTTACTAATCACTCGATTGCCTGTATCAACAAGGATTTCTCAGCCAGCATGCCCAGTCCAATCTGGAAAACAACTTCAACTTGTATACAGCACTGCACTTTGCCGGCACACGGAAAAGTTGGCAATTGCGGAAAAACACCCAAAACTATCCGAGAAACGCGCAATAGCAATCAATCTCTACAAGAAAATCGACCCCACATTTCAGGAAAAGTATTTTCAGGGAATTGATCGGAAATAATTAACTTCAGCAGCAGCCAGAACCGGGGCTGCACGTGCCATCCGCTTCTACGGTGGGAATCCCACAACGGTCTTTTGCCAGGCAGTCGGTGTGCTTGCTGCCAACGGTCAGAAGAATGCCCGAAGGGGTCAATTCTACTTCGGACAGCGGGTATTGAGACACCACTTCACCTTCATATTCCACTTCTACGGGCAGATCAGTCGATTGCAGCAATGGTGCCGCCATCGACAAAATTGTCGCCAGTTTGGTTGAGGTCAGCCGGTGGTCTTCATCGGTAGCAACCCACAGTTGCAACAGGCAGGTGGTGCTCGATCGGGTGGTGCCGCCGCAATCGATGAAATCTTTCTGAATCCGACCCACTTCAGTCACATGGAAGTGGGCAGGAACAAACTCCCCGCTGGGCAGCATTACATGTAACGCAGCTTCGGGGTTCGCTTGTAGTATTGACTGAAATTCGGCTAAGTTCATCGCCATTCTCTCTAATACGGTGGCCGTTATTGTAGATATATCGATTCGTTGGGCGATTCAGAAACATGATCCGAAAACAAAATGAAACCGCATTTTTCTGCAATTTGTAGGATGATGGTGCATGAACACCACGAACAAAGAACAATCTGTGGGAGAACTTTCACCGTTATTGGTTTTTGCGGATGACTGGGGCCGTCACCCTTCCAGTGCCCAACATCTGATTCGGCAACTTTTGCCCACCCGCACCGTACTGTGGGTGAACACGATAGGCACACGAGCCCCACAACTCGATTGGCTGACAATTCAGCGTGCATGGGGCAAACTTCGCCAATGGCTGGTGCCAAAGCCGCAAAAATTAGAAAATAATGAGAGCCAAGCGATCCCAGCCAATTTGAACGTGCTGAATCCTCGCATGTGGCCCTGGTTTACCAAGAAGTTTGATCGTCGTTTGAATGTGCGACTGTTGGTGCCACCATTGCAGCGTGCGATTCAGGAATTACCCAGCCCACCGATTGCGATCACCACCTTACCGATTGTGGCTGACCTGATCCCCCACCTGAACGTGCGGCACTGGGTGTATTATTGTGTGGACGACTTTGGGTTGTGGCCGGGTCTGGACCGCACCACCATGACGCGAATGGAACGCGATTTATTGTCGCAAGTATCGACTGCTGTGGCAGTTAGTGAAAATCTCCAGGCCCGCCTTCGAGGACTGGGGACGAACGCAACACTGCTGAGTCATGGAGTGGATCTCGATTTCTGGCAGCACCCACGTGGGGAGTGGACACAGTGGGATCATCTGCCAAAACCGTGGATAGTATTCTGGGGCGTCGTCGACCCGCGACTGCACACGGGCATGGTGGCAGCCCTGGCTCAGAGACTGGGGCAGGGGTCGATTCTGTTGATTGGCCCGCACCAGCATCCCGATCCGCAACTGGCCAGGTTGCCCCACACGCACCTGTTGCCAGCACAACCTTTTGCCAGTTTACCCAGTTTGGCGAAACGGGCAGACGTGCTGGTCATGCCGTATGCAGATCTGCCGGTAACGCGGGCAATGCAACCACTGAAACTGAAGGAATATCTGGCGACGGGTCGACCGGTGGTGGTGAGCGATTTGCCAGCCAACCAAACCTGGTCGGAAGGTGCGGATCTCGTCCGCACTCCGGAGGAGTTTGCCGCACGTGTGCTGGAACGGTTGCAAACTGGCACGCCACCATCGCAACTGATTGCCAGAGAGGTACTTATGGCAGAATCGTGGCAGGCCAAAGCCACCCACTTCGCTGAATTGATTGAGGGGTAAACCCACAGCAGACTTGACTTTCTGGAAGCCTTAACGTGTTTTCCATTCTCGCCACAGATGGCCGAACTGGTCAACACAGATCAATTCCGTTGCAGAGACAGAACGGATTTTGTACGAGTAGTACTGGTTGTTCATATCTCTGTCGGTGGAGGCAGTGACCTTCGCAAGGATCACCCCATTATCCAATTTCCATGTTCCGCTTGATTGCACATCGGGATTCAACAGTTTGCCGATCCGCTTTTTGTATTTTCTCAACGAGCTGAAGGTCCCATCATCGTTTAACGTAATCAAGTGAATCCAGTCTTCCGACTGATGGCCCCAGGTGCCAATCAGCTTTTTCCGAGCATCATCGTCTTTCGGTGGGTTGACAGGCGCAGGTGGTACTGGCGGGCGAATGGGGGCGTTTCCAATAGAACTGATCCGTTTCAGAGTCATCATCAATTGCCCCGACCCAGCCTTGGCTGAAAATTCGCCGGGGCGGTTCCTGGCATCCGCATTACCGAAACACAACAGCAGGGTATCATCGTTATGAATAAAGATCCCCTTGCCGTTCAGTTTGTCGGAGCCGCCGAGATCAATTTCTTTCGGCGAGACTTTCTCATTCAGCGTGAACAGCAGCGTTTTCGTTTCATTGGTGCCTGGCTTACTGAACTCAATGAGTTGTTCTTTGATGGTAATCGTCCCACCTGCCACATATTTTGAAGAAATTTCGTTGTCGGAAATGATGAGACCATCTTCGAGGATCGAGGTGATCTTCCAACTTCCCTGAAGGTTAGTGCCGCTGGACTGTGCGTAGCTGACCTGTGCGAACAGGCAGAACGAGATGCTGTAGAGAATGTTCAACTTCATCAGTAATCCTGGAAGAGTATACATGGCTTCAGTCTAAGCTGAAGCATCGTTGCAATCGTAACCGGGGAATTTTTCTTCGTCAATGCTGATCAGTGTGCCGGAAGTCTCTTCCATTGAAAATCTCAAAGACACTCACACGCGGGACCACTGGCAGGCATGTTTTAAACCAAAATCAGTTTGAAATTCGGTGTTTCTGGTATTTTTCGATCCAACCGCGGCTAATGCCGTCGGCTCACAAACCCAACCGAGGTTGAGTTTCAGACAGACTTTAAAACACCGATTTTCATATGAAATTGGGTTTCGATGGGCTTTCCTGTCTGAAATTTCAATGGTAAATCTATGAATGGAAAGGTACAATCCAAATCAATTATCTCTTACGACACAACCGGTCACTTCATGGTTTCATTTGACTATCTGCCAAAAGGACTGAATGCACTCAGCAGAGCACACCTGGTGAATTCCATGGCGGGGCACCTGGGAGCGGCGGTAATTGCTGGCTACTTTATTGCAGAACAGCATCCCAATCTGGACGCGAAAGTTTATACAGGTATTGAAGGTGAACTGGAGCGGATTATTCGTGGAGAATCAGTTTTCAGCCCACGAAAAAACTCGCCGGTCACTGTGAAAGAGCTGTTTCAGGCATATCCGAAGGAACCAGCGAAACCGACACTGATTCGGAATATTGCGGACTCGCTGGAAAAGAATATTTCAGAAACCAGACAATCCGGTCACAATGTGATTTTTGCGTCCATTGCTATCCGTGCCTTAAAAGATCACGAAGATCTCGCAACGACTTCGGTAATCAATGGTATCTGCAAATTGATGGAACAGTTTAACGCTGCCAATGCAGGCAGTGGTTATTACGGCAAAGAGCGTGGTCGCATTTACGCCAATAAAATCGTTATCCCGAAAGAAAAGCAACGTAAACCATACACCACGTTAGCACAAATGGCCGAAGCGGTGCTGGATGAGTTAATTCAGTTTCAAGGTGAACGGCGGGATGGTTTTGGCGGGCTGTGGCATGTCATCAACCATGGAGCTGCACTGGCAGAATTAAGTAGTTATGGATTTGGAGATCTTGCCAGAAAAGGCATTCCAGCTCATTTTCACCACATGGAGTTGTATCGCACTTTACCTGATGTTTCTGATGAATTCGGCAAAGAGACAAAATCGAAATATGATCCCCACAGTGCTGAGTACTGGAAACAAGATGATCTGCGCCGGGATCGGGCACACCTGGATCATCGTATTAAAACGATCTATGGATTTGATGCGTTGGCAGAACTGGTAGCCGATGAAGAAAAACGCAAAAAAGCCATATTAAAAATGCGTTATTTGATGTAGCCAGGAGCAATTCTTCGACTGTTCGCAACTACCTCTTCCCAATTTCCATGGTCTGGCAAAGCGTCTGATTACTTTTGCTGGTGTTGTCTGAAAAGACTCGATCGCCTTTTAGGGGAGTTCATCATGGCATCAACAACGACCAGAAACAGCTACCGATTAATGAACATAATTTCATAATCCCTGTGGCATCTTAGAATTTTGTAGCATCTTACTGCATTCGATAGTAAAAAACCTTTCACGCAAACATGCTTTGAGATTTGCCGAAATGACCGACCTGCCAACGTTGTTAGAACAATTACGCCAAGCTCGTGTGCTCAATAACCAGCAAATCGCAGAACTTGTGGCACTACCAGAATATCTCAATGGCAATTCTGAAGGATTTTTGCAGCAGATTCTTGCTCGTGGCTGGATTAATAATTTTCAACGGGATGCCATTTACGATGGCCGGGCCAGCGATCTGCTGATTAATGGCTACCAGTTGCTGGCGGTGCTGCAGGCGGGTAGCGATGGAACCCATTATCTGGCCTTTCATCCCAGCTTAAACAAAAATATCGATCTTTGGTGCGTCAATCCTGCCTGGCTGGGCACAGAATCAGTGGGGGATTTTGTCCAGCGCTGCGAACAAGTCACCAATCTGAACTTTCCGGAAATTCGCACTGTTTACGATATTTTCGTGCACCAGGAAACGCCTTTTGTGGTGCAGGATTTTCTGGAAGATGCCCATCTGGCAAGCATGATTGCCGAAATGGGGCCGTTACCACTGATTCTGGCAAACGATTATGCCCGACAGGCGGCAACCGGTTTAGCTGCTGCCCACGAACGTGGGATCGTCCATGGCAAGTTGTCTCCTCGGTCGCTGATCGTGGCACCTGCCAAAAAAGGGGTCGATCAGAACGGCAGAGTCACGTTCCGACCGCTGCCAGGTGCCATTGTGCAACTGGTGGGGATCGGTTTGCAGCCACTTCGCCCACCCCTGAGCCAGATCCATGGTGAGCAGGAAGCAGAATTTGCTGAAATTGTTGATTTTCTGCCACCAGAACGATTGCTGGATGCTCAACCCGACAAAGCGTGGGATATTTATGGTCTGGGTACAACCTTGTTTTACCTGCACACCGGCAAAAAACCGTTGGGTGGGTTATCGTTTACCGATGCGTTGCTGCAACTACACCACGCCAATCCAGAATCTCTGCACGCAATCCGCCCGGATTTACCAGAGGAACTGGTGCAGTTGATCCATGCGATGATGAGCCGGATTCCCGCAGAACGGCCTTCCATTTCAGAAGTGGTGGCAGTACTGGCCCGACAACAGGGGGTAAAATCACCTTCTCCGCAGGAACCCAGCCCACCCGGAGTGATGTTAGCCAGCGAAACAGGCTCGGATTTAACGGCACCACCCGTCGCCGAACCAGTGGGCCAACCAGTGCAGAACTGGGAGCAGGTGCAGCATATTCCCACGGGTGAGATGCTGCCTACTTTTGAACCACTGAACGAACATGATTTTCACGCGATTTCCCAAGGGGGGTATGATCATGCGGATGCATTCACCCATGACGAACTGGGTGCGGATGAGCCACGGGTAAGACGCACCCCACCACCCACGAAGGGGATCAATAAAATGTGGATCTTTGGGGGCTTAGCGCTTCACATTACTGCAACAATCGTTTGTATTGGTGGTCTGACAGGTGCGTTCAGCAGTTGTACCAGCGACGAAAAGGAAGAAGAACCGAAAGTTCAGAAAGTCGAGAAAGCACCCACTGCGAAGCCGACACCCAAGAAAAGACCTCGAAGAAACGAACCATAATTCCACATTCAGCTATATAAGCGATTGTTTATGATTAATTCGGTGGTTCTGTTAACTGACCCACGTTACGAGTTGCAGCATTCGGAAGATTGGTACGTCCAGAACATCCTTTTGGAAGACCAGTTACTGGCTACTGAGCTGCAACGACTCGGTATTCGTTCGCGTCGGTGTGCGTGGTCGAATTATGTTCCCCTCTCGGGTGGGGATCAGTAACTGCTGTTTTTTCGCTCCACGTGGGATTTTTTTGATCGGTTTGAGCAGTTTTCGGCGTGGCTGAAATCACTGAACGGATTGCCCACGTTAAATCCGTTGCCACTGATTGAGTGGAATACCGACAAGCAATATTTGAAAGACCTTCGCGAATCCGGGGTGGCAATTCCGGAAACCCGTTTCATTCAGCAGGATTCCGAGATTTCGCTCGAGTCCTTGTTCCTGGGTACCGGTTTTGCAGACGCAATTATCAAACCATTCGTTGGTGGTGCTGCGAAATCGACCTTTCGCATCGCTGTCAACGATTCCCCACAGTGGGAGACAACGTGGCAAAACTGTCTGGCCCAGGGTGGCATGCTGTTTCAGGAGTTCGAGCCCGCAATTCAGCATAATGGTGAGATTTCTCTCATTTATTTTGGTGCGGAATACTCCCACGCGGTGATCAAGCGGGCAAAAGCAGGCGACTTTCGCGTTCAGGATGACCACGGTGGCACCGTTGCTGTTTATCATCCCAGTAAACATGCTGTCGAAATCGGTAGGCAAATCCTGTTGCAGGCCCCACAATTGCCTGCCTATGCCCGAGTGGATTTGTTGCCCGCTGATTACGAAACGTACTTGCTGATGGAACTAGAATTAATCGAACCGGAGTTGTTTATGAGGTTTGCACCACCGAGTGCGGGGAAATTTGCCCACGTGGTAAAGAATTATATTATTTCAATTTAGCAATATTGTAAATTTGCGATATTGAAACATTGTTATATAGGTGAATTTCTGTGTTTCATATGAGTTTTTAGAGAATATTTTCGCTGGTAGTGCGTCTACATCTATATGGACGTAATGATGACAGTCCCACGCTCAGGTTTTGTCATCACCAGCATCAAACTGTTGGTTGGGAGACCGGATTTCGTTTGATGGAGAATGCCAAAAACCCAATGGAGTTCGTTGGGGATGGGAAATTAATTGAACTGGCGATCACGGGAGATCGACCGGCACTCAACCATATTTTCCAAAAATACCGCGACGATGCCTATCGGGTGGCGTACCGTTTGTTGGGAAACAAGGAAGACGCACTGGATGCCATTCAGGAAGGATTTACGAAAGTTTTTCTGAAGTTGGAGACGTTTGAGTTTCGCAGCAGCCTGAAAACCTGGATTTTGCGTATTGTCACGAATTCTGCATTAGATTATGGTCGGAAGCGGCAGCGGGCGAAAACGCTGGTAGAACGTGCGGGAAGTGAAGAATTTCAGGAATCCCCACCACGCATGGTGGAAGATCCTGCAAATGTGGCAGAGTACAGTGAAATGCGCTCGTCGCTCAACGGGGCTCTGATGCAACTGCCTGAAGCACAGCGTTCCGCTTTTACGCTTCATGTGGATGGGGGGCTTTCTTACGCGGAAATTGCAGAAGTTCTGGAAATTTCCATTGGTACGGTAATGAGTCGGTTGTTTTATGCCCGACAGAAATTAAAGGGGTTGCTGAGTTGGCAGGTGGAATCATGACAGACAGGGAATTCGAGGATCGCGATGTGCTGGTGGCCGGGCTGGTTGATGGTGAATTGACTGCAGCCGAGTCTCGCGATGTTATTCTGGCGATCGAGTCATCGCCAGCCCTGGCTGAAGAACTGGCGAATCAGCGCAACTTCTCTCGCAACAGTGAGTTATGGCGACTGGTTGCCCCACCAATGCCAGATGCAGCCGATTGGGCTCGTGTGCAGCACAACGTAATGCCCGCACCCCACGGTGGGGCGTTGCCACGTCGCTGGTGGGTGAATGGTTTCGCTGGTTTGCTGGCAGCAGCAGCCTGTGTGGCACTCTGGTTCGCATACTCTGGCGAAACGTTACAGGTAAGAACGGGCACCTACACCGTGCAGGCAGACTGGGAACCGATTGTGATGGCACAGCCAGAAGATATTCAGATTCTTGTCTTACCAGAATCAGCCGTATCAGCACTTCTGGTTGGAGAGCACCCGTTACAGGATGAAATACCGGTTTTTGCTCAAACAGCAGACATCAAGGTTCTTGGTTATGGCGACGATAATCAATTATTGAATACAAACGTCTGGAATCCCGAAGATCAATCGGCGACACCAGTTTTATTCAGGGCTTGGCAGGGTCGTTAATCAAATGAAACTACACGCAAGTCTGTTCTTCGTTCTGCTGACGTGCTTTACCGCACTGACCCCCACCGCGGGCCTGGCGGACGAAAAGATCCGCATTCAGGTCATGTCGGTGCTGGCCTGTTCGAGGAAGGCACCATCCGACGATCGGATGAAAGAGCTGGCGAAAGTACTGCAAAAAACATACCCGGAGCTGACCTGCGTCGATCTGGCCCAGACGGCAACAGCCACCATCAAAGTTGGTGAAACAGCCTCCCTGGCACTGATCGACGGCCTGGAGATGAAAATTACCATCACCAGCGTGGAAAATAACGTGATCATTCTGAAAATCCACCCACCCAAAGTGGAACAAATCACGTACAAATCAAGTTGCGGTTGTTATTTCCCCATAGTAACACCCTACCAGAACAAACAGGGCCGCCGCCTGATCGTCGCAATCATGGTCAAACAATGCGACAGCGCCCCACCGAAGTGATCATCGTCTGACATTCTACCGTAGCATTTCTGTAACCATTTTGTGCAGTTTGTTGTTAAGGAGGAATGAACATGATTGCTACTGGAATGGATGACAACCAAAACCCCAGAGGTGAAAGCCTTCGTGACCGCCAGAGGGCATACATTCAGGAAGGCCTGCCAGGTTTACCCATATCGGAACTGATTAATTGTCTCTCTGAAGCAGCCTTTCAATTGGACGATCGCACGAATCCCCACGGGAATATCAAGCCGGATACGATTATCGTGGATGAAGATAGTGTCATTCTGGTTGATCATCTGGACGAACTGTTCTCATCGAACAAGGAGACCGCGATTTCTGGAACGCCAATTTATATGGGCCCAGAAGTGTGGCGAGGAACACGGTTGCCCCACAGCGACCAGTATGCGTTGGCTTGTACCTATGCAGAACTTCGCACTGGCCACCCGCCCTTCATTGAGTCTGGCATCCTGGAGTTGATGCGGGCACATCTGGAGTGCAAACCGGATCTCACCGGTTGCCACGATGCGGAACGCCGCGTACTGGAAAGAGCCTTAGCAAAGGGTCCCGACAAGCGATATCCTTCGTGTGTCCGTTTCGTTGAGGAACTTAGACAAGCGGTGGCTTAGAGACTCCATGAGGTAGCTGCTGACAATTCAATTTAACCCACATCCCCGCAAAATAGGTCAACTTGATTGGGTGGCCACGGACATAAAGTTTACTTTTGCTATAATCTTAGTAGGGATAGGATCCCTTTTTACTCTCTTGTAGACGAAATACAGAATGACAAACGAGACCGAAAATACCCCACCGGAACCAAAATTATCACCTGTCGAAGGGATTAAATCCGCTTCTCGCTGGCTGCGTGGGCCGTTGATGGACGAACTGCAGCAGGATACGGATCATTTTTCCGAAGATGCCAAGCAATTATTAAAATTTCATGGCAGTTACCAGCAGGAAGACCGCGACGCTCGGAAAAACCGCAGCAAAGAGGGGGTCGGCAAACATTACATGTTTATGATCCGCCTGAAATTACCTGGCGGAACGATGACTGGTGCCCAGTATCTGGCAATGGACGAGATTGCGGACCGCCACGCCAACGGCTCCTTGCGGTTGACCACGCGGCAAAGCATCCAGTTTTATGGGATTCTGAAATCGAATCTGCGGCAGACAATTCGGGACATGAACGATGCCCTGATTTCCACTGTCGGTGCGTGTGGGGACATCAACCGGAATGTGGTCGCCTGCTCCGCCCCACTGGGTGATCAGCCACGAAAAGAAAACCAGCGACTGGCGCTGGAAATCGCTGCCCACCTGGCGCCACGGTCGAAGGCATACCACGATGTCTGGCTGAATGGAGAAAAAGTCAGTCCAGATGCCGAGCAGGAAGATGTAGAGCCGATCTACGGCAAAGTGTATCTGCCACGTAAGTTCAAGATTGCAATGGGTTTACCTCACGATAACTGTGTGGATCTCTTCGCACAGGACCTGGGGTTTCTCGCCCACATCGAAGGTGGGCAGGTGACCGGTTACAACGTCTCTGTCGGTGGGGGATTTGGTCGCACCGCAGGGAAAGCAGAAACTTTTCCCCACCTCGGTCAGATGCTGTGCCACGTCAGCCCGGACGAAGTGGTCGCCACCGCAGAAGCTGTGGTCAAATTTTACCGTGATCACGGCAATCGTGCCGACCGCAAACGAGCCCGCATCAAGTACGTAGTGCACGATTGGGGGATTGATAAAGTTCGCGAAGTGATTGCTCGCGATTATCTGCCCCACACATTGCGGATGCCAAAAGAATACGCCATTACTGGCGTTGATCTGCACCACGGCTGGCAGCCACAGGGCGATGGCAAGTGGTTTTTGGGCCTGAGCATCGCCAGCGGCCGGATTAAAGACGAAGGTAACTATCGCCTGCGCAGTGGTTTACGCAAAATCGTGCAGGATTACCGTGCGAATGTGAACATTACCACGCAGCAGGATTTGATTCTGGCTGATCTGGATCCCGCCCACCGTGGGGCAATCGATCAGTTGTTGGTGGAATACGGCATCCCTCGTCCCGAAAGCCTGCCACTGTTGCATCGCTGGAGCATGGCCTGCCCTGCGATCCCCACGTGCGGGCTGGCGATTTCGGAAAGTGAACGGGCTCTCCCACAGATTCTGGATGAATTCCAGTCCACCCTGGTGGAACTGGGGCTGGAGGAAGAAGCGATCAGCATTCGCATGACAGGCTGCCCCAACGGCTGTGCACGACCCTACAATTCGGATATTGGCCTGGTGGGCCGCAGTGGGGAGAAATACACCGTCTTCGTCGGTGGGGGGATTGCTGGTGACCGCCTGAACTTTGTCCTGCAGGACCTGGTCCCACGTGGAAATATTGTGCCAAACCTGAAAAAACTGTTTGTGGCTTACAAGTCGCAACGCCAGAATAATGAAGGCTTTGGTACCTGGTGTACCCGCACCAGCCTGGAAGAACTGCAAGCAATGTTTAATGCGTAAACACGTTCTGCAGGAAGATCGGGCTTTTCTGACTTTCATTTCGAATTCATTAAGCCTGCCTACATAGCCCGCAGCGTAAGCAAGGGTTCAGCCAGCAAGAACCCTTGCTTACGCTGCGGGCTATGTAGGAAAGCCTCGGATTGTTCAGGCTCTCATGGCTTTTGCCATGGGGTGCTGCCACCAATCTGAATCTGTTTTCGCAACGCTTCTGACATTTCATTCAATATCTTTGGTTCTTTCGTGGCGAGATTCACTTTCTCCTGCGGGTCATTTTTGAGATTGTAAAGTTCCAGCGGGTGATACGGGTCGTTCTGCATCAGCTTCCAATCGCCTCGGATCAGTGCCTCATAACTTTTACCACCGTATGTTTTGCCTCCTTCCCGGCGGGTAAAGTAAAGATCGCGAGGTGTGCTGATCGTACCACCTTTCAGAATCGGCACAAGGCTCTGGGCGTCGAGTTCTGCAGAGGTTTTTTGCCCCGCCAATTCCAGAAAAGTGGGAAACAGATCAAAATTGAGCCCCGCATAGTCGCTTTGGCTACCAGGTTTGATCTGAGCAGGCCAGCGGATCATGAATGGAACACGCAGCCCACCGTCATAGTGATCCTGTTTGCCACCCCGCCAGGGCGTATTGTTTTGGGCATGTGGGACCGAGCCACCGTTATCTGCACAATATACCACCACGGTATTCTCATCAAGTCCGGCTTGCTTGAGAGCTGCCAGTACCTGTCCAATCCGATCATCAAGATGCTCAACGAAAGCCACATTCTGTGCCCGTTTTTCAGAGAGGAGCGGATCCCGTTTCTTGACCTTTGCCAGCCAGTCTGCGGGTGGCTGAATCGGGAAGTGAGGGGCATTATAGGCCAGATACAGAAAGAATGGTTTCTTCTCTTTGGCACGCTCATGTAAATAATCAACGGCCCATTCGGTGAAAAGATCAGTTGCATGTCCCTTGGGATCAATCACCTGATCGTTCAGCCGCATGTAGTTGTTCCCATGGCGACGGTGCGTCGTATAGCTATCCATCATGTCACCAAGAAACCCGTGAAAATGGTCAAATCCACGCTCATTGGGTGTGTTGGGCGATTCCAGTCCAAGATGCCATTTCCCGATGATGCCTGTGTGATAGCCTATCTTCTTCAATTCATCGGCGATTGTTGGCACATTTGGTTTGAAATACCCCCATGAATCCTCCGGTTTGGTACGAATCACACCGGGCACACCCACACGATCTGGATACCGCCCGGTCAGCAATGCCGCCCGCGAAGGTGAACAAACCGTGCAATTTGCCCGCATTCGGGTAAAAAGCATGCCTTCTTTCGCAATTCGATCGATGTTTGGAGTCCGCACATCAGACGCTTGATATGTCGAAACATCCCCATACCCATGATCATCAGCAAAGATCAGCAGAAAATTCGGTGGTGCGGCGGACGACTTGACAACACAATTCAGCATGATTGCCAGTAACAAGAATGTTCTGCACATGAAATTATCCTTTCAAAGGTGGAAAAGGGTTTTGAGAGTTTTTCGCTATCGGTGGTACGCCCCCGGAGTGGCTGCAGGTTTCCGCGGCAACTTCACAAGCATGTTGCAAAATCTCTGCAAGTGGCTTCCGTTGTAGCAGTCCAACGACGAAAGCCGCAGTGAATGAATCACCAGCCCCAACGGTATCAACCACGGTCGTCGGGATACCGTTCTGGACAATTACCTGATCTGGAGTGACCAGCATCGCACCATCCGCACCGCATGTCATCACGACCATTTCCAGAGATCCAACGTTCAGGAGGCGATGAAGTGCTTCACGCTCTTCAGTCAAAATGATACCACAGGCAGAGCATACTGGTGCCAATTCATCGTCACTCAGTTTCAGAATGCTGGCGAGTTCAATTGATTCACGAATCAGATCAGCTTCATCGAACGGAGATCGCAGGTTGACATCCAGCACTCGGAGAATTTCTGCGTCTCGTGCAGTCGAAATCGCCTGTCGAATCGTCGCTCTGGACCGTGCACTGCGTTGCCCTAATGTGCCAAAGTAAATTGCATCCGCGGCACGGATTCGCATGTCGAAATCATCGTTCCAGGTGAGCCGATCCCAGGCACAATCTTCGTGGATGGTAAACGTGGGCTGGCCTTGAAGATCCAGCGTGACACGAACCGTACCAGTGGGGGCATCTTCAACAATTTGTACACAACTGACATCAATCTGATATTCTTTGAGCTTTTCCAGTGCTGCCCGCCCGTATTGATCACTTCCTACAGCGCTGATCAACGTAACATCCGCACCTCGTATAGCCGTGTGGCATGCAAAGTTTGCTGGCGCACCACCAAAGTGATCACCGTCTGGAAAGAGATCCCACAAAACCTCTCCAATCGAAATGATGGCTGGAATCTTCATTAGTGTGAGTTCCTGTAGCGTAGTTTGACTGGGATTCTCATTTTGAACGATGCAGGAAAAAGTAAAAATGCGTGCAGGCAGCGGAAAACCAACCTAAATTCTACCGGCCAGTTGTTAAACAAACTTCATCATCAGCTGGAAGTTATCGGCAAGGCTTTCCATGGGCAGGCCGATGACGTTGGTCACTGATCCGCGGGTGACGGTCAGGTAGGGGTCGTTGCGTTCATCGATGGCATATGCACCCGAACAGCCTTCCCACTGGCGGGTGTCGAGGTATTGCTCAATTTCTGCATCAGACAAGGCCTTCATTGCCACGGTGCTGCATTCCTGCCACTGAAACTGCACGTTGGACGAAGCCAGCCAGCAGCACACCCCCGTCCACAATTCGTGGGTCCTTCCTGAGAAACTTTTAATAATTCGGTGGGCATCCGCTCGATCAGTGGGCTTCCCAACCACTTGATTGTCAATCCAACTGACCGAATCGGCGGCAATAATCACGCCATCTTTCACTTTTGGTGCCACCGCAGCGGCCTTGATCCAGGCTACGTTCTGCACAAAATGCCGAATGTTGCCATCCACTGCTTCAGTGGGTTCTTCCACGTTCGGTGGGAGAACATCAAACTCGTAGCCAGCACGTTGCATCAGGTACCGCCGACCGTGGGAAGTACTGGCAAGGGTAATACGGAAAGGGAGTTTTGTTTCCATGATGAAAGGATAGCAAATAATAGAGGTTGCAGGCGATCCGGGGTTAATTCTGTCATACATTCCAGGCGATCACACTGTCGAATGTAGCTTGACTTACACCAGACATTGGTTTCGACGCCACCAGTTTGCCCATACGGGCCATGTTTGGTGGCAGAAGTACACAAGTAGGGTGCGACGCACGGTCGCCCCAATGCGACAGCCAGATGCAGTGGGCCCGTATCGTTGGAAACCATCACATCCGCAGCGGCAAGCAGGGCCACCAGTTGCGGTAAGTTGCTGCCACCACAGAAGTTACGTGCGGGGCCAGCCAGTTGGTTTCGCACCGTCTGGGCGATCTCCGCTTCATCGGCAGCCCCCACAAAGATGGCGGTGCCTCCAAATTGTTGCTGTGCCGCACGTGCCAGGTGGGCAAAGTGGGCCGGAGGCCAGCGTTTCGTCAGCCAGCGTGCCCCCACTCCAAACATCAGCCATGGACGTGGGCAATCGGCTAACTGCTGCCCCACCCATTCCTGTGCGGTGGGATCAACCGGCAGGTCGAACTTTTTCGGTAGATTTGCCCCACCCAGGGCTTCGATGACCAGCCAATAGCGATCAATTGCGTGCTGCCGATCGGCATTCGGGGTGGGGATCAGATCGGTATAACTGAGCTTACTTCCTTCTCGCGCAGTGCCTAACCCAACACGACGGGGTGCGGCCGTTGCCAGGCACATCAGACCGGTGCGGGCCAGTCCCTGTAGGTCGACTACCAGATCGAAGCGTCTCCGTCGCAGATCTTTCAAAAAATTGTACGAATAAGAAACTGTTTTGCCGATTCCCCCACGTAAGGCGGTGCGGTCAAATGGTATCACTTCGTCTAACGATTGGTGCTGTTCCAGGATGCTGAGGTATGCACGATTCGCCACCCAACTAATCATGGCAGTGGGGTATAGCATTCGCAGGGCATTCAGTACAGGTAGTGAATGGGCAATATCGCCCAACGCACTGGGCTTGATCAGGGCAATCCGCTGCGGTCGTAAATGGGAAAGGGGCGTGCGCTGGCGACGAAACATGATTCCTGATTATCCCGCCCTTTGGTTTTTTCTGGGCTGCCTATAGCTGATTTGTTTTACCATTTGAATCGATCATTGCCAATCGATGCACTGAACCTACACACACTTTCAGTTCCCTGACC
The DNA here is from genome assembly GCA_041399155.1 of Zavarzinella sp. Classification (NCBI taxonomy): domain Bacteria; kingdom Pseudomonadati; phylum Planctomycetota; class Planctomycetia; order Gemmatales; family Gemmataceae; genus Zavarzinella; species Zavarzinella sp. The sequence goes on from JAWKTI010000001.1 coordinate 844,732, forward strand.
CATTTTTTCAGCCCGTTTCGCAAAGTTGTGTTCTAGATTAAGTTTCTAAGGATCGTCTGACTTCGCCAACAGCAAGAAGTTGTTCCATGAATGTTGCTCGCACGCTACCGGTGGTGCTGGATGCCCGGGTATTGTCCGGTTCCGGTGGTGGCCCCGATAAAACGCTCATCAACTCCCCCGCCTACCTGCAGCGGGACGGTTACGTCATGCACTGTGCCTATCTGTGCGACCCAGCCGATACTGGCTTTCACAAATTGCAGGCCAAAGCCAGCCAGAAACAGGTGGAATTGATCCCCGTTCACGATCGTGGGCCGCTCGATTGGCAGATCATCCCACGGATGCTGGAAGTTTGTAAGTCGCACTGCGTGACGGTGTGGCACGGCCACGACTACAAATCAAACCTGCTGGGCCTGATCCTGAAACGGTTCTGGCCGATGCGACTGGTCACCACGCTGCACGGTTGGGTGCACCACACCAGCAGAACGCCCATCTACTACATGATTGACCGCTTGACCCTGCGCTATTATGAAAAGGTAATTTGTGTTTCCGATGACCTGATGGTGGCAGCACGTCAGGCGGGGGTGGCACCTTCACGATTGGTGCTGCTGGAAAATGGCATCGACCTGAACGATTATCGTAGACAACGAACGCCAGCAGAAGCCCGCCAGGCAATGGGCTTTTCCCCCCACTTCACGGTGGGTGCTGCGGGGCGATTATCGCCCGAAAAAGGCTTCGACATACTCATTAAAGCAGTCGATCAGCTTCATCGTGCGGGTTTGCACAATCTGCAACTGCTGATTGCGGGTGAAGGGGACGAACAGGCCAACCTGCAACGCCTGATTGATGGCTGCCTGTTGCCACAGCAGATTCAGTTGCTGGGTTATCGGTCGGATTTATTAAATTTGTATGAGACTTTCGATCTGTACGCACTCAGCAGTTATCGCGAAGGTCTGCCCAACGTGGTGTTGGAGGCACTGGCCATGCAAGTGCCAGTAATTGCCACGGCTGTGAATGGGATTCCAAAACTGATTCAGCACGAATCAAACGGAATTCTAATACCACCGGGTGAAATTTCAGCTCTGGCAGAAAGTATTCGTCGCTTGGTGCACGATGATTCGCTGCGGGTACAATTGGCCCAGGCGGGGCGAAAAACGGTAGAATCACGGTATAGTTTTGCCCGGCGGATGCAGAAACTGGCACAGATTTATGATGCCATGTTTCAGGGAGAGTGGAAATGACCTACCTGGTTACTGGTGCTGCGGGATTTATCGGTTCGCATCTGTGCGAAGCACTGCTCCAGGCAGGTGCCCACGTGCGTGGGGTGGATTGTTTTGTGCCATATTATCCGAAGCCCTTGAAGGATAAGAACTTAGCGTCGCTGCTGGCCCACCCGAACTTCCAGTTTTTCGCACGCGATCTACGCACGGACGAGCTGGCGGATGTGGTGGCTGATGTTGACGCCATTATCCATCTGGCGGCAATGCCGGGTCTGGTGGCCAGTTGGACTGATTTCGATCTGTATCAATCGTGTAACATCACCGCCACCCAGCGTCTGCTGGAAGCGTGCCGCACGGTGCCAGGGTTGAAGAGATTCATTTATGGTTCCACCTCATCGGTTTATGGCAAGTTCGCCAGTGGGGATGAAACCCTGCCCACCCGGCCAATTTCGCCTTATGGTGTTACCAAACTGGCTGGGGAGCATCTCTGCCGTGCGTACATGGATTCATTTTCGCTCCCCCTGGTGGTAACGCGATTCTTTTCCGTCTATGGGCCGGGCCAACGCCCCGACATGGCCTACCACATTTTCATGAAAGCGTTGCTGCACGGCACACCCATTAACGTGTACGGCGATGGCCAGCAGGTGCGTGGCAATACCTTCGTTACGGACTGCGTGCGGGCAATTATCCTGGCACTGAACAGCACCGTGGGGGAAGTTTACAACATCGGTGGCGGAGAAATGGTCAGCCTCCGTGATGTAATGAACAAGCTGCAAGTGCTTGCTGGTAAAGAATTTACGATTAATCAGCACTCCACGCGACCCGGGGATCAACGCCACACGTTTGCCGATACCACCAAACTGCAACGGCAACTGGGCTGGCAGGCTACCACAAGCATTGATGATGGCCTGGCTCAGCAGTGGCAGTGGATTCAACAGTTGTATGCGAATTGAAATAAAAACGGCTGAATGTTGATATGTCAAGTATTCGCCAGATCATGGCGAATGCCTGACATAACAGTTACTTAGCATTGAGATACTTGGCACCAAGATTATTCTGCACGAGAAGCACCGCAATGGTTACCAGTCTGGGCGAACAATGGAAAATCACCACCCTCAGTGGGGCTTCGCTGCACGAAGCGATGCCACGTCTGCAGGCATTTCTCGGCAGCAAACAACATAACCACCCCGCTCACAATCCGTTGTGGCTGTATGTGCTGAAAGATGGCCTGCGACACGTTCCTTACGCACTGGAAGCAAGTTCCAATGGCGAAACAGTGGGCTATTTGCCACTGATATTTGTGCGCAGCACACTTTTTGGGCGATTTCTGGTCAGTTTGCCTTATTTGAACACGGCAGGAGTGTTTGCAGACGCACCTGATGTGCAGCGTGGGCTGATTGATCAGGCGATTGAGTTGAGCCAATCGTTACGCACGCGACATCTGGAACTGCGGCACGAACAACCAATCGATCACCCACGCTTCAATGGGGTGCGTGCAACGAAAGTACATATGCGGCTGGCACTTCCGTCGTTTCCTGGCCCACTGTGGGAAAGCTTTCCAGCGAAAGTTCGCAATCAGGTGCGGAAAGGTGAAAAATCGAATCTCACTGTCCATTGGGGCGGGAAAGAACTGCTGGAAGAGTTTTACTTCGTCTTCAGCACCAACATGCGGGATCTCGGCACACCCGTCTATTCTAAACGCTTATTTGAAGCGATCTTACGCTACTTCCCTGGTCAGGCGGAACTGTGCATTGTGCGGCACCAGGGAATGCCAGTTGCCTGCTCGGTATTGACCCACGGACAGGGGATTACGGAAGTACCCAGTGCCTCTTCATTAAAAGATTTTAAGCATACCAGTGCCAACATGTTGATGTTCTGGCACCTGATTGACCGTGCGATCCAGCGTGGGCAGCACACGTTCGATTTTGGCCGCTCCACCAAAGACAGCAATACCTACCGCTTCAAGAAACAGTGGGGTGCCACGGAAAGCCCCGCTGTCTGGCAATATTGCCTGCACGGCCAATCGGCAGAATTGCGAGCGGACAACCCACGTTTCTCCCGCCTGATCCGCATCTGGCAACGCCTGCCCGTGCCAGTAACCCAGGTCCTCGGCCCACAGATCGTCCGGGGGATCCCGTAACTCTCAATTCAGGCAAAGACAGTTGGTGATGTGTGAACAGACTGAACATTTCGTGCATGGTATGTCTCTATCATTTGATAATTACCAATCGATGCGGATATAACAGGTATGTCTATTACACTGGGAGTTGAGAACTTACAAAACAATTTTCATTGTTCATCTCCAATATACTTCCCCCAAGTACCCAAGCATTACTTTTGATGGAAACCATCTACTTGCGTGCACATAATTATATATCCACCTGGCTGTTCTTTCATGCCATTTTTGTTGCAACAATGACTCGATTTTGACCAGATAGGAATCCGTAAACTGTTACAGAATAAGCAGTTGTGGAAACTGGAAAATTTTTGCAGAAAAATGAAAAGTAACGATCAGGCGAATGTCAGAGAATTGGTTTCAGGCTTGTTTCTGTTGGCTTTACTCTGCTGATTCAGACTTTTTGGTGCCGCACGTGCCACCAGTACCACAGCCCCCACCTCCACAGCCTTCTTTTTTCTCTGGTGGGGCAGCACCTTCGCTGGTTGCGGGGGGTGTTGTTGGTTTTTCTTCGGTCTTTTTGCCAAAGATGCGGTCGTAACCATCGGAAAAACCTTGTGTTTCGCCTAAGCCAATTCGCACGATGCTCATTCGGAAACTCCCATGTAAAGAAACTTCGTTTAGTTAAGATACCGCACGCCAAAAAAAGATTCCAGATTTATGAAGAAATTTTGTCCCACGAAGCGTCCATCCCACCGGTAGTGTGCGACAGCATGCAACCTGGTATTTCTACCACGGATCAGGTAGAATATTGTTCAATGGAATTCGCTTGTTAATATTTGAAACGGAAAATTTGCGCCATACAAGGCAAGAATAGAAGCAACATTCATTCAAATGTTCATCAAATCATTTAAATAAATCAATCTCCTTGAGCAACAAGAAAAAACGACCTGCAAAAAGCAATTTGCCACAGAAAATCTGTCCCACCTGCAGACGAGCTTTTACCTGGCGTAAAAAGTGGGAAAAGAACTGGGATCAGGTTCTGTATTGTTCGAAAAAATGTGCTGGCAAACGTCCATCTGGGTGAATTCGATTAACAACAACTCCTGTTGCAAATCAGGCTGTTCTCATTTCTGTTCAGCGAACCTGTTAATCAATTGTTGTGTCTCGATTCCATGAAAATTAAGGGAGAAATATTGTCCTTGAAGGAAAAGCCCATGGATTATCGAAGCATTTTTGAACTGATTCTGCAGGATGAACGATATCACCAGAATCTTGATTGGGGACGTGCCCGCCCTGGCCACCCCGAAGGGACTGTCCGTGCCCATATCGCTGAAATTGAACCCAATCTGGAACAGCTCCGACCAAAGTTGTCTGAAGAAGAGTACTGGAAGCTGAAACTCTTGATTCACACCCACGATAGCTTTAAGGCGGAATCAAAGCCCGGTGTGCCAATACTCGATCCGGAAAGCCATGCCTCGCTGGCACGTGCATTTCTTGCCAAGTATTGTGATGATGCGGACCTGCTGGCAATGGTGCAGTTCCACGATGAACCGTACGCACTATTTCGCCAATTTGAAAGTAAAGGGATCTATAACCAGGCACGATTCGATGCTTTGTTGCAGGCGATTGGAGATTGGAATCTGTTTCTGGCATTCAACATCATCGATGGTTGCACGATCGGCAAAGCCCGCGACCCACTGATCTGGTTGTTTCAGGAAGTGGCAGGGAAGGTCGAATCTACCTTTACTTCAGAAGATATCATCGTGTGACTGACTATGCATGTGGAATTCATCTGCCGCATTTTGATGCTGTGGGCGATGAAAGCAACCTAACCCCCCAACCCCCCTTCCCTCGCAGGGAAGGGGAGCAAGTCGTCCGCACATTCATTCCCCTCTCCTGCGAGGAGAGGGGTGGCGTAGCCGGGGTGAGGTCAAAAAATGCAACCCCCCAGCCCATTCCCTCGCAGGCGGGAATCCATTTTTTTCATATTTGGCAGGTTCTGGATACCAATTTAAGTTTAGAGCCCTGGATTCCCGCCTGCGCGGGAATGACGGCTTTCAGGAGCTTTCTCATCTTATCAAGAAGCAATTTTTGATGAATTCTTTCTCATAATTTAAATCCTCCTTCTTCGCATCCGAATGACTTTGTGACTCTTATGAGGAAATCTGATGAGAAATGTGTTCATTTTTGGTTTGGGTGCGGTGCTTGTCGGTGTGATTTCATCCCCACTGGTGGCGGATGAAAAAGAAGCACGTGCGGTGCTCGAAAAAGCAATCAAGGCCCACGGTGGGGTGGAAGAGCTCAAAAAGCTGGAATCCCACAGTGCCCAGTTTTCGGGCACCATCAGCACCAACGGCATGGACCTGAAGTTTGCTGGTGAAGTGAAAGCCAAAGGTTCGGAATATTTCAAAGTGGCGATGGAAATCGATGTCAACAACATGAACATTGCGATCGTCAACGTGATCAGCAAAGACAAAGGCTGGGCCAAAGTAGCCGACAACATTATCGAAATGGACAAAGACCAGGTTGCCGAAGCAATGCAGCAGGGGCATCAGAACGCGGCACTTAACCTCTTCCCACTACTGGACAAAAAATACAAACTGAGTGTGGTTGGAGAAGAGAAAGTAAACGGGAAAGATGCGATCTGTATCCGTGTGGAACATCCTAAGTTCCGTGCCATCAACATCTGTTTCGACAAAAAAAGTTACCTGTTGGTGCAAGCGACTTCCGTGGTAAAAGACTTTCAGGCGGGAGAAGAAGTGACCGAAGTGACCACCATGACCGATCATGAAGATAAAGGCAGCCGCCAGCCAAAGAAACTTACCATCACCCGTGATGGGAAACCATACATCACCATGGAAGTTTCTTCATACCAGTTGAACCAGAAGTTTGATGACAAGGAATTTTCCAAACCATCCTCAGACGATTAATGCATCAGCTTACGACATTGTCCGGTGGGGCATCCAGCAACGGATCCACCGGATTGACAATCTTCTGATCGCCTAGTGGCCCTTCATTATCTTTGCGGTGCTTCTGTTGCACTCCAGGAATCACGGTAATCTGCTGGAACATATCCGGTCGCCGATCCAGTCGTGGGGTGACAGTGCCTGCGTGGCGGGCTTCCATCAGGTCGTCCAGATCGAGATCGCAGATCAATACCGTTTCTTCGTTGGCATCCGCTTCTGCAGCAATACCATCGCGGGCGAACGGAAAATCCGACGGTGTCAGCACAGCGGCCTGACCATACTGCACATCCATGTTGGTTACATCGGGCAAATTGCCCACGTTCCCTGCCAGACAGACATAAATCTGGTTTTCAATCGCCCGCGCGTGGGCACAGAGCCGCACCCGCAGGTAACCCTGGCGGTTATCGGTGCAGAATGGCACAAACAGGATTTCAATTCCCTCATCGGCCAGATACCGCACCAGTTCCGGGAATTCGACATCATAACAGATCGATACACCAATGCGAGCCCCACCTGGGGTATCAATCACTACCAGGCGATCCCCGCCGGTAATGCCCCACCATTTGCGCTCGTTGGGTGTGATATGCAGTTTGGGTTGCTCAATGACCCGCCCATCCGGCAGGAAAACATGGCAGATATTTTCCAGCTTATCGCCTTTGAAGACCGGGTGGCTGCCACCGATAATCGTCAAACCATATTTCATCGACAACTCACGGAACATTTCAATGAGCCTTGGGGTATATTCCGCAAGTTTTTTCATCCCTTCCTGGGGCGACAAAGCATCCACCTGAGAAAGTAGCTGCACCGTAAACAGTTCCGGAAACAGCACATAATCCGAACCGTAATCCCCTGCCACATCGACAAAGTATTCCACCTGACGTGCAAACCCTTTGAACGATTTTATTTTTCGCATCTGGTATTGCACGCACGCCACCCGCACCTTGCGAGGGCCTTTTTTGGGTGGGCGATAATCCGGATTTAGCCATTCAATCAAGCTGGAATTGTTCTTACTTCGTGGATCACGCAGATAGTTCGGCATCACCCCACGGAAACTGAAGCCTTCACGCAGTTGAAAACTCAACACCAGATCGCGAATTTCGCCAGCCACCACGCGGGCGGCATATTCTTCGGGAGAGTAGCGGTCGGCGTAATCGATGTAATTCCATAACCTGCCCCCTGCCAGAATCCGCCGCAGGTTCTTCCGTTTACACAATTCGCGACGCGCAGCATACAAAGCAGCCCCCACCCCCAGGCCACGTGTTTCGGGGTGGACATAAACATCGGCACCGTAAAGCGTATCGCCCTGTGGGTCGTGGTTAGTGAAATAGCCGCTATCTGTAATTCCCGACCAGGTGTGGTTCCGCAGTGGTTCGGAACCAAGATTGACAATCAAGGAAGAGCAGGCCCCGACAATTTTTCCGGCCACTTCCGCAACAAATTGCCCTTCAGGAAATTGCCGCAAGTGGCTGAGCAGGTGGGTCTCGCCCCAGACCACATTTTCTTCAGCCATTGTGGGATAGGCAGCCTTGTTCAATTCCACCAGCAACGTGATATCATCCGCACGCAGCAGACGCACGTGCACGCCATCGCGGGCTTCTTTCTTCTTTGATTTTGCCATAATATTAGTGAAAATTAATTCATCATCTGTCAGAGATGTCGTCTTTCTTTATGGTAGGCGTTCCGAAGCGGGAATGTGCACCACACTGAATGCACAGACTTCGAATGGCACCTTCTTTGGCAGTGGGCTGGGGATCTGGGTGGCACCGTTCCAGGTGACGTAAACCCTTGCACCATCAGGAGATACAGCCGTACTGAAAGTGCCGATCGGCACAAACCCAGCCTTGGCATGGATGGGAGCATAAAGAAATGCAATTACTTTTTTTGTTTTCGTTTTCAGGTCGAACTGCACCAAGGGTGTGCCAATTCGTTCCGCACCACCGTGGGCACCAGGGATGTAATACAGATATCGTTCGGTTTTCGGATCGAGATCGATCGACGTCACATAATCCGGCCCACCAATCGTGGGATCGCCAATTAGTTCCGCTTTTTCGGTTTTGGTATCGAACACCCACAGTTGATTGCGGTCGATGGTGTAGACTTTGCCCGATTTGCTTTCTTCAGTGGCTGCCCGCAGCACAATTTTGGCATCGATTGGGGTCAACTGATCCGGTTTCGCGGGGTCAAAGCGATAGAGAGCTTCCACTGCATCGGCTTTATCCTTCCCTTCAGGTCGCTGGTGGAAATAGACACGCCCTGTGGAAGGTGCGAAGATCATATATCGTGCGGGGCCCACTTCATGAGAAAAAACTAATTTGTTGTCCTTCACATCGTAGGCCAGGAACTGTGGTTTCTTCACATTTGCCCCATCCTGGGTGCCCGCGTAGAAGATTAAGCGTTGCGGATCCAGCACGCTGGTGGGCATGCACTGAAATGGCAGTGGGGCGTGCTTGACAATTTCCGTAAGTCCTTTCTGTGGATGGTGCCGAATGATCCAGTCCCCCTGATAGTGGTACTGTGCCGTGGTAATCCGCGTCGAGCCACGGTGCGTGGCAAAATAGAGCCAGCCATCGCTGCCCAGGTCGATACGACTGTGGATTTTGCCCGGCGTGTAATGGCCTTCAGGAAGTTTTAATAATTTCCGCACATCCACCAGTTGCTTCAGGGTTTTGGTGGCATCATCGTATTCATACACATACGCATTGCCGTGCGGTGCCAGGTGGTCGCCAATGGCCGAGTAATATTTGCCATCAATTGCCAGCCCATCGCCCCAGTTGGACCAGGGCTTCCCCGCATAGGTTTGTCCGGGATAGAACTGGAAATCGACCGTGGGGACTGTTTTGGCGATCCCCACCTCTTTGGGAAGATCCACCGGTGCTTTCAGGAACGCAGGATCGCTTAAGGTGATTGCTGTCTGGCCGTTGGGCAATTTTGGTGGAAAACGTTCCCCATCCTGTGCCTGTAATGGCACGATCATGCCAAAAAGCAGAATAAATGACTGAATTCTCATGAAGTAATCCTCATTTGTCGGTGGGTTGGATGATGTGGAGTTTGTTGACAGGCAGTTTTTCTATCAGGTGTGTGGTGCCATCCGGAAAACGCACCTGCAGATCAATCTGGTCATGCTTTCCAAGGCCAAAGTGGCATTCTGCCATCTGCCCACTGGCATAGCCGTAGCCCACGTTAATTTCCTGTGTGCCCAATCGCTTTTTGGTACCCGCTTCAAACAGTTCAAATCGCGTGCCAATGCCATCGCTGTTGAACTTCTTGCCGGTGGCTTTCAACGTCACCCAGTTCCCCACCTCGGCAGTGCTGTTCTTGAGTAGTCGACAGTGATTGTTCTGGTACCAGTTCACCAGAAACAGATCCCGCTTCCCATCGCGGTTGAAATCTGCGGATGGACCTGCTGGGAAGTAAACCAGTTTCCCTTTTGTTGCACCTTGTTCTTCGAAACGTGGTTTGCTGGGATCTGTGGTCACATTCCGGTAAATGACGGGATGAATTGAGCCATCATCCTGCAAGTATGCTGCGGTGGTGTAAATATCGGGCCGGCCATCGTTGTCGAAGTCAATCAACTCCACGTGGGGGGTCTTCACTGCCAACGAATCGGGCAGGCCAGCCTCTTTGGTAATATCCCGAAAGGTGGGTTCCCCAGCAACAATTCCCGTGTTCAGATAGACGCGATTACGGGCAGGCTCACCATGAATGCCCAGCACAATATCCAGCAGCCCATCATTATTAATATCTGCCGTTGCCACACCACACGGCCAGTCTTCGTTGTGAAGTGGCTTCCAGGCAAAGGTTTCTGCTAACTTCTTGGATTCCTGGTACTTTCCCTTTCCATCACTCAAGAAGAAACGGTTGGAGTGCCCCACCAGAAAATCGGGGAAGCCATCGTTGTTCCAGTCTGCCACAGCGTGGCCAAGTCCGAACAGATCGTTGGGCAGCCCCACCGTTTCGGTGACATCTTCAAACTTCAATTTGCCCAGGTTTTTCATCAGGCGAGACTTGGGGTTTTTGCGAAAGCGGTCTTCAATGATCAGCAGATCGAGTAACCCATCTCGGTTGTAGTCGAAAATACCAATATTTCTGGCTGTTTGCATTTCCTTGGGAACCGCACCCGATTTTTCAGTGATGTCGAAGTAATAATTGTCCCGATCCTGCAACAGGCGGGAGGGTTCTACTTTGGCTTTCCCCTGGATACCCATGGTTTTGCCCGCACTGGCTTTGGCATTGTTGGAAATGAATAATTCCTGTTCGCCATCGTTGTTGAGGTCGGCAAAAACTGCCCCACTAGTGCGGCCGTAGACCATCGTCCCTGGGATTGCGACATGGGCAAAAGTGCCATCTTCGGTTTGTCGTAACAGATAGCTATGTACCGGCTTGTTAACAGGTGCATATTCCGCATCGGGCCTGTCGCAGAAACCGCCGACAAACAGGTCTGGGACACCGTTATCTTCAAAATCTCCCCACGCTGCACCGTGGCCCATCATTCCTTTCAGAAAGTTCTTGATCCCACTCTTTTCAGTAACATCTTCGAACTGAATCACCACCTGACCATGGGAGGAACTGGCAATACCAAAGAATAACACTGCCAGAAACACAGACTGTCGCTTGATCATATCAATCATCCTCCAGGTGGGGTATTAATAACCTGCTGCTTTACCATCCAGACGATGGTCTGCCGCACCGTAGTATTTGCCGGTTTTGGGATCAATGTAGATCGAATGAGCGTCGCCTTGCCGACCAATCGTGATTCGGTGGCCCAATTTCTTTAGTTCATCCAGATCGATATTGTGGTGGGCTTCGATTCGCAGTGTATCCGGGAACCACTGATGGTGCTGGCGAGGGAATGCCACGGCCTGATCGATCGGCATTTCGTAATCGATGACATTTGTCACCACGCAGAACACTGTATTGATGATGGTTCGCCCACCTGGGCTTCCGACAATCAGAAATGGCTTTCCGTTTTTCAGAACAATCGTGGGCGACATCGAACTGAGCATCCGCTTGCTAGGTGCCACCAGGTTCGGCGGAGTGCCAATGCGACCTGTCAGATCGGTAATCCCAGGCCGGGAATTAAAATCGCCCATCTCGTTGTTCAGCAGAATCCCCGTACCAGGCACCATCACGCGGGAGCCGTAACTGTTTTCCAGCGTATAAGTATTGGATACAGCCATCCCATCGCGATCAATCACCGAAAAGTGCGTGGTGCTGTCACTTTCTTTGGTTAAGGGAATATCACCTGCCAGCTCTTCACTGGGGGTGGCTTTGGTCAGCGAAATGGTTTTTGCCAGTTTCGCCGCATACTCCTTACTGGTTAAGTAGTTCGGGATTTTGGTAAACGCCGGATCGCCCAGAAATGCTGCCCGATCGCGATAAGCACGCCGCATGATTTCTGCCTGCAGGTGCCTTGCAGGTACCGAACCTGCCGGAAAATTCTTCATGTCGAAGGTTTCCTGCATGTTCAACATTTGAATCAGGACGGTCCCACCCGAGCTGGGTGGTGCGGCACCAATGATGGTGTAGCCCCGGTAACTGCCTGTCAGCACCTCGCGTTCCACCGCACGGTAAGCTTTCAGGTCGGCTTCGGTAATGAATCCTTTGCCGATTTCCATTTCTTTGGCAATCAGTTCGGCAGTTTTTCCTTCGTAAAAACCTTTGGCGCCAGCACTTGCGATCCGTTTCAGCGTGGCAGCCAGTTCCGGCTGAATCAAGCGATCCCCCACCTTCCAGGGGGTTTTGCCCGCGTCCTTGCCCAGCACCCGCAGCATTTCCGGGTGGGCTTTCGAGCGACTTAAAATGCTGTTCAGTGTGCGTGTCAGAAACTCATCCATCAGAAAGCCATTTTCTGCCAGATCGATTGCTGGCTGCACCACCTCTTTCCAGGGAAGCTTGCCAAACTTTTTGTGGGCCATTTCCAATCCATGCACCGTTCCAGGCGTTCCCACAGCACGGTGATTGTGCCAGTTGGTAGTTTTAATGAATGTTTTCTCATTCGCGGCTGCCGGTGCAGTTTCTCGATAGTCAAACATCGTTGGTTTGCCGTTGGCAGGTGCCACCAGCATGAAGCCACCCCCACCAATATTGCCCGCTTCCGGGTGCGTGACTGCCATTGCCAATGCCACCGCAACGCTGGCATCGACGGAATTTCCGCCCTTTTTGAGAATGGCAACGCCCACATCGGCTGCATCGGGCGAAACGCACACCACCATGCCATTGGTGCCTTCCACCACCGCATGTGGTTTCTGAGCGTGCAGCACCACCGCTGATAGCAGCATGCCCAAAAAAGTGATCAATGATCTCATGTTGTTCTTCCCAGCCTGCCCGAACTAATACTAGCGTAACCGATTTGCAGGGGTGGGTACAAATGGATTCCTTATTCAGGAATGGATTTCTGCGATTCGCACCCTCTTCATTATTTGTTCATAAATATTATCCAGCCCACGTGCGTCTAAAATCGCGACATTCAACCTTCAACGTTTCGCTTGGCAGAAAGGGATCAACATGTATAATCAAATACTAGTTAGAGCAAATGGTTAATTCCGTTATCCATTTGAATCAACCATTCCCAACGTCCAAAACAACATCATGAATAGAACCCAACAAGCAGATATTACCATTATTGGTGCGGGCCTTGCCGGTTTAGCGTGTGCCTGCCATCTGCATCGTGCAGGAGTGCGTATTCAGGTGCTGGAGGCATCGGATCATGTTGGTGGGAGGATACGCACCGACATTGTGGCTGGGCACCAGCTCGACCGTGGCTTTCAGGTGTTTATCACGGGTTATCCCGAAGCGAAGCAGATGCTGGATTATCAGCAACTGCACCTGCAAATGTTTGAACCAGGAGCAATGATACGCTGGAACAAACAATTTTACCGCCTTGTCGATCCGTGGCGGCGACCCTTTGCCAGCCTGCCCACCTTGCTTTCGCCTGTGGGCACTCTGGGAGACAAAATCCGCATCGATCGTTTGCGAAAAACTGTCAGTTCCGGCACTCTGGAAGAATTATTCGACGGCCCAAACATCACCACATTGCAATTATTGCAGCAATTTGGTTTTTCCCCACAGATTATCGGACGATTTTTCCGTCCGTTCTTCGGAGGGATCTTCCTGGATAATTCGCTGGATAGCCATGCGAATATGATGCGGTTTGTCTTTCGGATGTTTGCCAATTCCGATGCTACTCTGCCTAAAGCGGGGATGCAGGCCATCCCGCAGCAACTGGCCAATCAACTCCCTCCAGAAACGATTCGTTTCAATTGCCCCGTTCGCAGTATTGCCAATGGTTGTATCTATCTGGAAAACGGTGAAGTGCTGGTCAGCCCGCAAACGGTTGTGGCGGTGGAAGGTGCGGCATTAAAACAGTTCATTCCGGATTACCCAACGGTTCCTGGTCAGTCTGTCACCTGTTTGTACTTTACCGCACCGAAGGCACCATTCACACAGCCCTATCTGGTGTTGAACGGGGAAGGAAGTGGGGTAATCAATAATCTGGCCGTGCTCAGTAATGTGGTACCGGAATACGCCCCACCAGATCGGGCCTTGATTTCCGTTTCCGTGCTTGGCAATCATGCACTGGAAGAGATTCTGCCCACGGTGAAACAGGAATTGCATTCCTGGTATGGGGTACAAACCGAACAATGGGAATTATTAAAGCACTATCAGATTCCCTATGCCTTACCACGCCAGCATGTGGAAGATTTTGCGAAGATGAGGCAGCTAACCGCTCCATTACCACCCAATGTTCAAATCTGTGGGGATCATACTCATCACGGTTCCATCCAGGGTGCGTTGGAATCAGGACGACGTGCTGCTGAGCTGGCATTACAACTGGTTCCACGTTTCAGTGCCTGAGTCATCATTGTTTACATCACCGTTATTCCCCACCGATGCAGACGATGCAAGTGGGCTGGCGGGCGAATTCACCTTCCAGATTACATGTGGCCAGAAACAACTTCCCACCATGCAAGGTCAGCCCACCGTAATTCATGCCAGGTGCCTGAATGGGTGCGTCCTTTAATGATAAGGTCCAGGCGGGTTGCCCGGTTTTGCGAACAATGGCATGTACGACGCCAGCGTTATCGGCAGCAAAAACAGTGTCTGCGGTCACTACCGGCGGGGCAAACAGCGATGCCTTTGCATCGTACAGCAGCGTGCGGGAACCATCTTTCAGCGACATTCCACGCACTCGTCCATCAGTGCAGGTGAAGTAGGCTGAACCATCGCGCAGTGCTGCACAACCCAGAATGCCACCGGCAATACTTTTCTGCCAGCGAACTTTACCAGAGGCGGGATCGATTGCCAGGATTTCTCCACGGGAACCCTGCAACGATTTTGGGTCGTAGGAAATACTGCTGGTGGTGATAATCAGCGTATCCTGATCGAACGAAGCACCACCCCACGGATTATAGGTCAGTGGGGTTTTCCACAGTTCCTTACCCGTAGCAGCATCCAGACAGAACAATGCCCGCTCACCCAGTTTCTCTTTATCGAGAAATGCCGATGCAACATACAATCGGTCGCCCACGAGCAGCACAGGTGCATCGACATGCCACTTTTTGGCACCTGCCTGCCACACCAGCTTTGGCTGTGGGCGATGCAACTGATCTTCCGTGGGTGGGACGGCAAAATCGGGATCTTCTTTCTTCTCTTTTTCGTACTTGGCCAGCAGTTCTTTCCAGCGTTGTTCCTGTAATGCTGGAACATCTTTTGGCAGCACAGCTTTCCCATTCAAATCCAGTGTGGTCGCATCCAGGCAAATCACTCCCGCAGAGCCTGCACCAAGATAAATACGATTGTTGTGAACGGTGGGGGCCCCTTCCATATGCACCAATTCTCCGGGCACCGCATATGCCCATGTCAGATGCCCACCTGCACTTGGGAAACAATACAAAATTGCCCCATCGGTCTGGTGCATACCATCCCCAAAGTAAATCGAATCGCCCACTACCGCTGGGGCACTGACGCTGGGTAGTTTCAGCATTGGGGCACTTTTCATCCACCTGGGGGCAATCATCGCCCGGTCGGCAGGTGCCTGCGACAGTGCCAGTAACGTGGGCTTGTTGAACGCACCAATGCTGGAAAGCAACAGTTCCTGGCCACTGGGGACTGGTGACGCAATGAAGTTTTCTTCCGACTTCAAAAACCACTGTACCGCTGGCTTCTTCGGTCCTGCCACAGTATCGACGGTGCCTGTACGCTGGGCATTCCCACGATACGTTGGCCAATCGTGTTCGGCACCAATCAGTGAACCCACACCAGCCAACAGCATGCTGAAAATCAACGTTTGCTTCATCATTTGCATCACTTGGAACTCGTTGTGGAAGGAAGGCTTGCAGGTGGGGCAGTTTTTCGCTGGTACAGCACTACGTTCGTGTGCTGATCTGCCACGTCGAAGGTTTGCTCAAACGGCTCTTGATCGCCCAGTAATTGCACGCGATACTTGCCAGGTGTCACGGTGGTGCAGACCAATGTTGCAGGCTGTCCGTTACAGGCAATCGCAGTCAGGCGGTGCGTTTCTTTGGTTTGCAGATTTACCAGTTCGCAGCGGGAAATCTGTCCCAGGCGATTCGCCGAAAAGTGAATCGAGATGGGAGTACGATCTTTCGTCGTGGGAATCTGCGAAAAGAGAGCCACTGAATCCTGCCCACTGTTCCCAAGCAACATATCAGGCCGACCATCCTGATTCAGGTCGGTGGTGGCGACAACCTGACTGTTCCAGGTGCGTTGTGTAACACCAAGTGCCAGGGATTCATCCTGAAAGGTGCCATCCGGTTGTTGCAGAAATAATCGATTAGGGGCCAGCACGCACCCCACGTAGCAATCTGCCAGTCCATCACCGTTGAGATCACCCCAGGTTATATGGTGGGCATGAGTCAGTGCGTTTGCGGGCAATTTGTCTGGCAAAGGTTGAAGTTGTTTCTTTTCCAGATCCGCCTGCACGATACGCATGGTTTGCTGTTGAAAACAGGAATATTGCAATTTGCCACGATCGCTGAAACAAGCTACTTGACCCGTTGTCTGCAGCCATTCTGGAAGTGGGGTCTGTTGAAACGGCTTCCTGGCTTGCAGCATGAGAGAATCTTTCGGCTGATTGTTTACCAGAATCGCCTGGGGCTGATTGTTCTCAAACCAATCAATCGTCTTGAGCTGCTTTATTGCTGTTTGATTCCCCAGCCCACGTGGACCAACGCCCCACGCGGCAGAAACATCCTGAAACCAGCCCGCTGCGGACAGTTTTGCCTGCCCAGGCTGGCAGTAGAATGCGAAATCGCCATTGCCCTGGGTAATCTTCAATAACAGATGGTTCTTGCCGGGCCGCAAACGAATGGTCAACTGATTCTGATCTGGCAGACAGGCTCGATTGGTGTTTTCTGCCAGCACCCGCTTGCCATTGACAAACACCGCCAGCCCATCATCCGACCCCAGCGACAGTGGGATCTCGGCAATACCCACGCAGGTAATTTCACGTGCAACATAAACAGTTGCATCGTTGTTCAAGTTGGGATCATTGAAGATCGCCAGGTTATTGATCTGACCATCCTTGAATTCGCTTTTCGTCCAGGAAACTTTGCGGTTCCCTTTGCCCATCATTGTCTGGGTGAAATCGATCTGTTGCTCCGGTGGAT
The DNA here is from genome assembly GCA_041399155.1 of Zavarzinella sp. Lineage (NCBI taxonomy): Bacteria > Pseudomonadati > Planctomycetota > Planctomycetia > Gemmatales > Gemmataceae > Zavarzinella > Zavarzinella sp. The sequence continues at coordinate 861,662 of JAWKTI010000001.1, forward strand.
AAACCGCATCAAAGCCTTTGCCACCAGTATTATCAAACGGGCCGATATGCCACCACTCGCCCAGTTGTGGTGGGGTCAACTGCTTCACCGCATCTGCAGGCAGGCGATTTTCGTAAAGTGCCACACCACCAAAACAACTACTGGCCAGAATGTCTGCTTTGCCATCGCCTGTAAAATCACGGATCACCACACCCGACAGGCACTTCATCGAATCTTCGATCAGCGCGGAATCATCACGAAATTGTCCGTTCTGCAGATTGGTAAACAGCCGCACGCCGGTGCTGGTGGCCAGGGCCAGATCGTGGTAACCATCAGCATTATAATCGCCCCAACACACGGCAGATGCGGTAGTCAGATCTGGCAGCACCACCTCCGCAAACGAATCCCCCTGGTGCTGAAACAATGCCACTTTCGTCGTGGTAAGAATGCAGAAATCCTGTTTGCCATCCAGATTGAAGTCGCACGGATATATCCCCAGCACAGTGCCACCAAAGTTGCCCAGTGGGGCAAGGTGGCTGAAGCCGGGCACACCTTCAATTCGACGGATATCATCCGCACCCCAGCCCACAAAATCTCGTTTGATATTCCAATCAAGATTCTTCATCGAATTTTTCATCCGCATAATGCGGGCGGTGCGTTTGGCAATCAGTTCCTTGTTGTCTTCCATGCACGGCACTAATGCTTCGTTGCCGGCAAGCAGCGTCGTAATTAACGCGGGCAGCCGATCTGCTTTGCCAGCATAACTCCGCAATAGAAACGGCTCTCCGTGGGACATCCCCCAATAATCTCCACGTGGATAAGCCTGATACCAATTCATATCGATGCACATTTCGCTGGCACTGCCGTTGTGAAAGAAGACCGCAATTTTGCCGACTTCGGCCCAATCGAGAATCGCTTTGATTTCACCTGGCTTTAATTCCCCTTCCAGCACGTGGCGAATCTCATCCTGGGGGTGCTTTCCTTTCAGGTCCTTGATTTTTCGGTAAACGATAATCTTCTTTGCTTTATCCACTTTGGTAATCTGGACCGTCGCAATCACCACTGACTGCTGAATGACACTGCTCAGTGGCATGGCAATTTCCACATACGCATGTGCTTGTGGGGCTGCCCAGCCCAGCAATATGCAGGGAAGCAACAGAATCAGTACTTGTTTCATGATTATTGCTCCGGTGTTAGTTTCGGTTCTGGCGTGGGTGCATTCAGTGCAGTCAGGCGTTCCTTCGCAATCGCTGCCCATGGATCTTTGGGATAGTCTTTTACCACCCGTTCCAGTAATCGCTTAGCCTGGGCTGGTTTGCCATCTGCTACCAACGCACGTGCGGCTTCACAGAGGGCAATCGGGTGAAGGTCGCGTTCATCAAATGTGTATGGCACAATCAGAAGTGCAGCGACCGCATCTCCATAGCGTTTCTGCTCCAGACGACACAGCCCGATCTGCAGGTGGGCTTTCGCTGCCAGATCGCTGCTGACCAGATTGATCACCTGCTGATACGATTGCACCGCCTGATCGTGTTGCCCTTGTTGCTGGAAAGCCCAGCCCATGCCATAGCGTGCTTCCGGCATCCACCGGCTACTTCCATATCGCTGTGGGACAAGATCGTACGCCTGGCGTGCAGCATCCCACTGTTTGGTGCCAGCAAGTGCCTGCCCCAGCCGCACCACTGCCTGATCGGATACGCCATTGACCCAATGAAACTGGCCGTTATCTTTGAAGATCGTCAACCATTTGGCAGCATCCTGATGATCACCCTTAGCCAGCAGGCACTCTCCCAGTTGCAGGATTGCCTGGGCACGCACGGGGGACTGTTCATTGTTGGCCACCGCTTCCAGGTGGTTGCGGGCATCGTCCCATTCTTTCTTCGCTGCCAGGCAGGTTCCCAGGCGAACTTTCACCTTATCCAACACCGCCTGAGTGGGGAATTCATCGCCGGAAGGCTCCAGATCGTTGGCATCCTTCAAGAGTTGAATTGCAGGGTCATACTCTTCGCGCATCAGGTGCATTTCTGCCAATTCCAGGCGGGCATCCACCGAAAGGATCGTATCGCTGAATTCCTTGATCAGGTGGTTGTAACAACTGCGGGCCACATTTTCGCCGTGCTGCACCGTGACATCTTTTACAGCAATCACGGGTTGAGGGATGTAAGGCAGATCGGCACCTTCGGGCAGCTCTTTCTTGGCCTGACTTCGCAAGTCCAGCCATTGCTGCTTCTGCTTGCGGTTCTGTGCTTCACGAATTTCGTATTCACCGGCGTAACGTGCTGCCCAGGCAGCTTCGTAAAACAATCGCTCGCGTGCGGGTGCTGCTGAAAACGTTGTGCGGGTATTCTGGGCCATCTGCAACGCTTCACTGCCCGCACGAATGACATCATTCAGCCGATCATTCACTACAGATTTTGCCTGGCTGATTTTTCCCGCATCATTCCCAGCTTCCTGTAATTTCTGCCGGGCCTCGTCGAACTGCTTTTTCACTACCTGAATGCGGCACTGGCTGGCACGGAGTTCTGCTTCCAGCAACAGATCACTTTGTGGCACCATGGAGGGAATAGTTTTGAACAAGGTGAAGGCTTCCTGATATTTACCCCACTGCTGCAGTGCCAGGCCATGCTGATAGCGAAGCTGGGCCAGTTTATCTTTCTGTTGTGCCAATGGTTGCTCCCAGCGATCGCGGGCGGCCTGCAGCACCTTCACGGCTTCTTCTGCCTGATTCTGCTGCCGCAAGATCGTGGCTAACCGCATCAAAGCGAATGGTGCATAAGGCGACTGCTGTTGTGGGTCCTGGGTGAACTTTCGCAGTTCGTTGATTGATCCTCCATGATCCCCCACCAGATACAGACATTTGGCACGCTCCATAATGGCGGCTGTTGCCTGGGGCTGCTGTGGGAACTGTTGCTGCAGTTTTTCAAACGTCTGGCGTGCTGTCTGAAGTAGTGGCCCACGTTCGTTCTGATCCAGCGTCAGTTCTGCAACGCGCAATTGGGAAGTGCCTAACTGGTACATCGCCATCACCTGATCGGCGGGCTTGGTACTGTCGATGCCCACGAACGATTCCAGGTGCTCTATTGCTTTTTGCAGCAGTTCCAGCACTTTGCGGGTTTCAATCGCCCCACGTACGGTGGCAGGTGCCTGTCGCAGGTAGCTGTCCGCCAGCAGGTAATTCACATAAGCCAGTTCCCCAATTCGCTCGGTAGTGGGGATCTTCGATAATTCACTGATGGCCTGATCGTATTCATCCATGCGAAAGTGAGACATCGCCAGACTGTAGCGTGCCACATAACGCTGGGGAAATTCCCCACCCTGGGTCAACACGGCCTGATACTGCTTGATAGCATCCTTATAGATGGGCTGCCAGCGATCGGGATACTTGATCGCATCTGGTTTGCTGTATTCATCTACCGCACGGAAGTAGGTATTTTCTGCCACCAGCAGCATCGCATCGGTGCGTAAAGAATGCTCCGGATTCCGGCCAATCCATTCTTCCGCCAGCCGTCGGGAAGTATCGTAGTCTTTCGCCAGATGAAACGCCTGAGCACGGCTTAATTCATGGATCGGTCTTTGTTCTGGCTGGGCGTTTTCATTAATCACGGTTTCCAGCACCACCGCCGCATCTCGGTGCAGGCCAGTCTGTTGCAACATCTCTGCAAGCGACTGCTGAATTTCCGCACGCCGCATCTTGGCCCTGGGATCGGTGTTCGCCAGATTTGCCGCACGGTCGGCGGCAGTGCGAATGATTGTAATCGCCTGTTGCAAACCCTGTTGTCGTTCTGCCTGTTTCGTGGCATCCAGTGCGTTCGCCTGACCTGCCAGTGCTTTGGCTTTCCAGTACAGCACCTGATCGAGCAGTGGGGCTTCGTTTTCTAATGGTTGCAAGGTGGCCAGTGCTTCGGGATATTGTTTCAATTGCACCTGACAGAAGCCCATCCGCAAGCGAACTTCCTTCGCCAGTGGGGATTGCGGCTGATCTTTCAGAAATTGTTCCAGCAACGTGTATGCTTCGGCGGGTTTCCCTTCTTCGTACAGAATGGTGGCACCATAGTATTGTGCGGCAAAGACAAAATCGGGGCGTGGCCCCACCGCAAGTGCCTGCAGGCGTTTCCATTCTGCTGGTTGTTGGCGATACTGGTCGGGCTGTTTGATTTTCTCAATGGCCTGGCGCTTCTGCGTTTCGTAATCTTCCAGCACTTTGGCATAAAACTGTCTGGCTTCCGCAGGTTGACCAGTAGCCTGATACACCCTTCCAAGCAAGTATCGTGCGTGCAAACCGTGGTACGTTTGATCAAACGGCATTAACTTGCTTAACGCACGCCCCGCCACCAGAAAATCGTTTTTCTGAAATGCAGCATAGGCGTAGGCAAAAACTCCCCCACTGTAGCTGGGTGTTTTTTCGAGGGGCAACTCACTCAGGAAAGGCTCCGCAGTCTTCAGTGCATCATCGTATTTTTTCAGGCGGTTTTCCAGTTCGGCTTGTTCTGCGAGACAGCGTGCATACCACACCACGTGCGTGGGCGTTTTTTCTAACTGTGCCTTCAGCGTCTGCGCGGCTCGGCGGTAGGAATTGATTGCTTCCTGAAAACGATCTTTCGCCCGCTGCTGCAGGGCTGCTGCTTCATTTGGCTTGCTGGCCAATTGTTCCAGTGCCTCCAGTCCTAACGCACGGATGGAGTACGACTGATAGTATTGGGCAATGCTCTGCACGGGCAGATTGCCATCATCCGCACAGGAATTGAACTGCTCGAGTGCCTTCTGGTAATCCGGGGGCTGTTGTTGGAGCAACGTATAGCCCAGGTGGTACCGCACACGGTTGGTTTGGGGCTGGCCGTTGAACTTTTGCAGAAATTCATTGAACAACTGCACTGCCACGGCGTGGTTGCCTTCTTTCAGTGCGTTCCGCCCACCCTGGTAGAGCATTTCTGCCTGTTGTTCCGGACTGACTTGCGCGCACAGATGTGCGCCCCCACTTGACAGCAGGATCAAGGCCGGAAGTGAATGAACCATGTACTGGAAGAGGCTGCGGATCATGATTTTCTACTCCGTGAGGCCGATCGCAGGTGGGATAGAGACAACCCCCACCATTGTCGATGGAAATGTGGGTGATGTCAACCAATAAGCGGAAAATATCGATTGCAACGATCGATTCGCTTTTCTGGGGGCGATTTGTCTGTATATTCCCCAAACTGTGCGTGCAATTCGTGCCAACAAGCATGAAATTCCACCACACAGTGTACTATAAATAATTATACTATACAGAACAATAGTTGTTTCAGAAATTTTGGTAAATTTTTTGAAAATTTGAAAATATTCTCAACTTGGTCAGTTTCCGTTCAGAGTTTGTGCATATTGTTCGGACACGCGGAGCAGTTCAGCCACGTACTGCGAACGTTTGAAAAGTAGCGGGCGAAACTCGCACTCGCGGTATGCTTCAGCAAGCGGAAATTGCCTCCACGCGAGCCAACCGACGTGCTCAGGCCATACCTGGACAGACACAGCGATGGCCCCACACATAGCCTCGCCGCAAGTACAGACCAATACCTCACTAAATCCCGGAAACCATGGAAACGCCGGTATTCCCAAGAGGTGCATACGAGGCAGTAACAGTGACCTGGCCTGTACCCACTGGTACCGACTCACAGATGCGTCCGATCCCTCAGCTTCCCGAAACGGTGCCTCAAGTTTTCTCACTCGTTCGGTCAGCGGTTCGCCATCGACGTAGATGGCAACTGTCAATTTGTTCGTCCATCCTACTCCCGGCACCAATTCAAGTTCGATGACATTCATTCCCCCTCGGTTGCAGAATGCAACCCGCCCTATGGCTATACATCCGCGATTAAGCAGAACGCGGTCTTAGATACGAAGCGATTCCTGCTCCAATCGCTCACTTAGGCCGCCTGCGCCGTAACCTTTACTATACGCAATCGCGGACCGGACACATACCGGACCGTATGCAAGATCATAACTCGCCCGCGTGGCCGGGTCCGCTGCAACAAATGGTTAGGCGTCTTCATCGCGTGAGTATTGGATGAATTTACCGCCAAGTTCCTTGGTCCATTCTAGAACAAGTGACAACGCGACCTGTTCAACACTAATGATTACTAGTGGCACATCTTCGTCCATCGACCAACTCACGTCGCCGACGCACTCGCCATTTAGTATGACTAAAGCGACATCAGGCGTCGGACGGATAGTCATTGATTGACAGGTGAAGGGGTTGATTGCTTGACGTGGTTCCGGACGGGGAAGCTCAGCCCGGCGGTCGACGAGCTGACACCACGGTTCGCGACTTAGCGATGAAATGTTGCTGTCTGGCTCAATGGTTCCTTCGACCTTCATGCTGCCCCTTCGCCTAACGACTAAGCTCACATGCCCAGCGGCATCAGGTGCGCTCGAACTCCCAGAAACAAACCACCTGGCCGGGCCCGGTGCAGCGCCGGATTAGGCCCTTGCCTTGTCGCTGAGAACGAGCTGCCCGTCCTGAACAACGTAGTCGCACGCTACCTCGAGCATAATCGATAGGTGAACCCATTGAAAATGGCCCATTTTCAAGGTACATCGAAAATCCGTCTTCAGATGCAATGCCACCAGGTTCCCGATACCTTGGATTTGGGCCGAATTGAAGGATTTGCTCAGCGCGGTATCGCGTAGTTCCATGTACTAAAATCATGGGGAGCCTGAACTAGACGGATGAATTGTGTATTTTTATGGCACTTATTTGCTTTCGGTACTGGAAAACGCACAACATTCAGACGTTCTTCAGTGTTCCACGTGGAACGTTTTGGTATTTTCTGAAATCTGAGAGAACAAATGAAATCTCAGCAAAACTACTCATAAGCCTTATCAGTGGTGAGCTTTTTTCTGGCACAATTATTGACCGCCACGACGCCAAGTCGCCAAGAAGAAAAATAATGGTCATAGGTGGTTTGGCGATGAAACCAAAAAATTGTCAATAATATCCTATTTGGCTTTCTTGGTGTCGTGGCGCCTTGGCGGTCAATAAAATTAGTCCCTTTAAAATTCATGCCATAGCTGTAATTATGCACAAATTGGCATTCAACTTGAAAATCAGCACGTGTAAAAGTACGGTTTGTGGGCTGGGATTGATTCAATGAATGAGATTCACATCATCCCACGTAGAATGTGGGACATTCAAAACTGTGTGAGGCACCCAGCTTAGCGATTGGGGCAATTGCCGTTCGGGCAGTTGCTGGTCGCAGGGTAATAATAGGTTGCTGGTTGCACCGTGGTGCCTGCGGTGGGGCAATTGCCGTTCGGGCAGTTGCCGGTTGTTGCGGGGTAGTAGTACCCAGCGGTCGTTGTTGCGGTGGGGCAGTTGCCGTTCGGGCAGTTGCCGGTTGTTGCGGGGTAATAGTACCCAGCGGTCGTTGCAGTACGAGAGCAATTGCCGTTGGCACAGTTGCTGCTGTAATAAACAGCCGGTGCACCATTCACAATCGTTTCCGTGGTGGTCACTTTTTCGGTGGTTTCGTACTTGGTCAGTGCGGAACAGAATTCTTTGCAGGTCACTTCGCCTGTCACATGGTATGCCTGGTGGGTCACGGTCTTGTTGCTGATCACAACGCCTTTTTCGCCCACTTCCAGGGTCTGTGCTAAACTGGTGCCCATTGGGGTAGTTTTGTCTACGTAGAGACAAACGAAACCACTTTGCAGTTTTGCCACCGTCTCAGCAGACAGTTGTTGGTCTTTGAAAACCTGCTTCCAGCCTTCCTTGCCACTGGCAATTACGGTCACCAACGGTTTGTTGGCTTTAATGGCCACATTCCGTGCGGTTGCGTAATCGGTTTGCCAGGAAATTTCTTTACTCAAAGCTGCGGGATTCATGCTCCCAAGCAGCGACACCAGCATCATGCACACTTGCATCAATCAATTCTCCTAGACGCGAATCAATGTTGTTAAATTGGCACAAATGACCAATTTGGCGAGTAAATTCACAAAACTTAGGTAAACTAGGCAATTTAGATAATCTATTTTCGTCACAAATAGACAAAAATAGACATTTTTTACAGCGCTGTCTTGCCAGTCATACTACCGATACCGAAGTGGGAGAAACTGGCTTTCAGAAAAATCGTTAAAATCATTAGAATTCGAAAAATCAGTAGAAATTGAGGCGATTTATGAAGAAAATTCATTATATTTTCTTCATAATTGTAGTCAGATTTTCCGGCGAAGTGCGTCCAGCAGTTCCATCAAGTGACCTTGCAGGTCCCGATCGGTGCCTGCTTTGGCCAACTCCAGAGCCTTCTCAGCGAGTGGAAGTGCTTCCACGTATTTACCCAACTGAAGGTACATCTCTATTGCAGCGGGCATTTGCTTTACCTGGTTCGGGTATTTTGTTAAGAACTCATGAAAACCTTCAGTGGCACCACTGATGTCGCCAGATTGGGCCAGAATTTTGTTCTGGGCGAAGAAATACCCTGGCTCATAGCGTGTTTCGCCCTGATCCTGCAGCACCTGGCGTTCTTGTTGCAGCAGGGCAATCGCTGTGGAAAACTCCTTTCGCTCGCTGAATTGCTTGATCAGATACGAAACGTAGGTGGCACGTTCGCTGCACTGGGGGTCTTGAAGAGCATCCTGTGCCAATTGTATCGCACTTTCGTGGTTTCCTTCCCGCATCGCAGCCTGAAACTGATCCAGTGCTGTGACAGGTTGTGGCACCGATTCGGGTGCAGGCTGTTCCCCACCTGTCGCGGGGGCACTTTCGCTAACTGCTTCCTCAGTAGGTACTTGAGCCGCTTTCTGTTCTGGGAACGGTGCCTTTAAGGGTGGCAGGCCAAGTTTGGAAAGCAGATTCGCCAAACTGTCTTCAACCACTTTCATGCCAAGGAGTTGCAGCTGCATAACTGGAAGCCAGAACGCGATACAACATCCGCACCACCCCCTTCAGGCGGGGTTGCAATGTGGGATCCTGAGCAGCTTCCAGCGGAGTTTTCCCTTGCAGGGACTTTCGTGGCATTTTCAGCCACAGTTCATTCAGGATGTGCTCCAGTTGCAGTCCCACTTCGGGAGGAATTTCTTCCTTTCCTTCCAGTGCGGGGTGCAACACCTGTACAAAAAATTTCGAGGGATTGAAATATTTTTCATTCTCTGCAGGAATTTCAAATACGCCAATGATATTTTCCTGGATTTCAGCAACAATCTGCTGCATATCCGCTTCCGTATCGCTGAGCAGGTTAAATTGTGTCTCTTGATTTTCCAGGGCCTGAGCGTCGAACTGTGCCAATTGTGGGACAAACTTGTGCACACCAGGTATTTCCAGTGTGGATGACTTGCCAAAAAGGTGCACCAGCAGTCGATTCTGTGAAGATTCGCCAAATAATGCCCGTTTTTGACTGGTAAAGTATTCCAGCATAGGTTGAAGACCCTGCGGATTACGCATTTTCAAGTCTTTCACGTAGCCACTGTATTCTTCAGGCAGTTCATCTGCTGGGACGGAAAATTCATACACTTCCAGCATGTAGGCCACTTCTTCGTGGTGTTCGCCAGCACTGGGATCGGCCAATAACTGTTCCAGAATCGGCTTGGCCTCGGTCCTGTTGCCCAGCAAGGTGTGTACCAGTGCCAGATTGAATTTCCCCACCACATTGGTGGGGTTGTTTTTCACAAATTCTTCACATCCTTGTTTTACTTTCAGAATCCCACCGATCGAGAGCAGTTGATTCCACTCTTCCAGTTGTTTTGCTGGAATTGCAGGATCTGGTAGCAGAAATCGCTGGCCGATTGACAGATACATCTTGGACTGCCAGTGTTCCAGCAGCATCCTCAGCCGTTTCAGGCCTTCACCTTTTATGTGATTGCGGATTTTTTCGTCCAGAATCAGTGGCACCAGGTAATTCTGGCTGAATTGTTCATTTGCAATGAATTGGGCAAGGAACAATGAATAAATGGTGTCTGCCACATAAGGATCGCCAGAGGTATAGTGCTGGTCGAGCATCTGCCAGCACATTCCCACCATTTCGGATTGGAATTCTTCTTTTCCATCGGCATCTGCAGTAAGGATTTGAATCTGCAGTGCCAGTGCTCTGGGGGTTCCTGGCTCCAGTTCGATTGCTTTTTGTAATGCCGCTTTCGCGCGCTCTGTTTGCTGGTCGGCAGAAGCAAGACTGGCTAACAAAAGCCATGCTTGTGGTAATCTGGGGTATTTTTTGACCACTTTTTCGAATGCGGCCACTGCGGCTGCAGTCTGCTTCGCGTCCGACAGGTCGAGGCCTTCCTTAAAATCGTTGTAATAGGCATTGCAGCACCACTTGAACTGTTTGCCCGAACCACAAATGCAATCCGAATACGGATCGGGACGGCCCTTATGTTTCATCTTTTTTTCACCAAATTCACTAACTGAGAGCAATTGTTGTACTACTGTATAGTTAATATTTCCAGAGAGAATTTAAAAAGTTGCCCCGTTTTGTTGACCGTTTCGAATTTGCAGCTTAGGCTACAATGTGATTTGGGAATCCGAGAAACAGGGTTGTTTCTTGTAGATTCGTGTTATAATTGGAATGTTGTAGGACAGGCGGTCCGCGATCAACTGAAAATAGATTATTTACAGTAATACTGAAGGGTGATGTCCATGGTTAGCTCCGATCTGGGCGCTTGCGAGTGGTTTGTTTGGGATCTGCGACGCAGCGGACTCATCGATCGCGGCCAATTAAACGAATTGGTGGGTGAATTTCTGAAACGGAACCCACGTGCAGAACCACCTGCACTGGCAGAATACCTAATCAGCCAGAAATCAATCACCGCTTTTCAGGCGGAACGGGTGCTCGAAGGAAAGACTCAGGGTCTTGTTCTTGGGCCGTACGTGTTGGTCGATGCCATTGGCTCCGGCAGCATGGGACAGGTCTTCAAGGCAATTTCCAAAACAGATCAACAACTGTACGCCGTGAAAGTGCTGCCACGTCGCAGCATGTGGAACGTACGTCTGGCCCGCCGACAGGTACGGGCCTTTTCACAGTTTAATCACTCTTCAATCGTACCTTTTTCCGATGTGGGCACGGCAGGTGGGTTACACTACCTGGTATGGCCATTAGCCAGTGGCGAAACTCTGGAAGCCAAAGTTACCCGCGCTGGTCATCTGGCACCAGAAGAAGCTGCTGCGGTAATTTCGCATATTGCCCAGGGGTTGGCGATTGCCCACCAGCACGGGTTGTTCCATGGTTTAATCAAGCCATCGAATATCATGCTGAGCAGTGATGGCATCACCAAGATTCTGGACTTCGGCATCGGCTCGCTGTTGGTGGAAAACGAAGGGGAATCGCTGGTGGATACCATGTCCACTGCGAACTCGTTGACCAGTGGCCTGGATTGTGCCAGCCCTGAAAGTATTATGGAGCCTACCAACCGGACACCTGCCGGTGACCAATATAGCCTGGGCTGCTCGCTGTATTATGCGTTATCCGGCCACTATCCATTCCCGGATGGGACCGCCGTTGAAAAAATGATGGCTCACCAGTTTAAGCCACCGACACCGTTAAAGGACGTCGCTCCTCACGTGCCGGAAGGTCTGGTTGCCATTGTGGATCGTTTACTGCAAAAATCGCCCGACAGCCGCTTTGCAAGTGCAGAAGAAATCGTGGCTGCCCTGCAACCTTATGCACAGGATCCCCAAACGGAGCGTTTACCGAACAAGAATGCTCGTCGCATGACCCCTGCCCGCCCGCAGCCACAACAGCCGCAAGTGCGTCCTCAAGGTTCCGTGTTCGATCAGCAACAGCCGTCGACACAACCTTACGATACCCCTGCGGTCAGCTCACATGTGCAGCCGACAGTGCCTTCGAATATTTTTGCTCAGCCAGCACCACAGGCACAACCTGCTCCGCAAGTGCAGCCACAGCAACAGTTTACGCCAGGTTCCTCCGTGGCACCCACCCCGCAGTTACCTGGTCGGCAGAATCTGCAACAGCGAAACTGGGTGGAAGCACCTCAGCGTACCCCCATCTTTGGCCCACTGATGATTTTCCTGCTGGTGGCACTGGTGACCGCACTGGTCGTGCTGGTGGGCAAAAACTTCCTTTTCCCAGTTGAATAAATCATCCGAAATTGGCTCTGGACAGGATTCAAAACCTTTCCGGAGTGTTCATTCAGCAAATCCCATTGCTGCAGGCACGTTATAATACCAAATTGAGTATCGCCCCAGTAACATCCTCTTGCTGGAAATCGGGATTCCAATGTTGCAAACGACAGTTTGGTATACCACTTATTGTTGCGCTCCGATACTCTTCGCGCTGCTGGTGCAGGCCGCCCACACTGCAGAACCTGTCAAGATCACGAACAACCGCGATTTTATCCAGCACCTTTGCTGGTCGCCTGATGGCAAATTATTCGCAATGACCAGGATTCATCAGGGAAAAATGGGCGTCTGGACCATGCGTGCCGATGGCACGGACTGGAAAGTGCTGGTGAAGACCGATCAGCCCACGTTTGATCCCCACTGGTCGCCGGATAGTGGGCAATTACTCTTCGTGTTTGATCGGTTGCAGGGCACGGATGGTAAGTTACAGATTGACCGGATCGATCTGGACGGTGGGAATCAGAAAAATGTGATCCCGCATCAGGCATTTGAAGAATCGCCCCGCTGGTCACCCGATGGCAAATCGCTGCTGTGGGTCAGCACACGCACCAGGAATCAGGAACTGTTTCTGGCGGATGTGGAAGGGAAAAACCCCCGCCAACTGACCAGCGAAGCAGCGATGGATAATAATCCCAGTTGGTCACCAGACGGAAAATCGATAGCGTTTGCAAGTTCACGCAGTGGGCATTTCGATATTTACACGATGCCCACCGAAGGTGGGAAAGCAACGCGTTTGACCAATCTGGCAACCCTCGATTTCTGGCCAGTCTGGTCGCCCAGTGGGAAGCAGATCGCGTTTACATCGAATCGGGATGGTAATTATGAGATTTATCTCATGGATGCGGACGGCAAGAACCCACGAAACGTCTCCAAACATATGAGCAGCGACCATTACCCCACCTGGTCACCGGATGGCAAAAAACTGGCCTACATCTCCAATCGCGATGGTGGCTACAACATCTACATTCAGACGATTGATTGAATACCCATAGTGCCAGCAATCAGATAATGAATGAAATCTCATAAAATAGCCATTTAGTGAATATCTTTGGTGTTTTCTCATCACCAAGATTGCACCATCAGGAAAGATTGACACAATAATCCGATAACAACATCAGGACGAAATTCATGAGTGACACCATCGTTGGGATCGATCTGGGGACCACCAACAGCGAAATTGCCGTCATTGAACGTGGCAAACCCGTATTGATCACTGATGAAAACGATGACCCCATTCTCCCATCGTGCGTGGGAATTACCGAAGATGGCAAACTACTGATTGGCCGCCCTGCACTGAACCAGTATGCACTGGCACCGGAACGCACTATTCGATCGATCAAACGGAAAATGGGCACCGATCAGAAGGTAAAACTTGGTGATACAGAATATCGTCCGGAAGAGATTTCCGCACTGATTCTGCGTGGGTTGAAAGAACGTGCGGAGCGGAAATTAGGCAAAATGGTCTCCAAAGCGGTCATTACCGTGCCCGCGTACTTCAACGATACCCAGCGACAGGCCACCATCGATGCGGGTGCACTTGCGGGCCTCGAAGTGGTGCGGATTCTGAATGAGCCCACCGCAGCATCGCTGGTGTACGAAATCAACCAGAATGCCCAGATGAATGTGCTGGTGTACGACCTGGGGGGCGGCACCTTCGATGTCTCGATCGTTTCAACGGAATCCGGCGTGGTGGAAGTGCTTGCCAGCCATGGCGATACCGCACTCGGTGGGGATGATTTTGATGAACTTTTCATGAATTTGCTCTGCGACCGCTTCCAGGAGGCCCACGAACTGGATTTGCGGCAAAATTCAACCACCAAAGCCCGCGTGCTGCGTGCCGCCGAAAAAGCGAAACGGGAACTTTCCGACCATGCACTGGTGCGGGTGGAAGAAGAATTTATCGCAGAAAAAGATGGCGTGTCGCTGCACATGTCGATGGAAATTACCCGTTCGGAATATGAAGAATTAATTCAGCCGATGCTGGAACGCACCATGGAGTGCGTCAATAAGTCGCTCGAAGATGCCAAATTATCCCCAGAGCAGATTGACCGTGTTGTGCTGGTGGGTGGCAGCACCAGAACTCCAATGGTTGCACAATTATTAGAAGAAAGGTTAAAACGCCCCGCCCGGAAGGACATTAACCCCGATTTGTGTGTCGCGATGGGTGCGGCGGTGCAGGGCGGCATGATTGCTGGTGAAGAAATTGGCAGTGTGCTGGTTGATATCACTCCCCACACGTTGGGTATCAAGATTCTGGACACCGATGCTGGCAATATTTTTCAGGGTGGGTTTGAATTTCGCTTTGCACCCATCATCAAACGAGGCACCCCACTGCCGTGCAGCCGGAGCGAAATCTTCCGCACCGTGCATGATAACCAGAAAGTGGTGGAAATTGACATTTATCAGGGAGAGAGCACCGATACACGTAAAAACCACAAAGTGGGTATGTTTAACGTCGAAGGCCTCTCGGATTCACCCTCAGGCAACATGATTGTGGTGCAGTTGGATCTCAACCTGAACGGCGTGCTGAAAGTTTCTGCTAAGGAGAAGAAAACGGGACTTTCCAAACAGATTACCATCGACAATGCGGTGGATCGACTGGGGGCCTCCGAACGGGATGCCGCCACCAATCGGCTGGAACATTTGTGGCGGGATCAGTTTCCCACAATTGAAGAAGAAATTAATGAGTATGCGGAAGGTGAAAACTCATTAGAAAGAAGTGAATTTAATTCCAGTAGCAGCTTTCCCACTTTGGAAGACGCCCCACCAGAAGGCCAGCGGGAGATTGTGCAGGCACGTTCATTAGTGGAAAAAGCGCAACGATTGCGGGAAAAATGCACGGAAGAGGACCAGGAAGACCTGGATGCAATGATCACCACCGTGGAAAATGCACTGACCGAACGGAACTGGCCCGCACTGAAAAAAGGCTGCGATGAGCTGGCGGATGTCCTTTTCTACCTGGAAGATGCCTGATGAAGATGGGCGAAAATACCGAAATCGTAATTTTTTGCACGAAAAAGTCATTTTCAGTTGCCATAATTCCTGTAGGCAGTAGAGTAATTGCTTCCTAAATTGTGAAGCTCTGGCAGGAGTGAAGATCCGAGGCTGCCATGAAAGTGCGTGCAAGTGTTCGAAAAATGTGCGATAAGTGCAAGCTGATTCGCAGAAAAGGCGTAGTGCGTGTCATCTGCGTCGATCCGCGTCATAAACAGCGCCAAGGTTAAGGAGTCACGGGATGCCCCGTATTCAAGGTGTAGACTTACCGACAAACAAACCAACGCACATTTCATTGCGCTATCTGCGTGGGATTGGTCCCACCACTGCGTTTGAATTGTGCGAGAAAGCGAACATCGATCCTTTTCGCAGTGCGAAAGAGTTGAACGATGACGATATCGCCCGAATTGCCACGATCCTCGATCGTGAATTTCTGGTGGAAGGTGCTTTGCGGCGTACGGAAGCATCCAACATCGATCGGTTGCGACATATCGGCTGCTATCGCGGAATGCGTCACCGCCGTGGTTTGCCGTGCCGTGGTCAGCGAACGAAAACGAACGCACGAACCCGGAAAGGTAAGCGGAAGACGGTTGCAGGTAAGAAGGGTGTTAAAGATCTGAAGTAGTAGTGCACTTGTTGGTCAGGTGTGCGTGCAGCGAATTCATTTATTGGACTGTGTGGCAGTATGGCGAAGCAGAAAAAGCGTAAGATCCGTAAGAATGTGAGCAAAGGTGTTGCCCACATTCTTTCCACGTTTAACAATACGATTGTCACCATCACCGATCCAATGGGCGATGTGTTGTGCACCTCGTCTGCTGGTGCAGTGGGCTTCAAAGGGAGCCGGAAGAGCACCCCGTATGCAGCCCAGCGTGCCGCAGAAAGCTGTGCTGAAAAAGCCGCCAAGTATGGCGTAAAAGATGTCGAAGTAAGAGTCAAAGGCCCTGGGGCTGGTCGTGAATCGGCCATCTCTGCCCTCCATCAGTCTGGCTTGAATGTCAAGCAGATTGAAGATGTGACACCGTTGCCTCATAACGGTTGTCGGCCCCCGAAAAAGCGTCGTGTATAATTTTTTTGGACCTTTAAACCACAGAAACCCAGCCAATGGCCCGGTATACCGATCCTGTTTGTAAACGTTGTCGCCGTGAAGGCACCAAGCTCTATCTGAAGGGTAGCCGCTGCTATTCTCCCAAATGTCCAATGGACCGGGATAATCGCAAAAAGCCACCTGGAATGCACGGTGCGCGCAAATCCAAGCTGAGCGAATATGGTGTTCGCTTACGGGAAAAGCAAAAGCTGAAGTTCTTCTACGGGGTACTGGAACGCCAGTTTCGCCGTTACTTCTCTCTGGCTGCCAAGGCACCCCAGAATACGGGTGAAGAACTGCTGAGCATTCTCGAACGGCGGTTGGATAACGTCATCCACCGTTTGGGCTTCGCACCCTCCCGTAACAGTGCACGCCAATTGGTGAACGCTGGTCACGTGATGGTGAACGGCCATCCTTGCAATATTCCCAGTATGCTCCTGCGTCCTGGTGATACTATCAAGGTGAAGTCACGCGAAAAGAGCCTGAAGCTCGCTCGCGAACTGATGCGGGACGGACCGAAAGAGCGGATTCCGGATTACCTCGAAGTGGTGCCTGGTGAAATCCCAGAAGCCAAAGTAACCCGTGTTCCATCACGTGGTGATGTAGATCCTCGCATCAGCGAAATCCGCGAACAGTTAATTATTGAAATTGCAACAAGATAACCTTCTTTCCGATTTATTGGTCAATCAGTTGTTGGTGCTTCCCCACGTGGGTGGGGTTCACTCTCTGCTGATTGGCCTTTTTTGCTAAATTTTTGGGAGTATTCCATGCGCGTTCAGTGGCGGAATCTCGAATTACCGAATACAGTCACCGCAAGTTCCGACAATACCGAAACTTATGGCAAATTCTTTATTGATCCTTTTGAGCGTGGCCTCGGCACCAGCGTGGGCAACAGTCTTCGCCGTGTGCTGCTCTCTACCCTCGAAGGCAGTGCTGTCACCCGTGTGAAAATCAAAGGGGTGCAGCACGAAATCAGTTCGATTCGTGGTGTGGTTGAAGATGTGACGGAAATTATCCTGAACATCAAGGCACTTGTGGTAAAAAACATCGCCGATGTGCCGAAAACAATTATGATTGAACGGCACACCAAAGGTGTCGTGCGTGCGGCCGATATCCAGCACGATGACACCATCCAGGTCTTCAATCCGGACCATATTATCGCTACTCTGACCGATGATATCCCCTTTGTGGTGGAAATGACCATCGAAAATGGTCGTGGCTACCGCTACGCAGAAGAAAACATTCCCGCCGACCGTGAGATTGGTGTCATCCCAGTCGACAGCAGTTTCTCGCCCGTCATCAATGTGAAGATGGCAATCGAAGAGACCCGCGTCGGCCAGAAAACCAACTATGACCGGCTGATTCTGGAAATCTGGACCAATGGCACTACCACTCCGAACCTGGCGTTGGTGGAAGCTGCCAAGATTCTCCGCAAACACTTGAATCCATTTATCCAGTACACCGAACCTGGTCCCGAAATGCCCATTAACGAGCAACTCGACTTCGGTGGCCATACCCACGATGTGGGCGATGCGGAACTGGAACGGAAGCTCAACATGAGCCTGGCAGAACTGGAACTTTCTGTGCGAGCCACCAACTGTCTCGAATCGGAAAACATCCAGACTGTCCGCCAACTGGTTTCTCGCTCGGAAGACGAACTGCTCGAAGTTCGCAATTTCGGTGATACCACCCTGCGGGAAGTGCGTCTTCGCCTGACCGAACATGGGCTGACCCTGGGGATGCGTCTGCCGGCACCGAAAGCAGCAAAATAACGATTTGTCTCCAACTGAATTGATTTTTCTGTGGCCAGGCAAGCGTGGGGCGTTTCCTCACCTGTATACTGGCTAACCTATAGAAGGATTTGACCAATGCGTCACCGTATCAAAGGGCGGTTGCTGAACCGCAATTCCACGCATCGCAAAGCGATGTTCCGCAATATGATGATGGCTCTCGTGCAGCACGAGCGTATCACCACCACGATTCCCAAAGCCAAAGAACTGCGGCCAATCGTCGAACGGATCATCACCCTGGCCGTACGTGGGGTAAAATCAGGCGACCGCACCAAAGAACTGCATGCTCGCCGACTGATTCTGGCCCGTCTGGGCCCCGTTGCCAAAGCCACCTTCCACGACAACGAAGGCGAGCCGGTGGAAGACAAGGCAGCCAACAACATGCTGAACAAGCTGTTTAAGGTACTTGCACCACGTTTCGCTGATCGTCCAGGTGGTTACACCCGGATCATGAAACTGACCAAACGCCGATTAGGCGACGCGGGCGAAACTGCTATCATTGAACTGCTCAAAGAAGGTGAAGTGAAGGTACAGGCTTCAGAAAAGAAAGCCAAAGCCAGCACACCAGCACCTGCTCCGGCACCCGTCGTAGTGGCTCCCGCACCACAACCAGAGCCAGAAGCTGCTGCACCTGCTTCGGAAGCAACCGAAACCAAGTAAGCCGTTGCCCGCTGGTTGCACTCAACCATTTCTGTACACTATCCTCACTCGGGGTGGTTGCAATTTTGCAAAAATTCACAAAAAAGTTTCCTCTGACGTAACTCCTTTGCATAAAGCATGTTACTCCAATTGAAATTTCAGATTGCTCCCCGCTTTTGAATAAAAATTGCTTCAAGAAAGTGGGTCGTGGTAATATTATATATGAGTGAAAATAATTCCATGCTCATATTGCTCCGCAGTGGGTGATATCGGGTGCGGTGAGATTTCACCACGACGACTTGGTACAATTGATGAAAACTTCTTCATGAAGGTGTGCAATGCTTCGACTCTCCCTTTGGTGTTTCTGCCTGTTCACTTTGCCTCTCCTTGGGGCGGAACGGCCCAATATTGTGCTGATCTATGCCGATGACCTGGGTTATGGTGATCTCAGTTGCTACGGTGCGACTGCGGTCAAAACCCCCAATGTGGATCGCTTAGCCAAAGAAGGTCTGCGATTTACCGATGCCCACAGTCCATCGGCAACCTGCACACCTTCGCGTTATGCCATGCTGACTGGGCAATATGCATGGCGGAAAGCGGGAACCGGCATCCTGCCTGGCACCGCACCGTTGATTATTCCGCAGAACAAAACAAACATGGCAACAATTCTGCAATCGGCTGGTTACACCACCGGCGTGGTGGGGAAATGGCACCTTGGCCTGGGTGATGGCACGCTCGATTGGAACAAGGCAATTCGCCCAGGGCCCAAGCAGATCGGCTTCGATTACCACTTTCTGATCCCTGCCACCGGCGACCGTGTACCGTGCGTCTATGTCGAAAATGAAGCAGTGGCGAACCTGGACAAGAAAGACCCGATTGAAGTGAGTTTCGGCAAGCCCGTGGGCATGGAACCTACGGGCGTGAACAATCCTGACCTGTTAAGAATCAAGCCATCGCACGGGCATAACCAGACGATCATCAACGGAATCAGCCGCATCGGCTATATGTCAGGTGGTAAGTCGGCACGCTGGGTCGATGAAGACATGGCCGATGTCATCACGGGCAAGGCTGTCGATTTCGTTGAGAAGAATCATAAAAAGCCGTTCTTTCTGTTCTTTTCTCTGCACGATATTCATGTGCCACGGACACCACACCGTCGCTTTGTGGGCAATACCACGATGGGCCCACGTGGGGATGTGATTGCCCAGATGGATTGGTGCACTGGCGAAATTCTGCAGGCTCTTGATCGCCTGAAACTGACAGATAATACGCTGGTGATCTTTACCAGCGACAACGGCCCCGTGGTGGATGATGGCTATCAGGATGATGCCGTTGCCAAGCTGGGCAACCATCGACCTGCTGGCCCACTTCGAGGTGGCAAATACAGCAATTTTGAAGGTGGCACACGCGTGCCGATGCTGGTACGCTGGCCGCAAAAAGTGAAGCCGGGCACGTCGGATGCCTTGCTTGCTCAGGTAGATTTTCCCGCTACGCTGGCGGCATTGACCGAGCAGAAAGTAACAGAAGCAGATGCACCAGACAGCTTCAATCTGTTGCCCGCCCTGCTGGGAGAGACAAAGAAAGGCAGAGAACACCTGATTGAACATGCCAGTGTACTGTCGGTACGAATGGGCAACTGGAAAATGATCCCGCCTGGCAAAGGGAAGAAGGTGCTGCCAAATACAGCAATTGAATCCGGACTGGAACCACAGGTGCGGCTATATAATTTGAGCAAAGACCTGGGCGAAACCACGAACGTTGCCAAAGACCACCCACAGGTGGTAGCGGAAATGCAGGCCCTGCTCAAACGCATTCAAACTGCTGGCCGCAGCAGATAGTGCAAGTTGGGGTTTCAATGTTTTTGTTGTCAATTTGTGAACCCTGGCTAGCATTTCCTGCTGGATCTACTGTTCGATGTTTGTGTCGAATATCGACTGATGGATATACACGACATCTGCGGACGATTGTTCAATCAAACGTGGTTTCCAGTAGAGACATATATGCCTCAAGAAGGATTTCGCATGGAAGAAAGTATCGCAAAAATTGTTGAAGAACATGGCTGGTATGTTGCAAGTATCACTGATTGCCCAACACCGTTTATGTATACAGTGGGTCTGATGCATACCTACGATCATCCGGAGTTGATCATGTTTGGACCGGATAGTTCGATGATGTATAGCATTTTCGCAACATTAGTTGTTGAGATATCTGAAGGGACTACATTTACCAATTCTGGAGTTTATTCAGTCAACGTCAACGATTTGCAACATCAAATCGGATTTCGGCATGTAGATCCAACACAGCACCCATTATATCTTGGGGCTGCGATGGGATTTATGAGATACATCAGGCGTTTCGGAGAATTAGAAGCAGTCCAGGCATTCTTGCCTGATCGTGATGGTAAATTTCCGTACGAGGTGGGTTGTGAGTTAAGTGTCTATCAAGCACAACCTCGATTGGATATTGAACTAACACCAGAGGAAATCCGTGCCTGGGAGCGTCAGTGGGAGTAATCGCCCACAGAACTTGCTGTTTATTCTATTTAGAACCAGCTTAGAACATTGCCCCTTCCCGGACACCTTTGGCGGACCTGCTACAATCATCCCTCAGCACCGCAGGTGGGAGGTGGATGATGAAAACGTGGATCGGCATCGTAATTACTTTTCTGTGTGTATCACACGATTGTCTGGCTCAGCCACCAAAATCGGGATGGTACACCAACTGGAATAGTGCGTTGGCAGAGGCAGAACGCACGCAAAAACCACTCCTCGTGGTCATTCGGTGCGAACAATGTGCCGAATTTGGCAAACTCGATGCGGAAATCAACCGCCTGAAAGCCCCACTGGACGTGGTGGCAAACGACTTCATCCTGGTGCGGCTCACTCGAATCGAAAATATTGACCTCAATCTGTTCGATTTTGACTACGATCTGACGTGGGTGGGTCTGTTGATGAATGCCCAGCAACAGATCTACGCCCGTTATGGCAGCAGATCGCCCGAGGATGCCACCAGCAACAGCAGTGTTGCAGGGCTGGCCAACACGATGAAAACGGTGAAAACGTGGCACGACCAACAGAAAAAGCAACCCCCAGGTGCCAGTAAGAAAGCGTTTACAATCCGTGATTTTCAATCCGCCACCAAGCTGGGCCGTGGGTGCCTGCACTGCCACCAGATTGCAGAATGTGCCCGCAAAGATCGCCAGGAGGCTGGCACCTGGCAACGTTCCGATGCATGGATTTACCCACCTGAAGAAACAGTGGGGCTGACAACGTCAATCGATGAAGGAAATCTCATCAAAGCAGTCGCACCCAAGTCGGCTGCGGCACAGGCTGGCCTTCAGGTGGGGGATCGTTTGACCACATTAGGCACCACAGCGATAGCTTCCAGCAGCGACATTCAATTTGCACTGAACAAGATGCCGTTTGCAGGTGGGAAACTTCCTGCCACCATTAAGCGGGCCGGAAAAGAGATTGAAGTCAGCCTCATGCTTCCAGAGGGCTGGAAAAAAACGGACCAGACCTGGCGGCCATCGATGCTGAATCTTCTGCCCAATCTGCATGCCACTGGCACCGAACTGAGTGCAGATGACCGCAAGTTGTTAAAGATCCCTAGTGAAGTGGCTGCGTTTCGACAGGACAAGTTTGTCCACTCCACACTTCGGAGCGCAGGAATCCTGAAAGACGACATCTACCTCGGGATCAATGGCAAAACGGTCGCTGGCACCAAAGAGGATTTTTTGAAAGCGGTCCGAAGCCAGTTTCTGGTGGGTGAAAAAATCACCCTGACAATCATCCGAGATGGGGAGGAACAAAACCTGGAAATCACGCTGAAATAACAGCCGATTCCGCTTCTGAGATTTTCTTCATATTTTTTGCGGCCCGACCTTCCACCTGATATAGGTATTGTGCAATAAACATCGTGGTAATGGCACCGAACGTGTGCCACACCCAGTGCGTGCCCATGGGTAAAGGGGGTGGTTCTGCGTAGTCGGCAATGCGTGCAAACCAGCCAATCACGAACGCCGCTAATGCAGATACAATCCAGCGCCAGCCAAAAAAGCTGGTTTTGATCAGTGTCAGCAGAATTGGGATCAGAATCGCCAGCGCCAGAAGCGCATAAGAAAGATTGATCGCCCACGGGCGGGGTAATTGCCAGTGGCCCAGCATCTGCATGAAAAACACGACGGCAATCATCCCCAACAGGTGATACCAGCGTGGAGCAAGCTTCACCCACATGAAAATGGAAACTGCCAGCCCCAGCAGGTTAATTGGCACCACATCCATCAGAAAATAGGCATAATGGCTGCGGGTGCCATGGTAAATGGTGCCACCGATGCCACCCACAAGCAGAATGGGCATGCACACCGTGAGAAAGGGGAACTGGCGAAACCGGCCCCAGATCCGCACCACCCAGAAGATGACGATCAGCACAAACAGGGCAGCAGAAACGGCATTCCACGGTTCTGCGATCCCACGAAAGCTGGTCAGGTCTTCCGGGGTCTCCACATAATAAGGCCCCCAGTCTGGTGCACGCATTTCGGAGCGGGCGATAGCAAACATCGGCATGATTTCGATCTCGTAAACGACCTTATCTTAGCTGGAAATCGGCACTGGGAACCAGATGTGCACGAATCAGGATATTTTGTTCCAAGATCTGTGGTGTGAAAGGTGGCATTCTGGCCTTCCACGATAATTCCAATCCAGACCACCCGCAGTGCGGCAAGTAGTCGACACCCACGTTCGCAAACTGGGCTGGCTCTACCACGCATACGCAGGCTTCCTTGAAGTTCTTCAACTCGGGTAAGTTGCTCTGCAGACCTCATAGATACTGAAATTTTAGGTTGCATAAGATAAAACTTCTGAAATCAAAATTCCAGAGGATAATGTTAACAAAATGATAAGGACTAATAGAGTAAAAAAATAATAGAATTTCCAAGATAATTCCATGGAAAATAAAGGATGAGGGGTAGATTGTTGTTGCAATTTTGCGATTCTTTTTCCATCATACAGATAATACAAAAGCAAACTTAGCGAACCCAAGCAGATGCCAATAACGCAGTATGTCGCGCCATTTGAAACTTCATTATTCATTATTTTACGATCGAATCATTGGGTCTGAAAATACAAAAACTTCGCCCTGAAACTCCAGAATTGCACTGAGTTACTTCAGATTCATCAATCAAGGATTGTGACGCAATTTATTAATCCAGAATTGTCTTGGAGTTAATTTCCAATACGTATCAATGATGTCATAACTAGTGCTTTTAAATTGGATGGTGCACATCAATCCAGTTCCTTTCCCATGCTTCAGTTCCATCGCAAGACTTGCAGCCATTAAGGAATCATTTGGATTCGCACCATCAACGATACGAATCAGCAAGTCTAATGTTTGAGCAGGTTTATCTTTGTACAGTCTACTTACTCCGTCCGGAACAAGCAACACGCGATCTGTAATATCGTCATCCGGCGTATGCTCGGCTGGGCTTTGTCCATATACAGTTTTGCGTAGAAGATCTTTCTCTTGTTCAGTTAAAGGTTGTAAATTTTCCTTGCTGTTTAGGATGGTATTCCCTGAAAGTTGTTCCTCAGAAAGAGCATCGAGAATATACTTTGGAATAATTACTTCGTTTGGCAAATAGCGATAATAGTATTCAGTATCTCCCATGTGTTTGATTAAATAAATTTCAATAATATTTGATTCGCAGCTTGTTATCCAATACTCAATATTATCCAGGGAAGTATCAAGTAAAACTTTGTACGTTGAATAATCACCATTCTTAGAACAGTTTTCCCCTTTTTTGTCTCTTAAACTGTCTGGCCATACGCTAGAAAATTTCAATAATTTAACAAAAAAATTCAAGGTGTCTTTATCATCTCTGTCGAGCAGAAGTTTATCTTTGCTATCATATACTTTTACGCGGGAACTTACAATGCTATTACTTTGATGAAATTCGGCAAACCGTTTATAGTTGGGCGTTTCGCAACCCATTGGCAACAGAAGTAGCAGAACAACAACAAAAGATAATGGAAACAGTACAATTAATGACTTTTGAATGAAAGTGATCATAACTATTACTCCGAAATCTCGATTGCACCTTTTAGGTAAGAACTGAACACGTGTTAGAACTTACCAGTTCGCCAATCGCTAATACCTATGCGTTTATCCAGCACGTTGTACCAGTAGGTTAAGGTCTTGCCAAACAGCCCCAACAGGGTACTCACCCGGCCCATTTCATTGTACGTGAAGGTGTAGGTACCTGTACTACTGGAGGCTGCCTCCTGCAATATGTCATCATACCACAGATAATCGTGTTCCTCGACGGTGCTGGCGCCAGAATCTTTCCGAGTTTGGTTTCTGTCAACACCGCATTTCCAATGAAGATCAATTACTTGAAAAATTGGATAATTTCCTTGAAGCCCCAAACAAAAGACAACGGCAGCACTATCTGAATGAACAGCGATGGAAAAGCAAGCAGATGCGGCCGAACTGTTTCACCAAGGTAGATTTTGCGCGAAAGAAGTGCAATTCCTATTGCCGTGATAGGGCCAGCAAAGAAGATGTAAAAGAATACGGGGCAAAAAAATATCTCACCGGCAATCCGGTGTTCGCTTTTGACAAACTTCCGAATGATCAGCAAGTAAATAGCACATACAAACAGTCCCAACAACCCATACAGTATGGACCATACAGACTGACTGAACACCGTTCGATGCAGGAATTGATCGATTCGCTTTGAAGTTGCATTGGCAACGTTCAGGGCTGAACTCCCACATTTCTGAAGCAGACCAACAATTCTTGATCCAGCAATCCAGTTTTTCACGTGGTTCAAATATTCACATATTCGTTCGAATGTTTTGTTCATTCGATCTGGTCCGTGGGTCTTCACAACTGGTAAGTTTGACCACCTATTCCGATGTTTATTCCCCAATTGACCTGAAACTGGCTGCCAAATCTCAAAAAATGAAAAATCTTTCACCTTTTCCGGTTTTTCTCTGGTCCGATTGATCTATCTGTGGTATTCGCGCCAACCGTTACAACCCTAACTATCCCACTTCCTTTCAGGGCGTGCGTGCAGTTTACACCGATTGTTCCGTTTGACACGGTGCACATGGCACTTTAGGGTTCAGCAGTCGTCGGTAAAGTCGATACATTCGGTTTGCTGCATGCAAACTGCATGATTCTTCTAATCGATGTGATAATTCTGGCTGATACAGCCCAGAATATTGTGCTGGCTGATTTTGTCGTTCGGTTCCGGTCTTTCGGCAAAATCCTGACGTTGTGCAGAGGTTACCATGTCGTTTGTTCGTCTTCATCTGGATGCTTTTGAAGCAAAGGATCTGCCTTCCAGCGGTTTGGCAAGTTTCGATGATCTGCAGGTAAATACCAGCCAATATTCCGAAGATCAAATCCTGGTGAAGTTTGAAGATAACCAGACGGTTGCCCACCGCTGGGTACAATCGTGGGAACATCTGGGAAATGGACTATATTTAGGTGATCTTCGTAGCGGTGTTGACGCAGAAACTGCCGTTGCCACCCTTGCCCAGATACCCCAGATTGAATTTGCCCAACTCGATTACGTGGTACAGATCAACCGCACCCCAAATGATACCAACACTGCCCTGGAGTGGGATCCAATAACACTGGTCAGAATGGTGGCACCCGCAATGCAGATATCAGTGCCAATCAGGCCTGGGATATCGGCGTTGGTACCCGCAACACGATCGTTGCCTTGATTGATACCGGCGTCGATTACAACCACCAGGACCTGGCAGCCAACATCTGGTACAACACTGGCGAAATTGCAGGAAACGGCATCGACGATGATGGCAATGGCTATATCGACGATTACCACGGGTATAACTTTGTCGCCAACAACGGCAATCCAATGGATGATAACGGCCATGGCACCCACGTGGCCGGAATTGTTGGTGCGGTGGGCAATAACGGGATCGGTGTCAGTGGTGTGAACTGGAACACCAGACTTATGGTGCTGAAGTTCATGGATTCCACCGGTAACGGCCTGCTAAGCAATGCAGTGCGTGCGATGTACTATGCAGTGGGCAATGGTGCGCAAATCATCAACAACAGTTGGAGCAGCACCACCTACGACCAGGCAATGGCGACAGCGATCTCCTATGCTCAGCAGCAGGGTGTGATTGTGGTGGCAGCCTCTGGTAATACTTCTTCCAACAACGATGCCAGCCCTAGCTATCCCGCTTCGTACAACTACAGCAACGTCGTTACCGTTGCTGCCACCGATAATACGGATCAACTGGCTTCTTTTTCCAACTATGGTGTTCAATCGATCGATATTGCAGCACCTGGCCAGCGGATTCTCAGCACCTTACCCAATAACCGCTACGGGTGGTACAGTGGTACATCGATGGCCGCACCACAGGTATCTGGTGCGATGGCATTAATCTGGGATAAATACCCCACCTGGACTGCACAGCAGGTTATCAATGCGGTGCTGAATAATGCCGATCGCTTGAATCAGTTGACCAACTACGTAAACCAGGGCCGTCGCCTGAATGTGGGTGCGGCGATGCAAAGCGGGCAAACCAGCACGCCCACCACGCCGACAACACCAACGACTCCCACGACACCGAGTACTCCAAGTACGCCCACCACGCCAAGCGATGGCAGTTATCCGTATGTGACTGATATGTTCCTGACGAACAATGGGACACAAGTCACCAGTGCCACGGTAATTTTCTCCGAACCGATCAATCCAGCGAGCTTCACAACGGCCGATCTGGCATTTACTGGCCCAAACGGCAACACGATTGCGATTTCCCGCATTTCTGCCGTCGGTGGGACAAATAATACCCGCTTCTACATTACTTTTGCCGCCCAGAGTGCCCCAGGTACATACCAACTTCAGGTGGGGCCGAACATTACCGATGTCAGCGGAAATCTGCTTGATCAGAACCGCAACGGAATCGGTGGACAAAGCAGTGATGTTCGCACGGTCACTTCCACCATCCGTGGGAGTTCCACAACACCGAGCACCCCCACCACACCCACAACACCAAGCACACCAACAACACCAAGCACACCAAGCAGTGGGCAGGGAACCTATACCTCCAATACCCGCGTCAATCTGATCGATCAGGGAACTGTCAGTTCCAGTATTACGATTTCCGACCGGTTTAATATCTCCGACCTGAACGTGCGGGTGAATATCAACCACACCTACACGGCGGATTTGCGAATCTGGCTGGTGGCACCTGATGGCACGCAGGTGGTGCTGTTTAACCGTCGGGGTGGCAGTGGGGATAATCTGACCAACACTGTTTTCGACGATGAAGCCAGCACCGGCATTTATAATGGAGCCGCACCGTTCAGTGGCAGTTTTCGACCAGAATACGCTTTAAAATCGTTCGATGGTTTGAGCATTCAAGGCACCTGGACCCTTTACGTGCAGGATACTTCCCGCCTGGACACAGGTGCGTTGAATAACTGGAGCCTGATTGCCCAAGGTGGTGCGTCGAGCCAATCAACTACCGAATCGCCCGAAGTTCTTGTAGAGGAAGCGGTTCCGTCGAATACCGCATCTGCCTTTCGTAGATTCGTGGGCCAACTGGCCACCCGCCTGCGTGGGAATTGATTATTGCTGATGTGCAATATTATAACATGCCAATAAAGAAGGCGAATCTCAAATCCTTTTACCCACGGTCTCAGCGAATCAGTTTAGACTTGAGTTCACTGATCATTTGATCCAATTCATCAAGGGGTTTCACCTGCAATTCGTCTTCAGGGGTGAGTGGCAAGCGAAGAACTTCTTCTAAAGTTTGAATTTGGCCGATCCGTAAACCGAGTACTTTCCCTTCATCTCGGCCCCGTTTTTCGCCGATTTTAATCCCTTCTTGTTTCGCAATTCTTTCAAATGAAGTTACGTATGGCATTTGATTCTCCATCAATAAGTCAAACCGGACTTTGTTAAAATCTTCTTCCAGTTCATCTGGTAATTTTAGCAGCCAATCGAGCAGGCGCATGATTTCCCAGACCTCATCGGACGATAATTTTCGCTGGATCATTTGCCGTAGTAAGCGGCATTTGTCCTGAAAGCGTAATTGCGCGTTACCGTGGGTGATCAAACTTTGAATACTGGCAGCAACAATCAGCCCTACAGGACTGCGGTGGGCGGTTAACTCATCCAGTCGATCGGCGTAATCG
Source organism: Zavarzinella sp. (assembly GCA_041399155.1). Lineage (NCBI taxonomy): Bacteria > Pseudomonadati > Planctomycetota > Planctomycetia > Gemmatales > Gemmataceae > Zavarzinella > Zavarzinella sp. The sequence goes on from JAWKTI010000001.1 coordinate 890,421, forward strand.
AGCAATTTGACCAGATTGAACTCAAAGTACGAACGGGTGCCACATACTGAAACGTCATACGGTTCAGAACGCCAGCGTGGGTCATCGTCGGCCAGAATGGCAAAACTGCATACGTTTTTCCCATATTTTTGGCGTATTCGGCAGTAGTAGTCGAACATTCTCTCCGGAAACCGGTCGTCCCGCTGTGCCTGCACTTCGAAGTGAATGAACAGCACAATGGTTTCCGTGGGTGATAAATGGCTTCCCACTTCGAAGAGGGCATCAGCACGCACCATGCCAGCATCGGAATCGGGCAGCAAGGTGCGTAATTCGGTGTCGAGCGAACGAAATCCTTTCGCCCAGTCGAACGTGGGATACCACTGGGGAAAGAGAATCTCAAAAATATCCGGCAGGAAGTTTTCCAGCGTCTCTTTCCAGGGAGAATCAAATTCGCGGGTCATCGGTGGGGCCTGTGGAACGGAGGTTTCAAAATATTCTTGCAGATGTGGGCTTCGGATCAAACGAAATCCGCCCCTTAATATTATGATAGCATTATCATAAATTAGCAATTTTTCATTTGATCAGCGATTGGGACTCACAGAAAACTCGCCTTGTGCGATTCTCCCACGTGCGTTAACTTGTGCAGATTATTATGGTTGATTTGCGTGAATTTGCAGACGAATTGCCAGAATTCACCCAGGATAGGACATCCAGACATGCACAAACACTTTCTTTTCGCAACGCTCGTCGCCTGTTTCACCCTGGGAGGTGCGTCCGCCCAGCCAATTTTCTCAGGCGGCGTTACTGGCCACTGGAACTTTGCTGTCGGTGGGGAGTTTGTTGATGGATTCGGCACCCCATCACTTACCTTTGCCGAATTCGGATTATTAGAATTCACTCCTGCAAATTCAGTTACTGCTGGACCTCAGCCATTTCTGATTGGCAAGGTTCAATTCAATTCGGGACTGGGAATACCATCGGAAGCCAGACTGTCAATAGGGCTTTCGGTGATCAGTAACGAAACGGGCACTGTATGGTTCTGCCCCAAAGTAGAGCTGTTTCCCTTTGAAGAACCAGGTCTGATCCAGGGAAATGCGATTTTTTCGCCCGATCAAACCTGGACCAGCCGAGTGGATGGTCAGGCTTATGAACTGGCTTTCCTTGGTTTGACCGATGGTGCCACGCTGGATGATTCGTTGCGGCCGATTCTGCAGCACGTGCAGGGCGATGACCCCGCAGTGGGATATCTGTGGGCCACACTGAATGATGGTAATCTGGCAAAGTCGTCCAATTATCTCGGGTGCTACGACTGTGGGGAACCACCGGTAGAAAATCCTGACCCCCACCTGGCGTGCCAGAACCAAGCAGTTGGCTAATGGCAATCGTGGGACTGATCAGTGCGGGCATTTCCCTGCGTTGGTATCGAAACGAAAAAATGGCCCCTGAAGTGCACTAACAGCAATTTCTCATGAAAATCTCATTCTTCCTGCTCTGTTCTCTCATTTTTCTGCCCACGTACGTGGGGGCACAGCCGAATCTGGACCCAGTTCAGCCGAAAGATGGTAATCCCGCACCGAACGGGCCGGTTTCTGTGACCGATCAGGTCAGTGACGATGACATTCGAACCCGCATTGTGGAGATTCTGGAAGCCACCGGATACTACACCCGCGTGGATGTTTCCGTCAAAAAAGGGGTAGTGTTTTTGAAAGGCGAGACCACTTCGGAGGTGCGTCGCACGTGGGCGGGGGATACCGCTTCCAAAGTGGAAGGAGTGGTAGCCGTCTTCAACGGGCTGAAAGCAGATGAGCCGATTGTTGATTTTCGCCCCACCATCAATGGATTGCTCTCACTGGGCAGTCAGTTTCTGGAATTGGTGCCATTATTGCTGCTGAGCCTGGTGATCCTCTTTTTTTGCTGGATTATTGCCAAATGGACCACGCGGTTGGTGCAGTATCTGTTCTGGCCCCACATTTCCAATCCTCTATTACGTGGGGTGATCCACCGCACCAGCAGTATGGTGATCTTTCTGGTGGGCTTGTATCTGATTCTGTCGATTGCCGGATTAACCCGCCTGGCGGGTACGGTGATTGGTGGTACCGGGCTGGTGGGCCTGATTCTTGGGATCGCGTTCCGCGATATTACTGAAAACTTCCTATCCAGCCTGTTTCTGAGTTTTCAACAACCGTTTCAGGCGGGGGATCTGATTGAACTGGCAGGAACCACTGGCTATGTGCAACGGATGACTTACCGCGTTACCATCCTGATGTCGCTGGATGGCAACCATATCCAGGTGCCGAATGCCACGGTATTCAAATCGAAAATTATCAACTACACCAGTAACCCGAATCGCCGTGTCGACTTTCTGATTGCGATATCTTACACCGATTCGGTGGCAAAAGCCCAAGATCTGGCCCTGCAGATTCTGACAGAACACCCAGCGGTGCTAAAAGATCCCGAACCACTGATTCTGGTGGAAGATTTTGGCAATATGTCGATCAGTTTGCGCATCTACTTCTGGGTCAATGGTTTAACGCACAGTCAGGGGAAGGTGCGGTCTTCGGTGATGCGATTGATCAAACAATCGTTTCAGGGTCATGGGATGATCCACCCGGATATGACCAGCTTTCTGAATATTTTTGGGCATCCAGCGGAAATTCCTCAAACCACTCCGGAAAAGCCCCGCCGTGCCACAGAAGAAATCGTGCTGCCACCGGAAGCACCGGAAACTGTTGCCGAAGGTGGGTTTTCCAGCGAGGATAGTGCGATTAATACCCAAGCCAGCCATTCCCGCACGCCAGAGCCCGGCACGAACTTGCTGGAAGACCAACCAGTTTCCAAATGATTGATTACTTCGTCTGGCACCCACGTGGGCTACAATCAAATAATCGTACAGGCATCAGTGTTCCACGTGGAACATTTTTGATATTCGTACAACAAAACAACTGTCACTGAGAATCGCATGAAGGCCAGCGAACGAAAAGAGCTGCTTAGCACCCTCCAACGTAGATTTGAAGCAAATACCAGCCTCCACCCGGGTTTGGCGTGGGATTCCATTGCAACAAAGCTGGCAAAACAACCGAAAAAGCTGGTGTCTTTGCTGGAAATGGAAAGCACCGGTGGGGAGCCCGATGTCATCGGGTACGATCCAGCAACGGATGAATACCTGTTCTGTGATTGCTCGCCGGAAAGCCCCACGGGACGTCGAAGCGTGTGTTACGATCGTGAAGGGCTGGAATCCCGCAAAGAACAAAAACCAGCGAACAGTGCGGTGGAAATGGCAGCCAGCATGGGCATTGAACTGTTAGATGAAAAGCTTTACCGTAAGTTACAGGACTTAGGTGAATTTGACACCAAAACTTCCAGTTGGCTGGTCACCCCATTTGCCATCAGAATTCTGGGTGGGGCACTTTTCGGCGATCGGCGTTACAATGCGGTGTTTGTCTACCACAATGGTGCCCAGTCGTATTACGCTGCCCGTGGTTTTCGTGGGCTATTGCGGGTTTGAACATCAATCTCCAGGAGCATGTGATGCAGGAAGTTGTATGGGGATTTGGCTACCCGATTGGCGATGATGGGCAGGCACTCTGGGTATACGCAGATTTTGATGCCACCATTCCAATTGATGAACTTTTTGAACTGGTGGCAGAAAAATTACGAAAAGGGATTCAGATTTTTGCAGCGGATAAAGCAAAAATCTTTCAAAGTGTGGTACTTTTTGGATTCGAACGCAATGATAATCCAGAAAACGAATTGCACCTCGCTTATAACAGGATGTGGGCAAAGCACCCCGATCTTTGGGAACAAATCCAGTTACGTGGCTTCCCAATGACTTTTTGGGCAGTAGATCGTGCGGACAGAGCATTTTTTGGTATCATTCAACCTGCCAAGGGGCACGAATTTCTCCAGGTGTTCTGCCTGGATTTTCGCCAGTCAGAGTTGTACCCACACTACGAACCAGGCGATCCAGAATGGGGTATGGTGTCTGCACCGATCCATCCAGAAACTTTGAAACGTGCCAGGGAACTTAGGGAACCTAATGGAGTGTAGCAGGTCATCCGCACAGGAGTGGCACGTGAGGTAAGTTTAGCAATTTTGCGGAATTCACGAATCGAGTTGCAATCTCTTACAGAGTGGATGACTTCCTGTTTCGCCTATTCGATCAACTCGCATGAAATTGGGGTTGAAGTACTACTCAATTGTAGCCAGCAGGCCCTGCATTTCGCCTGCTGCGTGGTCATTCCCCTGATTTTGGGCCTGCTGAATGCCCTGTTTCAACAAGGTAATGGCTTCTTCCCACTTACCCAGTTCATTCAGCAATTGCCCCACCATCAGGTAGGCGGGCACATAGGGAGTATCCTGCAGCAACTTTTTCAGCAACTCCGCAGCGGTGGCATCATCGCCCGCACTGCGGTATTCCATCGCCAGACCATACCGGAGAAAACTGTCGGTGGGGTCTTCTGCCAGTAACTCTTCAATCTGCTGCATTCTGGGAGTACGTGCCGCCAACACCCACCTCGCTTAGAACCATTGTTTCTTTTTAACAATGTAGTCCTGATAAAAAGTCTTCTCGTCTTTTGTCAGGTAAATAATACCTTCAATCAAGCCAATGATACCACCCGCAAGGACACAATTCAGTAATATCTGAATAATGCCTGCGCCTGTAAATCCAAGATAGAATTTATGGATGCCCAAGCCGCCGAGTAAAATGCCTAATATGCCAGCAACCATTTTTTTGCTTTTAATTTCTTCCTTGTCGAACTTTGCCAAACCCTTCTTCCGTGGTGGGGCATCGTCATCGTCGTCATCTTCATCGTCGTATCGATTCACCGCACGTTTCTTCCGTGGGCGGTCATCTTCCTCATCATCATCGTCGTACGACTTGCCACGGCTTTTTTTGCGTGGGCGATCGTCTTCCTCATCCTCATCATCAGCACCAAAAGCAAAGTCGCTCTTTGAGCTGGCCTTTTTCTTTGGTCGGTCATCTTCCTCTTCGGTTTTGGAACCAAAGTTGAAGTCTGTCTTGGAGATTCCCTTCTTCTTTGGTTGTTCCTCTTCTTCGTCTTCGTCGTCATAACGAGATTTTTTCTTTTTCGGCCGTTCTTCTTCCTCGTCATCCTCGTAACGAGCACTTTTCTTCTTCGGTCGATCGTCCTCTTCTTCGTCTTCGTCGTCATAACGAGGTTTTTTCTTTTTCGGCCGCTCTTCTTCCTCGTCATCTTCCACGGGTGCGGCTTTTTTTACATTCCGTGCATCATCGACCGGCTTTTGTTCCGTTGCGGCGGGAAGCGACTGGCTACTCGTTGCAGAAAACAACCCTTTGACCGATTTGGCTGGCATCCAGTCCTGCATGCCATCTTTCCACACCAAATCATCCGGGCGTAATTTGCCTTGATCTGCCAGTTTTTTCAGGTCGGCAGGACCCACCGGTCCCTGGCGATCACCATCGACGCTGTAGTACCACTCTTGACTCACGAGAATGTACTCCGAAGAAGAAATCGAAGATTAAAGATTAAGAAGAGTTAGCTTATGGGCAGATCATTGTCTCTGGACACGAATTTGCGAAAAACTTCTTCGGTAAGTGAAGAAATTACCAGTTACTTCTTTTTCTTCAGTTCGAAATAGAACACCATCGAATCCTTTTTGCTTTCAAACGCGGTGGGGCGTTTGCCACCGGGAAATGCGTAGGCCAGCTTCATCGAATCCTTTTCCACTTCAATAATTCCTACTGTTGTAAAGCCCTTTGCAGGTCCATCCAGACCTTCCATATCAATGTGCATCGGCTTGCCTTTGGGATCGATCTTAAACGACATTTTGTGGGTAATATCCTTTGATTTGATCGTAATCACGCCCTTTTCAAAAGTAATATCCCCTTCCAGATTCGCTTCTTCCACCTTGTTTCCGTTATTCCAACCTTTCACCGTAGTCCAGGTGCCTTTCAGTGCGGCATCATCGAACTTCGCAACTGGTTTTTCTTCTGCATAAGTGCTTGCAACCACCAAAAACGCACACATCATTCCCAAAATCGTCTTCATTTTCATTTCCCTTTCATAATTCGCCAAACCGCACCCATCACCACAACAGGTGGGGCGATAAAATAATTGAACATAGTTCCAGTAATTTTGTCAAGCTTGGTAGTACGAATTTTCCATGAATCTTGCATGAAGTCCATCTCACGTGTTAAGATAACCTTCTACTTGGAATGGAATCCAGCGATGCTACGCACCTTGAATGCCAGATTACTCCGCCCATTGTGGGCAATGAAGCAGGGAAATCCCCTTTATCGCCACCTTCATCTGCTGGAACGGCGGCAATTCGACTCTCCCGAAACCATTCAGCACCGCACGTGGGAACTGGTGCAGGCCCAACTGAGGCATGCGTGGGAGACCGTACCCTTTTACCGCACCCACTGGCAACGTGCGGGGCTGCATCCTAACGATATTCGCACGATTGCGGATCTGCAGCACCTGCCAATCGTGACGAAAGACCATATCCGCAAAGAACTTACGTCGCTTCGCTCGATCCGCACCGACCTAGGCACGATTCACTGGAAAACTACGTCTGGCTCCACGGGCGTGCCACTAAAGGTGGCGATTGATGAACCGGCACTGCGTTGGAAACAGGCCTGCACCCTGCGTAGTGATCAATGGAGTGGGTACCAAGTGGGGGATCGGGTGGCAAAAGTCTGGGGCAATCCGGAATATCGCCACTTCGGCTGGAAAGGACGCCTGGTAAACCACTTTATCGACCGAGCGGTCTATCTGGATACTTTACATGTCAACGATCAGCGTTTACATGCATTTGCAAAGGACTTAACGCGAAAACAGCCCGGCTTACTCTTTGGGCACGCTCATTCACTGTATCTGCTGGCCGTGTTCTGCAAAAAACACCACTACCACGTGCGGCCAGGTGGGATCATTTCTGCCGCGATGATGCTGCACCACTGGCAGAAACAGTTGATGGAACAGGTATTTCAAACACCCGTCACCAATCGCTATGGGTGCGAGGAAGTCAGCCTGATTGCCAGCGAATGTGAAGCCCACCGTGGGCTGCATATCAACAGCGATTCGGTGCACCTGGAATTTGCCGATGATACCCGCTTTCCCAACGGTAAGTCCTTACTGGTAACGGACTTAGTGAACAGAGCTATGCCACTGATTCGTTATCAGGTAGGCGACGTGGTGGTGCCCAGCTCCCGCACCTGTTCGTGCGGACGTGGCCTGCCGATGCTTGAAGAATTGTTTGGTCGCGAGGCCGACTACGTGCTGTCACCCACCGGGGAGTTGATTTCCGGCATTTCGCTGACAGAAAATTTCGCCATGCACATCCCGGGTGCGGCCCAGATTCAACTGGTTCAGGACCTCCCCACTCACCTGCAGGTGCGACTGGTACCTGGCGAAGAATACGGCCCCGCATCGGCAAAGAAAATAGGCGAGCTGGTTCGCGCAACCTTCGGCCCAGCAATGACTTACGATGTGGAACTGCTGGACTCACTACCGCAGGAAAAATCTGGAAAATACCGCTTCTGTATCTCGCCGGTGGCCCAACGCTACCTGCAGGAGTTGGCAGCATGAAACTGATTTCCGTGGTGATTGCCACACGAAACTATGCCCACTATCTGCAGGAAACCATCGAATCGGTGCTGTACCAGACATTGCAGAACTGGGAACTGATCGTCGTGGATGACGGTTCAACCGATCCCACGCCAGAAGTATTAAAAAAATATGAGAGCAATCCCCGGATTCGCACGGTGCGGACAACAGGCATTGGCCAGGCAGGTGCGAAAAATCTGGGTGCCAGCCTGGCACAGGGCGACTGGATTGCCTTTCTGGATGGCGATGATCTCTGGGAACCAGAAAAGTTACGGCTGCAGGCAGAGTTGATCGACGTAAACCCTCATGCAGCAGTAGTTTACACCGGTCGCGCTGGCATTGATGGTGCGGGAAATCCCATTGAAATCACGCACCACGTGATGCACCGTGGAAAAGTGACCGATGCCCTGTTTGTGCAGAACTTTATCTGCTTTTCCAGCAGTATGGTTCGCAAAGATGTGTGGCAGAAAACGGGTGGATTTGATCCCCACCTGGCATTGGGAATCGACTACGAACTGTGGCTCCGCCTATCGATCGAACATTCATTTGACTATGTAGATGTGCCGTTGGTGCGTTACCGCACAGGCCATGCGAATTTATCGCGTCGGGTGGGGGAACGGGTGAAAATTGCCCTGGGTACGATGCGAAAATATGAACGATTCGTGGGTCCCTCGGCACGTCGGGCGGGCTATAGTTCCACGTATCGCACGCGGGGCTGGTATTACCGAGATAAAAAACTGGTGCAATCGCTGGCAGATTACCTGCACGCCACGTGGTACGATGGCAGGTTGCTGCAGACATTCAAGTCGTTACTGGGCATTGTGGCCCACCGGCTGCAGGTGAAGTAGCAAATACAAATTTCCCACCGATCATTTTTTCTGATTTACTTTTGGTGCATAAAATGGTTCTTTGTAAGTGACCTACCAAAACATTCTTACAAGGAACCTCTCATGAAATTCTCATGGATTGCAGTGGCACTGTTCGCCATTGTGGGCACCACCCAGGCGGACGAGTGGAAATCGCTGTTCAACGGCAAAGATCTGACCGGTTGGAGCGGCGTGAAAGAGTACTGGACTGTCGAAGACGGTGCCATTACTGGCAAAACCGATGGCAACATTCCCAACAACAGCTTTATTGTGTGGGATGGCAAACTGAAAGATTTTGAACTGAAACTGCAATTCAAGATCGTTGGTGGCAATTCCGGCGTGCAGTATCGTGCGAAACTGGTGGACAAAGAAAAGTTCATTATTTCGGGCTACCAGGCAGATATTGATTCCGCCGCACGCAAACAGCAGTACAACGGTATTCTGTACGAAGAACGTGGCCGTGGATTCCTGTGTAATCGTGGCACCAAGACCTGGATTGATGAAAAAGGTGCCCGCCACGAACTACGTGTGACACCGGATGCCGATGTGTTGGCAAAATTGAAAGGCGACGCTTGGAATGAATACGAGATTATTGCCAAAGCCAACCACCTGGTGCAGAAGATCAATGGTCAGGTGACTGCCGAAGTGATCGATTTCCAGAAAGATAAGCGGGCAATGGAAGGGCTGCTGGCATTCCAGATTCACCGAGGCATGGGCAACATGGTGGTGCAGTTCAAGGATATCAAGCTGAAAGAACTGACTGATTGCACAGAATTGACCCCAGCCGACATGCCGATCCCAGCCGAAGCCAAGAACCTGAACCCACCGAAGAAAGTCGCACCGAAGAAAAAGTAAGTTCGGCTGAAGCGAATCCAACAACCTTCATTCCCGCGCAGGCGGGCAATGCACTACAGAAACCCGAAGTGCACCTAATAAACTGATGCCCACCAGAATCGTCATTCCCGCGAAGGTGGGAATCCAGTGCAATAAACTCGAAATCGTATCGGCTGTTTTGTGAGCCGATGGCGTTAGTCACGGTTGATCTTGGGCGTTGTGACCTTATCGTCATTCCCGCGCAGGCGGGAATCCAGAAACCCGAAGTGCACCTAATAAACTGATGCCCACCAGAATCGTCATTCCCGCGAAGGCGGGAATCCATGACTTCACACTTTGACCACACCCCAGCTTCGCCAAAAGAGAGGAAAGGGTACTTGTTTTGTAAGCCGATGGCGTTAGCCACGGTTGGTTTTCGCCTTCATCGCTGCAAGGGAATCTCTTATTAATGAACGACCGCCAAGACGCCACGTCGCCAAGAAGACAAAATTTCTTCATGAATTCCAAAGGACAAAACGAACCAGAAGCGTCAGGAAACGGAATTTACATTTGCCGCGGCTGATTTCGCACGCAAAGTCGCGAAGTCGCAAAGAAATTTTGAAGGCAATCGTCATTCCCGCGAGGCGGGAATCCAGAAACCCGATGTGCACCTAATAAACTGATGCCCACTTATCCTGCCACACCAGATTGGGAATACTGGACTGCTGAGTAGTCGGAAAATCGTCGCCACATTAAGTTCGACATGCGGCTTGTGCTTTTGACCCAAGCAATGAAATGAGACCTGGAATCACAATAGCATGGGGCGGCTCGAAGTTTGAAATGCATTGTTTGCTGTCTGACGTACTGAATGTCTGGCGAGGAATACAGCTGCTATGTCCGGCAGTCTGGTTGCACGACACATAGTGCCGGATGTATACACCGGATTCTTTCTCTAGAGAGTATGGTGGTTGATAATGCCGCTGGAATTCGACCCCACCGCTGAACAACCAGAACAGCCAGTTATCATTAAACGGGCCACCTGGAAACCCACCCCACCTAAAGTGGGGAAGTAAGGCGACAGTACAAATGTCCGTCTCAAGTCTTCCAAATGTTTTACGGCCCAGCCTTTACTCGGCGTGCCACAGCTTTGCGGTCTTGTCGTAGCTGCCGGTGACGATCCGTTTGCCATCCGGACTGAACGCCACACTTTCCACAAAGTCCGTGTGCCCTGTGAGGGTGTGGAGTTCTTTGCCCGTGTCGGCATCCCACAGCTTTGCGGTTTCGTCTTTGCTGCCGGTGACGATCCGCTTGCCGTCCGGGCTGAACGCCACGCTAAGCACAGAGCCCGTGTGCCCGGTCAGGGTACGGAGTACTTCACCCGTGTCGGCGTCCCACACTTTCGCGGTATTGTCCGTGCTTCCGGTGACGATCCGTTTGTCATCCGGACTGAACGCCACGCTATACACAGAGCCCGTGTGCCCGGTCAGGGTGCGGAGTTCTTTGCCCGTGTCGGCGTCCCACACCTTCGCGGTATCGTCTCTGCTGCCGGTGACGATCTGCTGGTCGTCCGGACTGAACGCCACGCTCTCCACAATATAAGTGTGCCCGGTCAGGGTGCGGAGTTCTTTGCCCGTGTCGGTGTCCCACACCTTCGCGGTATCGTCTGTGCTTCCTGTGACGATCCGTTTGCCATCCGGGCTGAACGCTACGCTATTCACACTGCCTCTGTGCCCAGTCAGGGTGCCAAGTTCTTTGCCTGTGTCGGCGTCCCACAGCTTCGCGGTTTCGTCTTTGCTGCCGGTGACGATCCGCTGGCCATCCGGGCTGTACGCTACGTCATACACATAGTCCGTGTGCCCCGTGAGAACTGCTAACTCGCCATTGGCTAAGGCCGCCCAAGACTGTGCTCGCACCTGGGCAGCCTGGTCGGGGAGATCATGATCTTCCAGCCAATCGGCCCATATCAACCTCTCCTGGTGAAATGCCGGTTCAGGGAAATAGTGAAGGTCTATCATTGTTATGGGTTCTCATTCTGCATCGCACTCGACATGCTACACCTTCACCCGTTAGGGTGTTTTGGGGCGAGGAGAGGACTTGAGGTTGCTTCAAACTTCACAGAGTTTCTACTTTGGTAAATCTTACAGCAGCCAGATTGTATCTCCTAGGATGAAGTTGACCACCGCACTGGCACCCAGGCAACGTCATTCCCGCGAATGCGGGAAGCTACAGTCGAAGACCCCAATGCGGCATCCAGGCATACGCACCTTACGAGAAAGCGTCATTCCCGCGAAGGCGAGAAGCTACTCAACGATGGAACAATTTGATTGAGAAAGACAATTCGGATTGGAATGATTTGTGCACTAATGTTTCTTAATTACCATGTGAAGCACACTGGATTCCCGCCTACGCGGGAATGACGGTTTTCGTGGTGTTTCGGTTAACTGATTGTAGTTCGAGTATACTGCCCTGGATTCCCGCCTCCGCGGGAATGACGATTTCAGTGGGGCAGTTTCTTGGATCAACTTCGAATGTTAGCCCTGGATTCCCGCCTAAGGGAATGACGTTTGTTACTCAACCGTCTGGAGAAAAATCTCGTACTGTGGGTAATTTCAATCGAAACTTTGCGTCTTTGCGACTTTGCGTGCGATCTCTTTCAGAAATTCCCGTCATACGTCAAATACATGAACGCTTGCACAAATGTCTCATATCGCCTCGGGGCCACGTTCGCCGGTGCGGATGCGGACACAGTCGTCCATGGGCAAAATGAAAATTTTCCCATCTCCTACCCGGCCATCGGTGCCAGTCCGGCCTGCCTGCACAATCGCATTCACCGTGGGCTCTACAAAGTCTTCATTTACTGCAATCTGAAGCTGCACCTTACGCACCATATTTACCGCAACTTCATGCCCACGAAAGACTTCCGACTGACCCTTCTGGCGGCCGAACCCGTATACATCCACCACCGTCAGGCGGTAGACTGCCACCTGATTTAATGCTTCTTTCACAATTTCCAGTCGTGATGGTTGGATAATGGCTAAAATCAGCTTCATAATTTTTTTTCGCAACTTTTCTGAATGCTTCTCTGTTAAGATAGGCGCTTTAGCAACAATATTATTGCACCATGAACCCTATTCAGTGGGCACTGACCCGTCCGATCACTGTCGTCGTATTCGTTGCAGGGATGATCGCTGCGGGTGCGTTTGCTGTTTATCGGATGAAGGTGGATATTTTCCCCGCCTTAAATCTGCCAGTGATTTACGTTTGCCAGCCTTACGGAGGGATGGACCCCCAGCAGATGGAAGGGTTCATTGCCAATTATTACGAATACCACTTCCTGTACATCAACGGCATCCACCACGTGGAATCGAAAAATGTGCAGGGGGTATCGCTGATGAAGCTGCACTTCCACCCTGGCACCGATATGGCTCAGGCAATGGCCGAAACCGTGGGCTATGTCAACAGAAGTCGGGCATTTATGCCGCCTGGCACCGTCAATCCGTTTATTATGCGGTTTGATACCGGAAGCGTTCCGGTGGGCTTTCTGGTAATGTCCAGCGATACCAAAACAATTGGCCAGATTCAGGATCAGGCACTGTTCAAGGTGCGGCCGATGTTTGCCGCCATTGAAGGGGTTTCTGCACCCCCACCGTTTGGTGGCAGTCAACGCACCATTGTCTGCCGTGCGGACCCCGAACGACTCCGTTCGTATGGCTTGTCTGCCAATGATGTGGTCAATGCTCTGACCAAAGGCAATTCGATTGCACCATCAGGACAGATCCGGATACAGGAACGAATGCCCCTGGTGCCCACCAATGCGCTGGTGCTGCAACCTTCGGAATTAGGCACGATCGAAGTAAAGCCCGGGGTCTTTCTGCGTGACGTGGTGAAACGCGATCCGGTGACAGGTCAGCCACTGATTGAAGATGCCAGCGACACTGCCACAGGTTATGCGCTGGTGAATGGGAAGCGTGCGGTTTATATTCTGGTTACGAAGCGGGCCAATGCCTCCACCCTGGATGTAGTGAACCGCGTGAAAGCAAACCTGCCGAAAATGCAGGCAGAACTGCCAGACGATATCAAAGTCAGCTTTGAAATGGATCAGTCACCTTATGTGACCAATGCCGTCCGTGGGGTTGCCTTAGAAGGTTTGCTGGCAGCAGGTCTGGTGGGCCTGATGGTGCTGGTATTTCTGCGGGATTGGCGCAGTGTGCTGGTGGTGGTGTTGAACATTCCCCTGGCGATTGCTGCCGCACTGATTGGCCTGTGGCTGTGTGGCCACACGATCAACCTGATGACCCTGGGTGGGCTGGCACTGGCGGTGGGCATTCTGGTCGATGAAGCTACGGTGGCGGTGGAAAATATCCATTCGCAATACCAAAAACAGCCCACCTTGGCGTTAGCAGTGTGGCACGGAGTAACCGAAACGGCAATCCCGCGTTTACTGGCGATGTTGTGCATTCTGGCGGTGTTTATCCCCGCATTTCTGATGGAAGGTGCCGCACGTGGGCTGTTTTTGCCATTGGCACTGGCGGTGGCCTTCGCAATGATTGCCAGTTATCTGCTTTCGAGTACTTTTGTACCTGTCATCGCCATCTGGTTGCTGAAAGCCAGGCCCCATCAGGCCGAAAGCGAAGGTGGGCAGCAATTTTCAGGTTATTCCCGCTGGCTGGAACGGCTGAAATCACTCCGCACCGTATTGGTGCCTGCGTTTCTGGTGGGTGCGGTGCTGTTGGCGCTGTTCTTTGGTCGCACTATCGGCACCGATATTTTCCCCCAGGTGGATGCGGGACAGTTTCAACTGCGGTTGCGGGCACCCACCGGCACACGGATTGAACAAACCGAAGCAATTTCTCAGGAAGCCCTTCGCTACATCAATGAAGAAGTGAAGGCCGCCTGTGGGGAGGTTGAAATCTCGCTGGGTTACGTGGGCGTGGTGCATTCCGCCTATCCCATTAATGGTGTGTATCTCTGGATGGGTGGGCCGCACGAATCGGCAATCCGGATTGCGATTAAAGATCGTAGCGTATCGGTGGAAGAGCTGAAAGCCCGCCTGCGGGAAAAGCTCCCCACCCACCTGCAGGAGTGGACCGCAAAGAAATGGATTGCGGAAGGGGTGCCGGCTGTTGAAGCGAACGACCGGGCCAGTCGACTGAAATTGTCGTTTGAACCAGCAGATATTGTCAACGAAGTGATGAGCTTTGGTGCCCAGACACCAATCGAGGTGCAGGTATCAGGTTCCGATGTGAATGCGAATCGAGCCCACGCGGAAAAGATTCGGCAGGAAATGGCTATGATCGGCTCGTTAAAGGACTTACAGTTTTCTCAGCCACTGGATTACCCCACCGTTGAAGTGAAAATTGACCGCGAACGCCTCGCAAATACCGGTGGGACTGCCGAAGATGTGGCACGTGCGGTCACGCCGTTTACATCTTCCAGCCGCTTTACGGTGCCCAACTACTGGCGAGATCCCAAATCGGGCGTCAGTTATCAGGTGCAGGTGGAAGTGCCCAACGCACTGGTCAATTCGGTGAAAGATCTGGAACTGGTGCCTGTACTGTCCCACACCGATCAGAATGTGCTGGTGCGGGACATCGGCAAAGTGCAGGAAGGCACCATGCCTGGGGAAGTAGACCGATACAACATGAAACGGATTGTCACACTGACTGCCAATTTCGCCGATTCCGATCTGGGTGCGATGGCCAGTGAAGTGAGCAAGGCAATTCAGGCAGCAGGTGACCCACCGAAGGGGGTTACCGTCGCGGTGCGTGGTCAGGTAGACCCATTTAATGAAATCTTCAGTGGGATTCTGCAGGGGCTGATTATCGCTGTGGTGGTTATTTTCCTGCTGTTGTTTGGTTATTTTCAATCGTTTCGGCTGGCGTTGATCTCCATGATCCCACTGCCCGCCATTCTGGTGGGTGTGCTGGGGCTGTTGCTGCTCACCGGTTCCACGATTAACCTGCAATCGTTCATGGGTGCCATCATGGCCGTCGGGGTGGGCACAGCGAACGCGATTCTGCTGGTCACTTTTGCAGAGCGGGCACGCATGGAAGGTCAATCGGCACTGGAGGCTGGTATTTCAGGTGCCCGCGGACGGGTGCGGGCAATCATCATGACCAGTGCCGCAATGATCGCGGGAATGGTGCCAATGGCGTTGGGAATCGGTGAAGGTGGCGACCAGGTGGCCCCACTGGGCCGTGCGGTGATTGGTGGGTTGTTTTTTGCAACTTTAACCACGCTGTTTGTGCTGCCGGCTGCCTTCGGCATGATCATGCACGGGGCCTCCCGCCAATCAGCATCGCTCAGCCCGTTTGATCCTGCCAGCCCACGTTATTACACTGCCACTGGAATTTCGAATCAGGGAGGTCACTAACAATGCCTCGGAAGTTATATAGCTTGTTGTTTATTTTTTTAAGTCCTTTGCTGACAAGTGGTTGTAAAAAACAACCCCCGGTGGCGGTAGCACCTACAGAAGCTGGAAAAATCACCACGGTGCGGCCAGAGAAAAAAGCAGTTGTGCGTCTGGTGGAACAACCTGGCACCATCGAAGCGTATGAAGAAATCGAGCTGCACGCCAAATTACCGGGTTTTGTGGGTAAACTGGCTGAAGATCCAAACAAAAAAGAAGCATCCAGCCACGATCTGACGATTGATATTGGCAGCAAAGTCCTGAAAAACCAGATTCTGGCTGAACTGGATATTCCAGAAGTGGAAGAAGATTTCATCCAGAAAACGGCTTTTGTAGTTCAGGCGGAGGCCCACGTGATCCAGGCAGAGAAGGCTGCCGAGGCTGCGAAAGCCGGTGTAGATTCCGGGCGTGCGATTCTGGCCGAAACTTCGGCATCGCTGCAGAAAAGTAAAGCACTTTTCGAACGTTGGGAATCTGAGTATGCCCGCGTGGAAAAACTGGTTGCCAACGGTGTCATTGACAGTCAGACACGCGACGAAACGTTGAATCAATTCAAAGCAGCCCAGGCAAATCTGGCGGAAGCGGAGGCCAAAGTCAAATCGTCTGCGGCAATGGTCAACAAACTGGATGCCGATTTTGAAAAAGCGATTGCTGATATCACGGCAGCGAAAGCCCACGTGGATGTGGCAAAGAGTGATGCACGGCGGGCCGATGCAATGCGAAAATACACCACCATCCGGGCACCTTTTGATGGTATCATCACTCGCCGCACGATCAACCGCAGGGATTTTGTGAAGGCGGATGCCAAACAAGGAGTTTTTGCGATTGCCCGCGTCGATCCTGTTCGTGTGGTGTTTCATTTCCCTGAAAATGATGCCGGGTTGGTGGAAGTGGGGCAAGAAATCGACATTCGGCTGCCCAATCAGCAGACCGTCAGCGGTAAAATTTCACGCACCTCATGGTCACTGGCACCTAGTTCCCGCACGCTGCGTGCCGAGGTGGACCTCAGCAACGGCAAACAGGAATTGCGGCCCGGCATGTATGTGCATGCCGCACTGAAAGTCACATTGCCCGCACAATGGGCGGTGCCGTCGTCCGCACTCATTAAAATTAATGAGGAACTCTCATTTTATCTGATTGAAGGCGGGAAAGCAGTCCGGGTGCTGGCCAAACCGGGGCGGGGGGATGGTAAAACAACGCAAGTCCTTGAATACAAAAGACTTGGGGCAACTGCCTGGCAACCGATTACGGGCAACGAAAGCATTGCCAGCCCCGCAAACCTGGTCAGCGACGGTCAAACGGTGCCTTGAAAGTTGCCACCTGAAGCGATTGGAGTTTTTCTTCACACAATCTTCACACATTCATCGCGATTCCTGCACGCTGAATTGTGAAGATGGGCTATACAACTAGATTGTAGACTCTTGCTCTCCTCTTTTTTGGGAATAGTGAATATGTTTTCACAATCCGTGAATACCCGCCTGCTGGTGCGCTCTGTGGGTGCCGCATTTCTGTTGACAGGCATTGCATTTCTGTACGGCTGCAGTTCCGACTCGAAAACCAATGTGGAACCAGTCAAGCGACTGGAAGGTGGCGGGGCAACCTTCGTCAACCCGATCATGCAGGCCTGGAGTGCGGACCGGAAGAACAAGGGCGTTATTGAAATTAATTACCAGTCGAACGGTTCTGGCTTCGGCATCACGAATATGACGAAAGGCACACTGCATTTTGGCTGTTCAGACGCACCGATGCAGCAAAGTGAACTGGATGCCGCTACGAAAATGAATGGTGAAGTCCTGCACATTCCCACCACGATGGCTGCAGTGGCGATTATTTACAATCTGGAAGGCTTTACCGGCGATCTGAAGCTGGATGGGAACGTCCTGTCGGCAATCTATCTGGGTAAAATCACCCGCTGGAACGATCCTGCAATTACCAAACTGAACCCTGGTGCGAAACTGCCGGAATCGGAAATTGTGCCGGTCTATCGTGCTGAAAGCAGTGGTACCACGTTCATTTTCACCGATTATCTGTCGAAAGCAGCCCCCAGCACCTTTGGTGCGGAAATTGGTGCCAATAAACTGCCCGCCTGGCCAAAAGTGGGCCTCGGTCAGAAAGGGAACGGTGGGATCGCTGGCCACGTTACCCGTAACCCGAACTGCATCGGTTATGTGGAACTTAGCTATGCCAAAGAAAGCAAATTGCCCACCGCGAGCCTGATTAATCGCAAAGGCAAAGCAGTACAACCCACTCCGGAAGCAGTGTCTGCTGCTGCCGAAGCCGCAATGAGCCTGCCACAAACCGGTAACTATGCTCTGCACAAACTGACTTATGCACTCACTGACGTGGATGCGGATGCTGCTTACCCCATCTGTGGGATGAGCTTTGCGGTGCTTTACAAAAAGCAGCCTGCAGAGATTCTGACCCCCCTGCGGGATTTCCTGAAATGGGCAACCACCGAAGGCCAGGCATTTGCACCAGAATTACATTACGCACCTCTGCCAGCACCGTTGCAAAAGGCAATTGGTGCTCGACTGGATGAAATGGTTGCTGAATAATCCTGCCTGAGCAATGCCACTGGGAGGCAGACGCACCAAAATGAGCAGTTCTCGCGATTCGGATGATTACTACAGCCCTAAATCACAAGATCCCCACCCACTGCCATCTGCGGGTGCTGCTCAGACCACGGGCAAATTGGGCGATCTGATTTTTCGATTCATTTGCCAGTCGTGTGCGATTTTCATCATTCTGATCGCGTTTCTGCTGGTGGTGATGCTGGTTCGGGATTCCTGGCCATTGTTGATGAATGCGAGCAAATACCAGGTCTTTACCGGTACTACTTGGGATCCCAATCCTGACCCACCGAAATATGGGATTTGGACATTTGTTTACGGCACGTTGGCCAGTTCGCTGATTGCGATGCTGCTTGCCGTACCATTCGGCGTGGGTGCGGCGGCGTACCTGTCCGAAATTGCCAGCCCAGGGGTGCGAAAAATCACCAGTTTTCTGGTGGAACTGCTCGCATCGATCCCCAGCGTTGTGTATGGGTTCTGGGGTCTGAAATTTCTGTCCCCTTATCTGAACACACTTTATGAAACTCTAGGCCTTGAAAGCAGATCATCGGGTCAAGGAATCGTGGCTGCTGGTATTATTCTGGCAATCATGATTTTACCTTATATTACTGCTATCAGCTTCGATGTGCTGCGGGCGGTGCCCTCCGCCCAACGCCAGGCATCGCTGGCACTGGGGGCAAGTCGCTGGCAGATGATCTGGGGCGTAGCACTGCCATACGCCAGACCAGGGATTATTGCTGCCTGTTTCCTGGCATTGGGGCGAGCAATTGGCGAAACCATGGCCGTTACCATGCTGATTGGAAATGTTCGCCACATTAAAGTGGCACTAACGGCGACCGGTGATTCGATGGCGTCTGTGATTGCCAATCAGTTGAACGAGGCCAGCTCCGACCACCATGTTTCTGCACTGATTGCAATGGGTCTCTTCCTGCTGCTGATCACCGTGACCATGAACGTGATTGCCCGCTTGCTGGTGCGTCGGATGTCGAATCCGAAAAGAATCACCCGCAAGTTCAGCCCGATTACTCTGCAGGCGGGCGCGGATGGCACCCACACTAAACTGGTATTTTCTGCCAAGGCACGTCACCGTGCAGCAGTGATCAACAAAATCATGACGGTTGTTCTCAGCATCATGACCTTTTTGACGGTGTTGCCACTGTTCTTAATTCTCGGCTATATCTGCGTGAAAGGGGTGAATGCACTCAACTGGAGCTTCTTTACGCAGTTACCCGCCAATGGGGGGTTATTGCACGCAATTGTCTACAGCGGAATCATGGTTGCTCTCGCTACGATCGTCGCCGTCCCGATTGCCTTGTGTACCGCGATATACCTGCACGAGTACCATCGCAGTTGGCTGGTAAAACCAGTGAGATTTATTGCCGAAATTCTGGGTGGGATCCCATCGATTATTATCGGGGTATTTGTTTACTCGATGTGCGTCAGCCCCACCTGGATTGTTGATCTGTTCGGTTACACACCCTTGCAGGCGTCGCGGATGTTTGGATTTTCCGCCTGGTCTGGAGTGGTGGCTCTGGCGATCATGATGCTGCCAGTGGTGATCCGATCTGCGGAGGAATCGATGCGGTTGGTGCCTGGTTCCCTTCGGCAGGCGAGTTACGCTTTAGGTGCGTCCCGCTATCAGACGGTGTTGCGGGTCATTTTACCCGCTGCACTCCCTGCAATTGTGACTGGTATTCTGCTGGCTTCCGGTCGGATTGCGGGGGAAACTGCCCCATTGTTGATGACTGCGAATGGTTCTGAATTCTGGCCGAATGGACTGACGGATAAGGCACCATTTCTGCCATACTACATCTATACCTATGCACTGGATTCTTCGCCAGACCTCCAGCGACAGGCGTGGGCCGCCGCATTCGTACTGCTGACCTTTGTTCTTGTAATGAACATATGTATACGCCTAGCTTCCGGTCGCCGATTGGTCAGTGCCAGTCGGGCTGACTAACTCAGGTTTCTCATGTATTGGCGTCTGCTGATTACCTTCGTGGCCTTTTCGATCTGTGTCACCACGATTATTGCTGGTGTGGTGCTGCAATCGGTGCACGGTCGCTGGTACCCGGAACTTTTTACTGAAACCCTGCCAATAATTGTTCTGTCCGGCCTGTTGTCGCTGCTGCCCGCGTGGATACTTAACCGGATGATGAAACACGCCTTTTCCGACCTGAAAGCGGGGGCGTTACAACTTGCGGAAGGGAATTATCAGTACCGGGTACTGGGTGGACCGTGGAGCGAAGCCAGACAACTGGCCACCACCTTCAATCTGATGAGTGACCAGATTGAAGTACAGTTTAAAACGCTGGAAAACGACCGTAAGCAGCTTCGCACCCTGCTGGGTGGGATGATTGAAGGCGTGATTGCGATTGACCAGGAACAGCGGATCCAATTTGCGAATGGTGCCGCTGGCCGGATGCTCGAATTCGATCCGATCGGCACGGTTGATCGCCTGATCTGGGAAGTCGTGCGGATTCCCGCCCTGGCAACCGCAGTGGCGGGGGTGTGGCAATCAAAAGAGCCCCGCCGTGAAAATATCGACATCCGTGGGTTGAATCCCCGATTTTTGACCGCCTACATTGCTCTGTTGCCACCCGATGATGCCCCCGGCGTAGTGATGGTGTTGCACGACACCTCCGAATTGCGTCGACTGGAACGACTGCGACAGGATTTTGTGGCCAACGTGTCCCACGAACTGAAGACCCCACTCGCAGTGATTAAGGCGTGCGTCGAGGCACTGCAGGATGGTGCTAAAGATGAACCAGATGCGTGCAACATGTTTCTGATGCAACTGGACGATCAGGCAAATCGACTGGAACAACTGATTCTCGACCTGATCAGCCTTGCCCGTATTCAGTCTGGTGAAGAAACGTTCGAATTCAAGCGACTGGACCTGGTCAGTGTGGTGCATTCCTGTCGCCAGCGTCATACGCAGCGGGCACTGGCAAAAAATATGCAGTTTGAGGAGCAATTGCCCACCAGCCCATTGTCCATCTGGGGCGATGAGGATGCAGTGCAGGAAATTATCGATAACCTGGTCGACAATGCGGTCAAATACACGCAGGCGGGTGGTAAGATTCGGCTGGAACTGTCGCAGCAGCAAGGGTTTGCGGTAATTCGGGTGGTGGATAACGGCCCCGGAATCCCCGCACGCGACCTGCCACGGATCTTTGAGCGGTTCTACCGTGTGGATAAGGCACGCTCCCGCGAACTGGGTGGGACTGGCCTGGGGCTGTCGATTGTCAAAAATCTGGTACAGACAATGCAGGGAAAGGTGGATGTGGAAAGCCAATTGGGGGTCGGCACCACCTTTCGGGTCTGTTTTCCGATTTCAGAATTGGTCGGAACTTCATGAAACTCACATAATTGCTCTGTCTGAAATACGTAAACTAGCAATGTTGCTGGATTGCAACTGAGGTGGCGAGTGACTGTTATCTTTTCGGATATCTTCACCCAACGTGGCAACAACACCGCTGTGGTGCCGGAATTGGCGGAAGCCAAGGCCAAATTTGTCTGCGAGAAGGTCAATTTCTGGTACCCGGGCAAACAGGCACTGTTTGATATCAACCTGACCGTACCGGAACGCTCGGTACTGGCACTGATCGGTCCATCGGGCTGTGGCAAATCGACATTCTTACGATTGCTAAACCGTATGAATGACCTGATAGATGGCTGTACCGTGGAAGGTCGCATCGATCTGGATGGCGTGCCCGTTTATGGCTCCCAGACCAATCTGGTGGATCTCCGTCGACGGGTGGGGATGGTTTTTCAGAAATCGAACCCGTTTCCCAAATCAATTTATGAGAATGTGGTGTATGGCCCACGTGTTGCAGGAGTGCGGGATCGCGATCTGCTTGACCATACGGTTGCCCGCTGTCTGCGACAGGCCGCTCTTTGGGACGAAGTGAAAGATCGCCTGCACGCATCCGCACTGGAACTTTCCGGTGGGCAGCAGCAACGCCTTTGTATTGCCCGTGCCCTGGCCACCGATCCGGAAATTCTGTTGATGGATGAGCCCGCCAGTGCCCTGGATCCGAAGTCCACTTCCAAAATTGAAGACCTGATCACGGAAGAACTGAAAAAAGCCTACACAATCATCATTGTTACCCACAATATGCAGCAGGCAGCCCGCGTTTCGGATTATACGGCGTTCTTTTATGAAGGTCGGCTGGTAGAAAGCGGTCGCACCCCGCAGATTTTCACTAAACCGAATTTAAAGGAAACCGAAGACTACATTACTGGTCGTTTCGGTTGATTCGGGGAGGGAGGGAATCGATGTCAAAGCATTTGCAGCGGGATCTGGAACAGTTACAACGCGAAATCGTGGGCTTCGCCAGCATGGTTGAAGATGCCATTTCCAAGAGTGTCCAAAGTCTGTCCGACCGCGATCAGAAACTGGCGGAAGAGGTAATCCATGGCGATGAGCAGATCGATGCCATGGAGAACCATGTGCTGGAAGACTGTTTGAAAATTCTGGCCCTGCACCAGCCGGTGGCTACCGATCTTCGACGTATCACCAGTATTTTCATGATCAGCACCGATCTGGAACGGATGGGCGATCTGGCACGCCACATTGCCGAAGTGGCAATCAGTGTGAAATCCGCCTCCATGGAGATCCCACCGAAAATGCTGCATATGGCCGATTTATGCACATCCATGGTGCGGCAGGCACTCGATTCGTACGTCAATCTCGATCAGCAACTCGCACGTCGCGTGGTGCGGATGGATGATGAGGCGGATCGTTATAATGATGATATGATTGTTGAACTGATGCGGCTGATGAAGCAATCCCCCGATCATATTGAGCCAGGGATGCAGTTATTTGCCGCCACCCGCAACCTGGAACGGATTGCGGACCATGCTACGAACATTGCGGAAGATGTCATCTACCTGGTGGAAGGTGAGATCGTG
This sequence comes from Zavarzinella sp., assembly GCA_041399155.1. Classification (NCBI taxonomy): domain Bacteria; kingdom Pseudomonadati; phylum Planctomycetota; class Planctomycetia; order Gemmatales; family Gemmataceae; genus Zavarzinella; species Zavarzinella sp. The sequence continues at coordinate 913,564 of JAWKTI010000001.1, forward strand.
AAACATCGCCCGGATGCGATTGGAAAGGATTAGTACAGGTATTTACTTATGCCAAAGTCGAAAATCCTGATTATTGAAGACGAACCAGGGCTTGTGCAGTCATTAACGTGGTACTTCAACCGCGAAGATTATGAAACACACAGTGCCAAAGATGGAACTGAAGGTCTTCGAAAAGCACAGGCGATTGTTCCCGATGTCATTCTGCTCGATTTGATGCTCCCCGGGATGAGTGGCTACGATGTCTGTCGCCAACTGAAGTCGGGCGAATCGACTTCCGGCATTCCGGTGATCATGTTGACCGCACGCTCCGAGGAATCGGACCAGATCGAAGGATTTTCAACTGGTGCGGATGATTACGTGACCAAACCGTTCAGCAACAAAGTGCTGCTGCAGCGTGTCAAAGCGATTATGCGGCGGAATGACACCATCCCACCTGTCAGCGACATTATGGACCACCTGGGGGTCAGAATTGATCGGGTGCGGCACCATGTGACCTTTCACGAACAACCGATGGACCTGACTCCCACCGAATTTCGACTGCTGGAGTGCATGTTGCGCCAGCCAGGGCGGGCCTTTACTCGCCTGCAACTGATGGATGCCGCGATTGGCGAAGGTTCGATCGTGCTGGAACGCACCATCGATGTACATATTAAAACCCTGCGAAAAAAACTGACCGATATCGAACCCACCGCACTGGATTTGATCGAAACAGTCCGCAGCGTGGGCTACCGCTTTCGCGAATCACTTGACCCCACAGAACCGAAAAGTGGTGAAGAGTAAGACGACCTCTGGAAACTGTTAGAAAAATCAGATTTGCGGACAATTTCAATTACATATCAACTATTGATTGATCATTTGCTTGCGATTAACAATCTTAACGCTGACATATTTAGACTTGAGGTGGGTCGTTTTTTCCCACAAAATTGAGTTTAGATCAGGAAGTGACCGCACCCTGAGAGGCCGATTGCACGGTTCGGGCATATTTCGCCAGCACACCGCGTTCCACACGCAAGGGTGGTTTGTGCCATGTCGCCTTGCGGTTGGCCAATTCTTCGTCAGAAAGGTGCACCGTAAGGGTTTGGGCTTCACCATCAATGGTAATCTGATCGCCGTCCTGCAGCAGGGCAATCGGTCCACCGACCCATGCTTCTGGTGAAACGTGGCCCACCACGAGGCCGTGGGTGCCACCGGAAAAGCGACCATCGGTAATCAGCCCGACGGAGTCTCCCAATCCCTGACCAATCAGAGCACCCGTAATCGAGAGCATTTCCCGCATCCCAGGCCCACCGACCGGGCCTTCGCCACGAATGACCACCACGTCGCCTGCAGCAATCTTGCGGGACTGGATCGCTTCAAAACAAGCTTCCTCTCCATCAAAAACCTTGGCAGGTCCAGTGATCTTGTAAACTTTCAACCCTGCCAGTTTGGCCACCGCACCTTCAGGTGCCAGATTGCCGTGCATGATGGCGATGTGACCAGTGGCATGCAGCGGTTGGTCGATTGGTTTCACCACATTCTGTTTGAGCTGGTAGACACTGGGGAATT